>CAZHPO010000032.1:0-13339 GCA_964534615.1 uncultured Oscillospiraceae bacterium
AGCGAATGAGTCAGGCGGGAACTCTTGATATGGATGAAATGTATTCCATTTTGGAGCAGGAAAAACCAAATCAAAGAGAGCAGATCAAGATTCGTGCTGATACCCTTGCAGATTATTTTCCAAAGGATTTTACACCAAGACAAAAGGTAGAATTGATTGAATCTTTGGTAAAGGAATGGCATGAGAAACAGGTGATGCAGACAAAGCCATCGGTACAACAGAAATTAAAGAAAAAAGGAATGGAACGATAGGAGGAAATGGAATATGACAGAAAAAATCAGAGATTATAATGTAAATGGAGCGATGATCATTGGTGTGGACAATGGTTATGGAAATATAAAAACAGCCAGAAGATGTTTTAAGACAGCGGTAGTGAAGTATGATTCTGAACCGGTTCTTAGCAGAGACTATCTGGAATATGAAGGAAAGTTTTATGTGATTGGCGAGGGCCACAAAGGTTTTGTGGCTGATAAGCAGTCAGATGAAGATAATTATATCCTGACATTGGCAGCCATTACCAAAGAATTAGAAGCAAGAGGTATGAAGGATGCAGTGAATACGGCAAGAGTACACCTTGCCGTAGGTCTGCCTTTAAAATGGGTACAGGCACAGAAAGAAGATTTTCGTAGATATCTGATGCGTAACCGTATGGTGGAGGTTAGATATAAGAGCCGATTGTATCGTTTGGAATTTGTTGGATGTACGGTCATGCCACAGTGCTATTCAGCGGTTGCAGAGAATCTGAAAGAGTTTAAGGGAATCACACTTCTTGCAGATATTGGAAATGGCACAATGAATCTGATGTATCTGAATAATGGAAGACCTATGGAGAGTAAATCCTGGACGGAAAAATTGGGCGTGTTCCAGTGCTATCAGAAAATTCACAATCTCATTCAGGACAATACTGGTGATTGTCTGATGGCAGAAGTGGTGGAAAGTTTTCTGCGTACAGGAGAAACAGATTTGTCAGAGAAATATGCGAAACTGATGAAGCAGGGAGCAACTGAATACACGGAACTGATCATGCAGAAACTTCGTGACCATGAATTTAATGAGGAGCTGATGCGAGTGTATTTTATGGGTGGCGGTGCAAGACTGGTGGAACAGTTCGGTAAATATAATCCAGAGCGAACCATCTTTAATCACGACATCAGAGCCAATGCGAAAGGGTATGAATATTATTGCTATATGCTGCTCCGTCATCAGAATCAGAGAAAGTAGGTGTAGTAGTTGGAAAGAAAAAATCATAACATCCGCTTCAACCTGCAAAATGAAGAAGCAAAAAAGGCTTGGGAGTATCTACATTCCAAAGAAGTAGAAGAAGATTTCAAGTCATTAAATGCTTTCGTGATTATAGCGATCAACGATTATTATGAAAGGCATTTGAAAAGAAAGGCAGATTTCTACTTTGAAACGAGGGAAAAAGAAGATGCCTTTGCAGATCGAATGGTGCAGATGGTGGAGCAAAAGGTCCTTGCGAATCTTCCGGCACTTGCCGGAATGTACCAGATGCAGCAGAGTATGCTGATGGCAGGGCTAATCGGAACACAGCAGGGAAAAGGATTGGTTTATCCGTATCCGATGACTGCTGTTCCGACAGCTACTGCCCAGCGGGAGCAATCTTCCACAAAAGAGGAGACGAACGAACCGGAAGAGAATGAATTTCTTGATTATTCATTCGGTGGGTAGTGGCTACACTTTTGAGTGGAACGGTTGCGTATAGACCGAAACTATCAGCTCACCTTTGTGAATGAGCTGATAGTTACAGGTCGGGGGTTCTTAGGGGGCGAAGCCCCTTAAGCAGGTAGAACCGATGGTACAGACGAAGAGGAGAAGAAAATGGAAGTGTCACGAAAGTGGCAGTTCCATTTTTTTGACGATTTGGCAAGCCAGAGGTACTACCTGCCTATATCATTCCCACCACATCGAGAGTGACCTATATGTTTATTTAGCCGAGAGACGATGTGGGAAATATGTTTTGAGCGTGGAGCGAAAAGCATATTTTATCTGTCTGGAGAGAATTATTCGACAGACAGATAACGGGGATGATGTGCATTGCTTACGGAGGACAGCTTCGACAGGAAGATAGAATATCTTCCCAAACGGCTACAGAGATAGCCTTGAAATGATGACAGATGGATACGGATTGGAATGGATGCGATGAGATATGATGGAGAATCTTATGGTAAATGTAGCACTGTGGCTGTTTTACAATAGGATTTTGCAGTATTGTCAAAAAACGTAATTCACGTGACTGTATCTATGGTTTCATTTTAGGGAAGAGATGTAGCCGAACAATACAATAGAATAAAAATAACAATGAGAAGAAGTCATGCAGTTCTGAAATAGGATTGTATGGCTTTTTTGCATTTAAGGAAAGAAGGTGTTATATGGGATTTCGAACAAAGGACGAAGTGATCTATTCTCGTGTAACTGGAAGTACCAGACGGGAATTTCATAAGCAGATGGAAGAAAGCGGATATAAAAGTTCTTCTGATTTTATAGAGTATTTGCTCCGTGTAAATAAGGGAAAACAGGTGGATGGAGTGACTTTAAAAGATTTTAGAGATGTTATGCAGGATGTTTCCTATGAACTAAAGAAACAAGGTGTAAATATAAATCAGATGGCAAGGCAGATTAACCAGTATCCGGAGCTTGCATCGGTAACATCTTTTCACGTTTATGAGGTGGCATATAGGAATCTGGAAAATCGGGTATTGGATTTATTGGAGAGAGTGGCATAATGGGAGAAATATATGGAAATGTGAATGTAAAATATACTCCTTGCAAATCAATTGCACAATTGAAAAGCGCGGCTGATTATATTCTGGGGCAACGCAAGGAACAGGTTGCAGATGGAATTATTAAGACAGAGCCTGATCTGTACACTGCACTGGGCTGTAATCGCGATAACTTTGCAAACAGCCTGATCATTACAAGGAAGATGCATCAGAAACGGTATTCCAGATATAAGCCAAAAGAGATTTTGGCACAGAAAGTTTCCATTTCTTTTCATCCGGATGATAGAACAGCAATGACGTATAAAGATGCATATAAAATAGCAGAACAGTTTGCACAGGAATTCTTCTGGAGTAAAGGATATGAGGTATTATTTGCAGTTCATACAGATACAGATCATATACACGCACATTTTCTGGTAAGTAACTGCAATCAAACGGATGGACGTTCTTTCAGAAGAGGTCCAAAAGAACTGGTAGAAATGTCAAAGTATCTGGGAAAGCAATGTATCGAGCACGGGCTTGTTCATTCTGTCCGAGAGAATTTTTATAGTATTGAAAACGAAAAAGAAAAGCTGACGTATGCAGAGCATCAAATGAGAAAGCGTGGAAAATTGTCATTTAAGGATGAAATAAGAGTTTATATACGATTAGCCATGAATGATGAATCTACGAAAACGGTGCAGGATGTTGTGGAAATGTTGAGGCATACTTATGGAATGGATATTCGATGGAAAGGAAAAACGATCAGTTATGCACTTCCGTATGATCTGAATAAGGGCAGTAAAACAAAGGCAGTACGTGGAAGTAAGCTTGGTAAAAGATTTACAATAGATGGGATTAAGGAGTATTTACAGGAAAAAGAAAGAAAACATCTGGAATATCAGAGGATGGAACAGGAAATGGAAACATCAAAAAACTCAGTGGAAGATTATTCTGAATGGGAAGAGCATTCAGTAGAGGATAAAACAGTATACCAGGCATTTGATGAATTTCTGGAAAAAGAGAATATTCAGGAAAATGATGAAAATGTGTTTTATGGTGGTGCCTTTTACGATTTTCACAAAGAATGGCAAGGAATCATAGATGAGATAAAGAAGCCGGAACCGGTTGATTATACAAAACTGCCAATGAAAGAGAGGGCAGAAATACTTCCGATACCTACGGAGAATGCATTAGAAGAATTTGAACAGTACAAAAGTCGTATGGGATATGATGCAGGGAAATTGAAGTCGCTGAGATATCAAATGAAAGTATATGACGAATTTTTAAAAGAATATGATTATCGAAAGAAAGTGAAGGGGGTACAGAGAACAGAGCAGAAGCAGAAAACAGCGAAGAAGAAAAGAGATTATTGTAGATAGCAAAAAAGATATTGATATATGAGAAGTAGTTATAAGGAAACTATCGTTAAGAACGTGTCATTGTTGACATTTTTCGCAAAAACGAGTAGGATTAAAATAGATATATGAGATTAATATTGACAATAAGTTTTCAAAAAGTAAAGAGGTTTGTATGATAGAAGGTTATACAACAGTAAAAGAAATGGCGAAAAGATGGGGGTTAACAGTTAGAACAGTACAGATTATGTGTGCTGATGGGAAAATTGCGGGTGTTACGAAATTTGGTAATGTATGGGCAATCCCAGTAAATGCAGAAAAACCTACTGATAACAGAATAGTTTCTGGAGAATATAAAAATTGGAGAAAAAGAAGTGGAGAGGTGAAGAAAAATGGGAATGAGGTATAGAAAAAGTATAAATTTAGGTGGAGGATTTCGAGTGAATCTTAGTAAATCCGGTGTAGGATACAGTTGGGGTACAAAAGGATATAGAATAACTAAGAAGGCCGGGGGTGGTGTGAGAAAAACATATTCGATTCCTGGTACAGGAATATCTTGGGTTGATGATAGTGAAACTAAAAAAAGAAACAAGCGAGTTAAGGCTGGGAGTTATCAGCAAACTATGATAACTGAACAGCAGAATGTTTTGTATCAAGCATCAGAGGCAGATGTAAAGCACCTTGTTACCGATAATTCTCAAGATTTTATTGATGCTATTAAGAAATATTCAAGTATCAGAACAGGATTGATTTGGGGAAGTGTTATTTCATTACTTCTCACACCAGGGACGCCGTTTTTTATTATATTTTTTATGGCGGCGATAGGCGGTTTGATTTATCTTTCTGCATCAAAGAAGATAAACGTTGAATACGAATTTGATGATTATGGAATGAGAAGAATCCAAATGATGGATCAAGCAATGTCAGCTCTTATCAATAATAGTGGAACGTGGCAGGTTAATACGATTCAGGCCAATAGTTCCACGAAAACGAATGCTGGGGCGGCACGTAGTGTAGAAAAGAAACCTGTAAAATTTTTAAAGAAAAAACCATTTTTCTTAAAGACAGATGCTACCTGTTATTACATAAAGCTGCTGAAGGATGATGTATATATTCTTCCAGACCGACTAATTGTAAAAGGGAAAAAGGGATGGGGAGTTGTTGAATACTCGGAGATGCACATAGATGTTGGAAATGTGATATTTATTGAGAATGGTGTAACACCAAAGGATGCCGAAATCGTAGGCCATACGTGGCAATATGTAAATAAAAATGGATCTCCGGATAAGAGGTACAGAAATAACAGACAACTGCCAAAGTGCAATTACGGAACGCTTGTGTTTAAATCAGAAACTGGTTTAAATGTAATAATATATATATCCAATGTAAATAATGCCAGACAGTTCTCGAACGCTGTAAAGAAAATGAACGATGAGGCTGAACGGGTTAGAAAGATAGCGGAGCAAGAGGTTAAGCAAATGCAATCGGTTCCTGTTCAAATGGAAGATGAAGAATTGCAGAAAAAAGAAATGCGTAGTGATTTTACGAATATCATGCAAGGCGTAAAAGAAAAAATACACACTGGTAGCGTTGTAAAGATTGATGATTTTGTATTGAGTGATGCAAATGATCAAGAAAAAAGAGTGTTGGAAAATTTTTGGAATGGTCTTCAAGAGAATAAATTACCAACAGATTGTAGATGTACCAGACTTAGCTCTGGAACCATAAATGTAGAATATAAGGGAGTTTTAGTCGGAAGTATAAATTTCAGAAGTGAAAATGCATGGATGAGTCACCCGATAGGTAATAGTGGAAAGATAAAAAAGATAGAAGGAACAGCAGAAGAGTTAAGTGGAAAAGTAAGTAATTGGATCAGATTCATACTTAATTATTTATAGATCTGTTTCAAAAAGGAGAAGCAATGACAAATAAGACAAAAGAACTGTTGCAGTTTTTATTTCCAGAATATCAAATTAAAGCATGTGTAGACGAAAGAGGTTTTATTGCAAGAAGTGAAAAGAAAAAGAATTATGCTAATTCAACATCGCAAGTGTATTCGCAGGGAAGTATGCAACAGCAAACTGTTCCTATAATACAGACAGTACAAACCGTGTCACAGACTAAACAGCAATTAAGTAAAACACAAATTAAGTCATATGCACCTTCTAAGGAAGATAGTAAAACAGTAGGCAGAGCAAATGATGCTTTTGATAGTCTTTCAATTGAATTAAAGAAATACTGGGTTGGTTCAGAACTAGACAGAACCGCTTTGTGCAGGGCATTCCAAAGACCATATGTAAGAGGTTTTGACAATGTCAAACCGAAGAATACTATCTTAGTACTTGGTTCTGAAAGCAGAGGAAAGGTATATGCGGTTCGATGCATCACCGAGTTGCTGAAAGAAAGGAAAGTATTTAGATATAATCAAATGGCAATCATGAATATGGTTGATTACTCTGCTGATACATCTAATGTGTTATTTTTAAGTGATTTATACAAATTCTTAAATACTAATACAGAGAGCGTTGTTTTTGAAAATATAGAAAAGGCATCGTTAACGCAATTAGATATAATTTACCAGTTGTTAGTGGAAGGTGTTTATAAGCTTACGAAACGATATATGGTCAACAATGGAAGTTTGGTGGAAGCAACAGGTATTCTTAATACCGAGTTAATTTCTGAAATTTCAACAAATGGAAAATTTTTCGTGCTGACTTCTATACTTTCACAAGCAAAGATTGTTTCGGAGCTTGGAAATAAAATTATAAAAGAGATTGGAGATATTATTACATTAGAGCCAATCAAAGACAATCAGGTTAAAGACTTGGCTTATACATTGTGTACCAATTTAGTTGCTAAATGTAAGAAAAATTTGCACATCGATATAGAGTTTGATGATTTGATAGTTAAGGAATTGGCTAACAGATATAATGCCTCAGTAGGTGTTAAAGGACTGGAAGAGCATATTGATGAACACATATATGAAACATTATCTGAGATGAAATTGCAGGAAGTTTTATGGGATGATGAAAGTGCAAATCTGACCTATGATGATGGTTATTGCGTTGTTCTTAAAGGTGGAGAGGTTATTAGAACATCACAGTATTTAAAGAATTACAATGCCATGGAACTTGAAGAAGCTCGTAAAGAACTTGATAGAGTAATAGGATTGACAAAGGTAAAAGATTATGTTTTAAATCTTGAAACAAATTTCAAAGTGCAAAAAATACGAGAAGGTAAGGGTTTAAAGAAATCGGAAGTATCTATGCACATGATTTTTGTGGGCAATCCGGGAACGGGAAAAACCACGATTGCTCGTATTGTTGCGAAATATCTAAAAGCAATAGGAGTATTGTCATCAGGACATTTATGCGAGGTGACACGAGCAGATTTGGTCGGACAGTATGCTGGTCATACTGCGGTTAAGACCACAGATGTTATACGAGGAGCAATAGGAGGAGTTCTTTTTATTGATGAAGCATATTCGCTTTGTAGAGATAAAAATGATGCTTTTGGATTAGAATCAATTGATACTTTAGTAAAAGGTATGGAAGATAATAGGGATGACCTTGTCGTAATCCTGGCAGGATATGAAGAGGAAATGCAAGATTTCTTAAAAGCCAATTCTGGTCTCAAATCAAGATTCCCTAATATTGTACATTTCGAAGACTATACTGTTGATGAAATGTATGACATTGCGAAAATAACAGCGATATCCAAAGGATATAAACTTAATGCTAATTGTGAAGATGGATTGCGTTATCAGTTTGAAAAACATCAAATTAAAGGCAAGAATGATAGTGGAAATGGAAGACTTGTGCGGAATTTAATAGAAACGGCTATCATAAACCAATCAAGACGAGTGGTTAGTGATATAACAGCTGATATGGAAGAACTTATTGATTCGGACTTTGGATTTGATGAAATTATAGAATTTAATCTTGAAGAGAGTCTGGCAGAAATTATTGGTATGGAAGATGTCAAAAAATTTATGCGGACTCAATATACAATGATTCAGGCAAACAAGAGACGAAAAGATGCAAATATTAGTGTTGATACAACACAGTCATTAAATATGATATTTGCGGGTAATCCGGGAACTGGTAAAACCACTATGGCTAGGGTGGTTGCAGAAATGTTTCATTCTATGGATATTTTAAAATCTGGTCAATTGGTTGAAGTAGATAAAGGCGAACTTATTGCAGAATATGTAGGACAAACTGCAAAGAAGACAACAGAGGTGTTTAAATCTGCATTAGGAGGCGTTTTGTTTATTGATGAAGCATATTCTATCACTAATGATGGAAGTAGTTTCGGACAGGAATGTATTGACACGCTTGTGAAACTTATTGAAGATTATAGAGGAGAAATAGTAGTAATTCTTGCTGGTTACAGTAAAGAAATGAAAGATTTTATGAAGGCAAATTCGGGATTGGAATCCCGATTTCCACTATTCATAGAATTTCCTGATTATTCAGCGGATGAATTATACCAGATTGGTGTGAAAATGATTTCAACAAGAGGTTTCCGCTTAGAGAATGATGGTGCAAAAGCATTCAGAAATGAAATTGCAGATCAGAAGCAGTATGCATCTGTGAATGCGGGAAATGGTCGTATGGTTCGAAATCTTATAGATGATATTATTCGCAGACAGTCCGTCCGTATCATTGAAAAAAATGTGGTAGAAGCAGATACGAACTTAATTATACCAGAAGATATTAAGGGCGAAGATAAACTTAAGAATTTTGATTTGGAAAAAGAACTTGCTGGTATTATTGGGCTGAACTCAGTGAAAGATTTTGTACGAATACAATACAGAATGTGTTTGGCAACGGAAAAAAGAAGAAAAGCAGACCTAAAAGTTGATACAACCCAGTCATTGAATATGATATTTGCGGGAAATCCGGGCACAGGTAAGACTACAATTGCAAGAGTTGTGGCGAATATGTTTAAATCCATGGGCATTTTGAAAAAAGGTCAACTTGTAGAAACTGATAAAGCAGGATTGATTGCAGAGTATGTAGGGCAAACAGCAAAGAAGACAGAGGATGTCTTTAAATCTGCAATAGGAGGTGTTTTGTTTATTGACGAAGCGTACTCCATTACAAATGGTGGTAGCAGTTTTGGGCAGGAATGTATTGACACATTAGTAAAATTGATAGAGGATCATAAGGGGGAAATCATCGTAATACTGGCGGGATATAGTAAAGAAATGAATGATTTCATGAAATCCAATTCTGGTTTAGAATCCAGATTTCCTTTAAGAATCGATTTTCCAGATTATTCTGTGTCAGAACTCTTTGGTATCAGTAAACAAATGATTAGTGGACGTGGCTTTAATCTTGCAGAGGGAACGGATACGATAATAGAGGAAGAAATTATCCGAATGAAGCGACATGCAAATGCTTCATCAGGGAATGGTCGTATGGTAAGAAATTTTGTTGAAGATATTATACGAAGACAGAGTTCTCGAATTGCGACAACTGATGTGACAGAAACTGAATTAACAATGATTATTCCGACGGATGTAAAAGCGGATTCGTTAGAGGTAACAGGTTTCGACTTGGAAAAAGAATTATCTAAAGTGATAGGTCTTGAATCAGTAAAGAAATACATAAGAAGTTTGAACGCAAGATTGAAGTTACAGGCAGAGAGAAAAAAAGCTGGTCTAAAAGCGGATACAACACAGACTATGCACATGATATTTGCTGGAAATCCTGGAACCGGAAAAACGATGATGGCCAGAACTGTTGCAGATGTGTTGTATAATATGAACGTTATCCAGACCAATAAGCTGGTGGAAACAGATAGGTCAGGATTGGTTGCCGGCTATGTTGGTCAGACTGCAATTAAGACAAGAGGGGTTATTGAAACTGCGTTGGGTGGTGTTTTGTTTGTAGATGAAGCATATGCACTAGCACAAGGCGGTGAAAATGATTTCGGGCAGGAAGCGATTGATACTCTTGTGAAAATGATGGATGATAACCGGGATAGGCTAGTAGTGATATTGGCTGGGTACAGTGATGATATGCAACATTTTCTTGAAGCAAATGCGGGGTTACAATCGAGATTTGCCAATATTATCGAATTTCCAGATTATACAACGGATGAATTGTTGCAGATAGCGGATGGTTTGTATTCAGAGCAAGGATATGTTTTAAGTGAGGCTGGAAAAATAGCATTTAGAAATAAACTTGATATTGCAAAAGAGGACAAACAATTTGGAAATGGACGATATGTTAGAAACGTATTTGAACGTTCGCTGAATAACCAAGCGTTGCGACTAAGTAATGTAACAGAACTTACCAGAGAAGACCTTACGATTATTACAGAAACAGACATTAAGGAGGCGTAGGAAAATGAAAAATAAAATAGCGAATGTATTTGCATTCTTATGGTTCTTTGGTGTGCTTATATGGACACTCTTGTTTATGTTTATTGTAATACTGGGGATATTCTTCGGAGATATTGTCGTTATGTTGAAATCAGGTTTTTCATCAGCAACAATTGGTTTTGTATTCCTTTTTTTGTCTGGTCTAGTATTTGGAATCACAGGGTGGGTACCTGCCTTTAGGAGATGCTATTATAAACTTCCATGGCTTTATCCTTTGAGCATGATTATGACCATGCATCTGCTTATATTATC
Source organism: uncultured Oscillospiraceae bacterium (assembly GCA_964534615.1). GTDB lineage: Bacteria > Bacillota > Clostridia > Oscillospirales > Oscillospiraceae > Faecousia. The sequence goes on from CAZHPO010000032.1 coordinate 10,725, forward strand.
TATTGCAGAAGCAATATTAGCAAAAGGTTTTCAGGTTATAAGTACACCGAGACATGTTGCGACAATTATCATTATGATTATTCAGGTTATAATATGCCGACTTGTTATGTGTATATATCTTAAGAAAAATCCGATGGTTCTTCATAAATATGACAGAGTAGAATAGAGGTGGGAGATTATGAAAGAGATAAGAAAAGAATCCACTGAAAAAAATGCAATAAATATTCGAGAAGGTGCTACATCAAATCAGTATATACCTTTGGAGGATGAAAGAGAATATATTCCCGAATTAATACCTCAGGGAGTTAATAATGGAGGGAAAGAACAATCTGCTTTTACAAAGAGAATTAAGAAAAGTGCATGGATAGTATTTGCAGTGGGCATTATATCTATGATTATTTATAGTATGGGTTCGACTAGCAAGTTGGTTGATACAAGTGAAGAAGCTGCAAGTGCTTTGGAAACGCATATCTCAACATCCTTGGCAGCAGGAACAATACTTCTTGAAAGTGATGAGAATTATGTTGGTGGCGATATGACTATTACCCATGAATCAACTGATGATGAAACTACCCTATACGTATGGGATTATGCAGCTGAAGATGGGGATTATGTACAAATTCTTGTAAATGGTATGCCATTAGGTGAGCCGTTTATGATTACGAATACACCAGTTACATTCAAAGTGCCGACCGTGGGAGAGGTAGAAGTGTTGGGTACACGAGATGGTGGTGGCGGTATAACTTATGCAGTATATTATGAGATGAACCATACGACCTATTTTAATGGAGTGGATGAAGATGGTAGTAACTTGTATACTTTAATCAGAGAATAATAAAAATAGTGGTATAAAAATAAGCTGACATTGTATCGGAAGATGCGAGTATCAGCTTATTTTTTATATCGTGTGATTTTTGCCCAATTCTCAGGGAAGCCCATTTCTTTTAGTAACTGGTCTTCTGTGAGGTGAGGGCATTTTTTGAGTATATCTTTTATCAAAAGAGCCAGATTTCTGCGGAATGTCTTAAATTCCGTATCAGAAATCAGATAACGGAGAGCGATCACGACTGCGAACAGGTCTTTTTTTCCGTTCTGATACAGTCCTTTTTTGCAAGGAATTCCGAGTTTGCTATGTAACAGTGTATCAGGAATCATATCTGTGGTTCGAAAGTCAAATAAGCGTTCTCCGTGGGCACAGACATTTCGGCATTTGGCAATAACAGTAATGAACTGATGTAACTGTTTCTCTGTATATTGCGGGTATGCCTTGCTGACCTTTACCTGGATATCGTTTGGCATATATTGATAAAATGCAGAGGTTTGTCCCATCGTCATTGCATTAGTCGCTACCCATAACGGAATATTATGGTACTTTTTTGCGTGGTGAGCAATGTAGCGATAATGGCTTGGCATTGCAATCGTTTTGCTTAATGAATCCACAAGTCTCTTTACTTGTCTTGAATGATGGACGTAATCAAAATTGTTCGGGTCTAAATATTCGGTCTGTGATTCTCCGTATTTTTCTGTAAAGTGGTATGAAATCATAGATTTCAAATGGCGTTCCACCTGCAAGATATATTTTAGAAAGATGCTGCGGAGCTGTTCATCAAAATGATAAAATGCAACGATTTCATTAAAGGTAACACCGTATTTGTATTTCTTGGATGCTGGATGCAGGAATAATCCTTTATATCCGCCGATCAAAGAATAGTAGCTGATTTCTTCCAATGTCTTTCTTGCGAAGTCTGTGTCAGGGATAGACAAGCCTTTGTCATCTTGCAGTTTATTTAGTTGTTGGTCATAAGTCATAAATTTCTGAGCCATCAGATAGCCTCGCTTTCATTTGGCATTTATGGATAAAAAAAGGAGCCCACGCATGAGCCCCTCCGGCTGTGGGCCCCTCGAGCATCCACAGCACAACCACTGACAATAATATACCCTAAGCTATCGAAGATGTCAAACGGTTTTTATGAAAGTGGTAATAGTATTTTATGGGGCAATTTTCAATTTATTCTTGTTTGCTTCTAAATATTTTTCTTTGTATTTCTGTGCCAGCGCTGTTTTTTTCCATCGTGTGTAAAGAGAATATAAGTACCGGTACACCGTCTTCATATGATCATTATCTGTTCCAATCACATCGGATATGATAGTTTCGGCAGAAAGTAAATGCCGTTCTGCTTCTGTAGCTTTTCCTTCACGATAGCATAAGATACCAAACATTGTCTGGCAAAATCCATAGTCCAGGCATTCTTCGCTTTCATATTCAGATATAAGCGATTCATATAGGGACAGTAGTTCTCGTGCCTGCGTGTATTCTTTATCGATAATGAGCATATTTGCAAGATTTCCGATCTGTTGCAAGGTATCGTGAGATTCCATTAGTCCAAGATATTCATATTTCTTGCGTATTTCGAATGCCTTTTTCAATGCTTCAATAGCTTCTTTTGCATTTTTTAAATACAGATAAGTATTGGACAGATTATTATACAGGTTTGAATGAAGTGTAATGATACGAATATCTTCTGTATCGACATTTTCAATAATCTGAATGGCTTTCAATCTCTTTTTCAGAGCATTAGCATATTCTTTTCTGAGCACGAATAATTCCGCTTTAT
>CAZHPO010000033.1:0-2278 GCA_964534615.1 uncultured Oscillospiraceae bacterium
TGACCTGGGTGAAGTTCATGGGCTTCGACGAGAAGGGCCGTGCAAACTTCAGCCGTAAGGATGCCCTGAAGGAAATGGAAAATCAGTAATCAATTTTCTGGGCGTGTCGTGAAAGCGACACGCCCAACTCTTTACATAAAGGAACAGATCTATGAAACGCCTATTTGTCATTTTACTGGCGGTGCTGTTGCTGACCGGCTGTACCATCGCCCCCACTGAAACCACCTGGACCCCCACCACCGCACCCACAGAACCCACCCCCACGGATTCCCCCACCGATGGGACCCTGCCCACCATTCCGGAACTGCCCACCTGTACCGGCCATGACGGTGATCCGTATGTGAACGTGGACAAAGAGGAATTTTATGCCAACTACACCACTGCCTGCTGCTATGAAGATGCCCAGTATCGTTCTGCCCACTATCTGATGTCCGGCTTGCTGGATGTGCCTGGTCAGTACGTCGTCAACGCTTCAAATCAGCCCATGGATGGCACTTCCTATATCCGCAATACCGACAGCTACTATCTGGACGAGGGCAACACCTATGTGGTGGTGGACAGCCAAGGCCAGCCCCTCCTGCGGATCCATCGGGGCGGTGCCTACATTACCCTGGAAGAAGTGGCTGCCTATATGTACGCTTTTGGCGGCAGCACCGACAGCATTCCTGCCAACTATGTGGCAAAACGGCTGAACACCGTCGGCAGCAACCCCTGGGGCATTTATCTGCGGGGCAATCACAGCTCTTTCAGCGGCGATACCCACCGCTATCCCTATGAACCGGTACTGCCCAATATTTCCGGCTGCGGCGGCGATCTGCAATATTTCGAACTGGACATCGGCACCACCGGTACCAATACCGGAAACAGCTATCAGGTCGCTCCCTATAACGACGGTAATAAGATCACCCGTGGTGCTGCCCGGATCGTCTACACTCGCTGCGATCTCAATGGTGACGGCCAGTACACCCAGGAAGAAGTGTTTGTGTTCTACACCGCCAACCACTACAATGACTTTCAGGAATACCTGAACTACTACGGTGGCTGGGGTCAGATTTTTGGCAACATCACCGGCGGCGGTGTACTCAGCAGCAAGACTGACTACAATCCCACCGCTTATGTGCCAACGGCCTACGCCTCTTTTCAGAAATTGTTCCAAAATGCTGCTTAACATTTTACCGCCATCTGTCAAAGATGGCGGTTTTTTGTGCATTTTCCGGCAAACTGCGAAAGCATTTCTGTTGATTTCTGCTTTTATCTTTGCATTTTTACCAGAACAATCATTGCAATTTCGTAAGAACTGTGCTACACTAAATGTGTTGTGCAAATTCCAATACATATTTTGGAGGTATAGAAATGAAAAAGTTTACATCGGGACTGTTGGCCGTTCTTATGGTCATGGTTCTCTGCATGGGACTGATTCCCCATGTTTCAGCAGCTACCGACAGATGGACTGTCACCGGAACAGTCAATGGTAAAAACTGGGATAAAGATTTTGAAATGATCCCCAGCGGCGAAGAAAACGTGCTGATCAGCGCAGACATCTTTGATATGGCTGTGGGAAATGAATTTAAAATCCGCAAAAATTACAGCTGGGACGAAGCTTATCCCAGTAGCAACTATACGGTAACCGTCACCGGTAAATATCGTATCAGTTTTAATACCACAACCCACGAGATCAAGCTGGTTTGGGCCGGCGAAGGAGAGGAACCCACTATGGAAAAATGGACTGTTCGTGGCTCCCTGGAAGACAGCAACTGGAACCAGGACTTTATCATGGCAGAAAGTGATACGGAAAATGTTCTGATCACAACCAAATATTTCCTGCTGGGCACCAACGATGCCTTTAAAATACTGCTTAACGATAGTTATATGTATCCCGAAAATAATTACGAAGTAACCGAAACCGGTGTTTTCTACATTACTTTCAATAGGGAGACCAAGGAAATCGGCCTGAAACCCCTGCTTACGCAAAAATGGGAAGTCTGCGGATCCTTTACCCAATGGAGTTCTGATCCCAACTATGCTCTGGCACCCAGTGATGAAGAAAATGTCCTCATTACCCACAATCACTTTACACTCAATGCCGGTGATGCATTTAAGATCCGTCTCAATGGCAGCTGGGACATCAGCTATGGTACAAACAATGCCTTTAACGGTGGTGATATTCAGGTAACCACCGCCGGCGACTACTACATCAGCTTCAACCTGACCACTCACGAGATCGAGTTGGTTCCCTATGTGGAGGCAACAGAGCCTTCTACCACTCCCTCCACACCTG
>CAZHPO010000033.1:2378-13186 GCA_964534615.1 uncultured Oscillospiraceae bacterium
CTACCGAGCCTCAGGAGCCTACCGAGCCTTCCACCGCTCCCTCCACTCCTGCTACCGAGCCTCAGGAGCCTACCGAGCCTTCCACCGCTCCCTCCACTCCTGCTACTGAGCCTCAGGAGCCTACCGAGCCTTCTACCGCTCCCTCCGCTCCTGCCACTGAGCCTCAGGAGCCCACTGAACCCGACGCAACAACTCCCAGCGACATCAAGCCCGCAGTTCCCAAATCCGACAACACCATGAAATGGGTCGCCGCCGGTGCAGTTGCAGCCTTGGTTGCCGCAGGAATTGTGGTCTATTTCGTTACAAAAAAGAAGAAATAATTTGAAGCAGCACCGGTGATCCGGTGCTGCTTTTTCTCATTTGTATTGCTGAATAAACCTTAATTTTTCTTAAGATTTATCGACAAATTATTTCCACTTTGCTATAATGCAGATAGAAACGAGGTGCGTTTATGGAAATTTTTCAACCCATTTTACAATTTCTAAACACAAAAATGGAACGCCCCACCCCTTACGGATGGTTTCATCTGCTGTGTATCCTGATCGTCGGTTCCATGACCATTCTGGCGATCATCTATGGAAAAAATGCCAAAGAAAAAACCATCCGCCGGATCGTTTTCATTACGGCATTGGTGGTTTCCATTCTGGAGGTCTACAAGCAGATCAACTTTACCTTTGGCAGCGGCGATCAGGATTTCTATTATCACTGGTACGCTTTTCCCTTCCAGTTCTGCTCCACGCCCATGTATGCGGGGCTGCTGGCCGGCCTGACGAAAAAGGGAAAACTCCATGATGCTCTGTGCGCCTATCTCGCAACCTACGCCCTGTTCGCCGGTACCTGCGTTATGTTCTACCCCGGCGATGTATTCGTGGAGACAGTGGGTATCAACATTCAAACCATGATTTGTCACGGTTCTATGCCCGTGATTGCAGCGTTATTACTATCCAGCGGCCATGTACAACTGAAATCGAAGACGATTTTGAAAGCGCTGCCGGTGTTTTTATGCTGCGTTGCCATTGCCGTTGTTCTCAACGAAGTCGCATATTGGACAGGCATTTTGCAGGAACATACCTTCAATATGTTCTTCATCAGCCCCCATTGTCCTCCCTCTCTGCCGGTATACAGTCTGGTACAGCAGCTGCTGCCCTTCCCCTTCTGCCTGATCGTGTATGTTCTGGGCTTCACTGCTGCCGGGTTTGTAATGCTGTTGATCGCCATGGCCATCCACAACTGGATCCAAAAAAGCCATCTCTTTCCCCACAACCACTTCCACGCCGCATAACATCTAAAAAATCGCCTGAAAAATTAGGCGATTTTTTTATTTTCCTTTACAAACAGAACTTTCTGGGCTAGAATAGAAGTAATCATTTTAGCACACAAGGCGGTGATCAAATGCAGCGTTCCCCTGTGGGTCGCTTCGCCCCCACCCCTTCTGGTCGGATGCACCTGGGCAACATATTTGCTTTTTTGCTGGCATGGCTCTCTGTCAAAAGTCGAAACGGCACCATCATTTTGCGAATGGAAGACCTGGACACCCAACGTACCAGCGATGAATATGCCCAAATTTTGCGGCAGGATCTGCTGTGGCTGGGGCTGAACTGGGACGAAGAAACCCCTCCACAAAGCACTCGCACCCATGTTTATGATGCTTTTTTTGAAAAATTACAGGACGAGCATCTGCTCTACCCCTGCTACTGCACCCGCAGTCAGCTGCACAGCGTCAATGCCCCCCATCTGTCCGACGGTACTTATGTTTATCCCGGCACCTGTCGGCATCTGTCAAAGGCTCAGCAGGCCGGATTTGGACGAGATCCTTCCTGGAGAGTAGAAGTGCCCGATAAGATTTGGCATTTTACAGACCTGCTGCAAGGCCCTCAGGAAGAAAACTTAGCCACCGACTGTGGGGACTTTGTGGTAAGACGAGCAGACGGATGTTATGTCTACCAATTGGCCGTCACCGTGGACGATGGCGAAGCCGGTGTTACGGAAGTTGTTCGTGGCGTAGATCTGCTCAGCTCTGCCCCCCGGCAGATGTACTTGCAGCAGTTATTCGGCTTTTCTCATCCCCAATATGGCCATGTGCCCTTGCTACTGGCCCCTGACGGGCGGCGGCTGTCCAAACGGGATAAGGATCTGGACTTAGGCCAGTTAATGCTCCATCATCGCCCGGAGGAAATCATAGGCTATTTGGCCTATTCCTGCGGTCTGATAAAGGAAAATACTCCCATTTCAGCAGCGGAGTTGCTACCACTTTTCTCTTGGGAAAAAGTAAAAAAAGAAGATATGATACTGGAGGGCATTCTTTGAAAATTCTGTCCTGTCTTTGCTTGCCTTCTGGCACATTGGCAGCGGCGTTTATCAAATCACGAAACTTTGGAAAGGATATGAGGAAACATGAAAAAACCTGTTCTCGTTGTCATGGCTGCCGGCATGGGCAGCCGCTACGGTGGTCTGAAGCAGATCGATCCGGTGGGAAGCCACGGAGAATCTATTCTGGACTATTCCCTGTTTGATGCTTGGCGTGCCGGTTTTGAAAGGACGGTCATCATCATCAAAGAAGCCATTCGTGAAGATTTTATGTCAACCGTTGGAAAACGACTGGCCGCCTGTCCTCTGGAAATCCGCTATGCCTATCAGGAGTTGACCAACCTGCCGGAAGGCTATTGTCTGCCCGAAAAACGGGTGAAACCTTTTGGCACAGGTCATGCTGTTCTCTGTGCCAGAGAAGCGATCGACAATGCTCCCTTTGCGGTCATCAACGCCGACGACTACTATGGTCGCTCCGCTTTCCAGACCATCTACGATCAACTGAGCCACGCTCAGGATGACACCTGTTACAATTACTGTATGGTGGGCTATTATCTGCGCAACACCCTCAGCGACAACGGTGGCGTTGCACGGGGTATCTGCCATCTGGATGCTGAAAATTACCTGACCAGCCTCCGGGAGTGCATTGGCATTGAAGGCCGGGGAGACCATGCCTGCTTCCCCACAGAAAACAATCAGTGGGAAGATTTGGATCTGGAAACCCTGGTCAGTATGAATATGTTTGGTTTTACCCCCAGCATTTTGTCTGCCCTGGAACAGGATTTTAAAACCTTCCTCTCCAACGAACTGCCTAAAAATCCGGAAAAAGCAGAGTTCTTCCTGCCCACAGTTGTCAATCGTCTGATGGCAGACGGGAAGGCCAGAGTAAAGGTTTTATCCTCTGCGGACAGATGGTATGGCGTGACCTACGCCGCCGACAAGCCTCTGGTCGTCAATGCACTGGCAAAGATGACCAGTGAGGGGCTATACCCCGATGGCCTGTGGAAATAAACCACTGCTTTTTTCAAAAATGTTTCACGTGAAACATTCTCCATAATGTCAGAAACAGCCCCCGATAAAGATCGGGGGCTGTTTTGATTATTTATTTGGAGCTGACACCCATCAGAATCTTAGCCAAATCGGAGTTGGCATCGAGAATAATGGTTTTGTCATCGCCGTTGAGACTGGCTTTCAGTGCATCCAGTGCCAGGATAAACTCATAAAATTCCTGCTTGTCTTCGCTGTCATAAGCTTCAGCCAACATTCTCATGTACTCTGCCTCGCCTTCGGCTTCCAGCTTGGCAGCCTGTGCCTTGGCGTTGGAAATCAGAATATTCACCTGCTTATCCACATCATTGCGGATGATGGAAGCTTCGTAATTGCCATCAGCAGTGTATTTTTCAGCCATCTGATTTCGTTCGGAGATCATACGAGTATAAACTGCATTCAGGTTGGACTCAGGCAAATCGAAGCGCTTGATTTTTACATCCTCCACCTTGATTCCATAGGTAGCGGCAGCTGCATCGACCACAGCTGTAATGCCTGCGTAGATGTCGTTTCGCTCACTGCCGGGGTTTTCATTGATAATATCGCTCTGTTTCAGAGTACCCATCACATTTTTCAATGCGCTGTAGGTAATGGCATCCAGACGATCCTCTGCAACGGACGTGCTTCCCAGAGAACGATAAAACTTCTGAGCATCGCTGATAGACCATAGGATATAACAGTCCACCGTCATATTCTGCTTATCCAGGGTGGTGACACTGGAAGGGGGAATGTCATAAAACTGGGTGGCTTTGGGGAAATATTTCACCGTATCCACAAAGGGAACTTTGAAATGGATTCCTGCAGAATCGGTGGTATTGACGATCTCAGAAAAGCGGAAAGTGCAGGCATACTGATCTTCCCGAACGGTATAAATGCTGCTAAAGGCGGTGATGATCAGCACCAGAGCAACAGCAGCGATGATGATTCCTTTTTTCATTTGCTATTACCTCCCATCAGGTCATCCAGGGGCAACAACATATTCATATTGTCGCCGGAACCTGTGTTGATGAACACCTTGACACCCGGCAAAATCTGGGAAATGGCCTCATAATACATTCTGGATTTGGTGATATCAGGGTTCAACTTATATTCTTCATACATGGCCTTGAACATGGCCACAGCCTCCGTACCTTCGTTGATACGCTTCTGCTTCAAATACTGGGCATTTTGCAGGAGTTTATCCGCTTCTGCCTGGGCATTGGGCAGCTGAGCATTCTGGTAAGCCTTGGCATTGTTCACCACGGCCTCTGCCTGCTGCTTTGCGGTTTCCACCGCTTTAAATGCCTCGATAACCTCTGTTGTGGGGGGTTCGGCATCCTGAATACGAACCTCTACCAGTGTCAGACCAATGTCATACTCGCTGAGGATATCAGCCACCAGATCCTTGACCTGCATCTGAATATTTTCCTTACCGTCGGTCAGCACCGCATCAACAGTGGCAGAGCCCACCACATTACGAACCTGACTCTGGATCAGATTTTTCAGGATCAATTCCGGGTCATTGGAGGAATACAGGTACTGCACCGGGTCAGAGATCCGATATTCCACAAAGAAATCCACGTTGACAATGTTGTAGTCGCCGGTGATCATGGAGCTTTCATCTTCATTATACACATCTTCGCCGGTTCCCTTTTTCACATAACCCAGTTCGATCTTCTGATAGACATTCACATCCACTTTGTCGACCTTCTGAATACCAAAGGGCATTTTAAAATGAAGGCCAGCTTCCACCGTATCCGTCACTTTACCAAAGGTAGTGACCACGCCCTGCTGCTTATCGTCAACCGTGTAGAAAGAGGTCAAAGCACCGACCACGACCACAAGCGCCAGCAGGCCAAATAGGATCATTTTCCCAATTTTTCCGGGATTAGCTGGTTTTTTGGGGGGCTTCGGGCTATTATTGGGCACCCATTGATAGGTTCCGTTTACATCCATAAAAACATCTCCTTATTATAATAATGTAGTGAACATTTCTTCTGCCTGCTTTTGCAATCTGGCTGCTGTCCAGGCAACCAGCATGATTTGCAGCACTCGCTTTACTCTTTCACGCGCACCGGGGATCGGTTCCTGATAATCCGACAATTCCTGATCGATGGTCAATTTCCACTGCTCCAGGGTATTGCCGTCACCCACACGGGCGGCCAGCCGGACAAACAGGAAGTACAGCTTTGCATCATCGATGATATCATCGGAAGTGTCGTCCAGCTCGCCGTTGACGTAGCCGATCAAGCCGGTGATTTTTTCCATGGGCAATGCGCTTTTGAGCATATTGATGGTGGTGATTCGGCACAACTGATTCATATTGTAGCGTTTATGCTCCGGTGGTGGCAGAAATTCACGCTTTACCCAGTTCTGAACCGTATAAGCCTCCAGGCCGGTGATGGCGGAGACCTGGCTCAATACAATACCGCCGCCTAAAAACATGGCAGAAAACTGCTGTTCAATCATTTGGGCATCGGATTTCTGAATAGAAAGTGTGGTACCGGGAATATTCCATAGCATATCGTTCACCTCCTTTTCTGATAATTGGATTATATCGCACGGTTATATGATTGTCAATAGGTATCTTGTAATTTTATCTAAAATCAGAAACAGAAATTTTCCCCTTTACGAACGTGCAAAAATAGTGTATAATGGGATAGATTAGGAGGTGATGACATGAATTGTATCCGATGTGCCAGGGAAACGGAAGAAAACCATATTTTTTGTAATGGGTGCCTGAAGGAAATGGAACTTCATCCAGTAAAACCCGGAACACCCATTCAACTACCAAACCGACCTGAAAAGGTTCCCACCAAGCGATCCAGCTTTAAGGTGGCTGCCAGTAAGTGGGAAGATCAGATTTTCCGGCTGAAAAGTGCGATCATCTGGCTGCTTTTTCTGGTCATCCTGCTGGCGACTGCGCTGGCGATCTGCATCTGCATGATGATGGGTCTTACCCCTGATTGGCTGAATGAGGCGCTGCACTATTGTGCATAAGCTTCAAATGATAAAAATGTTTCACGTGAAACATTTTTAGACCATTTTCGCACATATTTGTTTCACGTGAAACAATATTGACCACCAACATAGAAAAGGAGGCGGACTATGGGAAAAACCATTGCCGTCGTAAACCAAAAAGGCGGCGTTGGCAAGACCACAACTGCCGTCAATTTGACCGCTGCGCTGACAGAACTGGGTCTGAAAGTGCTGCTGTGTGACTTTGATCCCCAGGCCAACGCCACCTCCGGCTTTGGCATCGATAAAAAGAAAACCAAAAACACCATTTACGATGTGATCATCAACAATGTACCGGTGGAAAACGCCATCGTTTCCACAAAATATGGCGATGTGCTGCCTTCCTCCGCAAATCTGGCCGGTGCAGCAGTGGAATTGCTTTATACCGACGGCAGGGAACATCAGCTGGAAAACGCCCTGAAGCCCATTAAGGATGGCTATGATCTGATTATGATCGACTGCCCCCCCTCATTGGAAATGCTGACGTTAAACTCCCTGGCAGCAGCGGACAGTATTCTGGTTCCGGTACAATGCGAATATTACGCACTGGAGGGTCTTTCCGATCTGATGAGTACCCTGAGAATGGTTAAAAAAAGGATCAATCCCAATCTGGATATTTTTGCAGTAGCCCTGACCATGTTTGATGGACGAACCAATTTCTCCACCCAGGTCGCTCAGGAAGTGCGCCGTCATTTCCCTGGAAAGGTCTTTGCTACCGTCATTCCCAGAAATATTCGACTTTCCGAGGCTCCCAGCCATGGTCTTCCGGTCACTGCCTATGACAAGGGCAGCAAAGGTGCCGTCGCTTACCGGGAAATGGCCAAGGAAATTAAGGAAAAACTGTAAAAAACGAAAGGATCGGTGAACAATAGATGTCTAGTAAAGGACTGGGCAGAGGTCTCAGCGCCCTGCTCGGCGACTTTGATGAACCCATCAACGACAGTCCCTATCAAAAATTACCTATTCATAAGGTAGAGCCCAACCCCAATCAGCCCCGTCGGGATTTTGATGAGGAAGAATTGCAGGCGCTGTCTGAATCCATTGCGATCCATGGCATCATCCAGCCTCTGACCGTCCGTGAGACGGACTCCGGCTATTTCCAGATCATTGCCGGTGAGCGCCGCTGGAGAGCTGCTCGGATGGCAGGTCTGACAGAAGTGCCTGTGGTCGTCATGGAAGCGGACGATAAAAAGACCATGGAACTGGCTCTGATTGAGAACCTGCAACGTCAGGATCTGAACCCGGTGGAAGAAGCCCTGGGCTACCAGACCCTGATGGATGAGTACGGACTGACCCAGGAAGAAGCCGCCGGTCGGGTGGGCAAGTCCCGTCCTGCCGTGGCCAACGCCCTACGTTTGCTAAATCTGTGTCCCCAGGTTCTGGACAAGCTGCGCAGCGGTGAACTTTCCGCCGGACACGCCCGTGCAGTGCTGACTTTAAAAACAGAAAAGCAGCAACAGCAGGCTGCCCAGAAGATCATTGCGCTGGGCCTATCCGTCCGTCAGGCAGAACTGCTGTGTAAAAATATGACCCGTGAGAAGGGGGAAATGCCATTTATTCCCCTGAAGGTGGATTACATTGGTGAATGTGAAAAATCCCTGAGCAAGCAGCTGGGTCGTGGAGTCAAAATTGTCAATGGCAAGCGCAAAGGCAAGTTTGAACTGGAGTTTTACGGGGCAGAGGATCTGGAAAACCTGTTGTCCGCCCTGATGACTTTGAAAAAATAAACGATCATATGGAGCGTCTCCTCCGGAGCCGCCCGTGAGAAAATCTTCTCTCAAATTATTCCTATATTGAAACTGAGGTAGAAAACAATGCTAGATATTCGTAAGATCAAAGAAAATCCCGATGCCGTGAAAGCCGGCCTGCGGGCAAAAGAGGTGGACTGCGATGCCACCATCGACCGTATTCTGGAACTGGATGTGCAGGTGCGCGCTCTGAAGACCGCCACGGAAACCCAGACCGCTGAGAAGAACAAGCTGTCCAAGGAAAACGGCAAACTCTTCGGACAGAAGAAGGGTGCTGAAAAGCGTGGGGAGGATACTTCCGCCATTGATGCACAGATCAATGCCAACATGGCCTCTTCCGTCAAGATCGACGAGGCCATTGCTGACGAAAAGAAGCAGCTGAAGGAACTGGATGAGCAGCTCTACACCGCCATGCTGAGCCTGCCCAATCTCCCCGACGCCGATCTGCTGCCCGGCGGCAAGGAAAACAATGAACCCCTGCGCTATATTGGTGAAAAGCACAGCTTTGACTTCGAGCCCAAGCACCATGTAGATCTGTGCGAAGGTCTGGGTCTGATCGACTATGACCGTGGCGTGAAGCTGGCAGGCAGCGGCAACTGGATGTACACCGGCATGGGCGCTCGCCTGGAATGGGCGCTGCTGAACTATTTCATCGACACCCATATCGCCGATGGCTACGAGTTCATCCTGCCCCCTCATATGCTGGAGTACCAGTGCGGTCTGACCGCCGGCCAGTTCCCTAAATTTGCCGACGAAGTGTTTAAGATCTCCAACCATCCCACAGAGAACGGCACTTTCTATATGCTGCCCACTGCAGAAGCAGCTCTGTGCAGCGTGTATCGTGACGAGATCCTGACCGAGGCCGATCTGCCCCGGAAGATGTTCGCCTACACCCCCTGCTTCCGTCGTGAAGCCGGTTCTCACCGTGCTGACGAACGTGGCATGGTCCGTGGCCATCAGTTTAATAAGGTAGAGATGTTCCAATTCACCACCCCCGACAAGTCCGACGAGGCTTTCGAGGAACTGGTGAAGAAGGCTGAAAATCTGGTCGCCGGTCTGGGACTGCACTTCCGTACCGTCAAACTGGCTGCCGGTGACTGCTCCGCTTCTATGGCTCGTACCTATGACATCGAGATCCTGATTCCCTCCATGAACGGCTATAAGGAAGTTTCCTCCGTGTCCAATGCCCGTGACTATCAGGCTCGCCGTGGCAATATCCGCTATCGCCGGGAGGACGGCAAGATCGATTTTGTCCACACCCTCAACGGCTCTGGCCTGGCCACCTCCCGTATTTTCCCTGCTATCGTAGAGCAGAACCAGAGAGCCGATGGCTCCGTGGTGATCCCCGAAGCACTGAGAAAATACCTGGGCGGCATGGAAATCATCGAGAAAAAGTAAAAATTCCGGGGCTTTATGGGCGGCCATTGGCTGCCTGCACCTTCCCAAAATAGGAAAGTGCAGCCCCAAAAATAGAAAGGATCTTTCAACATGTCCAAGAAGAATGGAAAGCCCTCTTTGCTGCAAGAGTTTAAGACCTTTGCCATCAAAGGCAACGCCATGGCGCTGGCTGTTGGTACCATCATCGGTGCTGCATTTTCCACCATCACCAAGAGCGTGACCAATGATCTGATCATGCCCATCGTGAATATTTTCATGGGCGGCGCTGATTTTTCCGATGCCAAAATCGCCCTGCCCCGGATGCCCTGGGTAGCGCCCACCTATGAAACCATCGTCGATGCCAACGGTATGGAAGTGGTGCAGGAGGTGAAAAACTACCTGACCTACGGCAACTTTGTCTCCGCCGTCATCAACTTCCTGATTTTGGCCTGGGTGGTATTTATCATCGTCAAGGTGATGAATCGCCTGATGGAAGCCGGTAAGAAAAAGGAAGAAGAAACCCCAGCTGCACCGCCTGCTCCTCCGGAGCCTTCCAAAGAGGAAGTGCTGCTGACCGAAATTCGGGATCTGCTGGCCAAAAAGTAAATTTTTATCCACAGGCAGGGAACTGCCTGTGGTTTTTTTCCCGGTACAAAAATTTATCCACAGAGTTTTAAAAGTCTGTGGATAAATTTTTATCGACAGTGTCCCCCAACACACCATAAAACTTCCCACCAAACAAAAGGATATCTGACATACGAACGGGATCTGCCTATGGCTTTTTTATGACCTGTTGCGTGATGGCTCTACTATATAAATAAGTTTTCCACTTTTTCCACAGACTTTTCAACAGCTGTGGAAATCAAACGTCAAGGTCATAGGACGCGATGGCGTGCAGCGTAGGGAAGAATGGCCGCCTGACACGGAAAGTATTATGTAAACTAATCATTTTTTCTCTTTTTTTTGGAATTTCTTCATTTTTTATCAGAATTTCTTGTGAGAATTATTTGACAAATGCTGTATTCTCCCTTATAATGGATATGTTTGGGAAGTATACTCAAAACAATATTGGGATAATTGGATTACATAAAAGGAAGGGTTCATTATCATGTTCAAGATCGTTACCAAGAAGGAGCTGAATTCTGCCGTCACTTTGATGGAGATCGAAGCTCCCTTTATCGCTAAGAAGGCAAAAGCCGGTCAGTTCATCATTTTCCGCATTGATGAGATGAGCGAGCGTGTGCCCCTGACCATCGCCGGCTACGACCGGGAGAAGGGCACTGTCACCATCATTTTCCAGAAGGTGGGCTTCTCCACCATCGCTCTGGGCAA
>CAZHPO010000034.1:0-12649 GCA_964534615.1 uncultured Oscillospiraceae bacterium
CAATCTCGTCTTTGGGAGTGTGCTTCAGCTTCAGGGCAAAGGCCATGTTGTCATACACGGTCATGTGGGGGTACAGAGCATAGTTCTGGAAAACCATGGCGATATCACGATCCTTGGGAGGAACGTCGTTTACCAGCTTGTCACCGATGTACAGTTCGCCCTCGGAAATTTCCTCCAGACCGGCGATCATACGCAGGGTAGTGGATTTGCCGCAGCCGGAAGGACCGACCAAAACGATAAACTCCTTGTCTTTGACATCCAGGTTAAATTCCTGAACAGCCACAACACCCTGGTCGGTGATCTGAAGATTGACCTTTTCCTTTTCGGGCTCGTCGTCCTTCTTCTTTTTCTTTTTCTTCTTGGCATCGTCGCCGTTGAACGGGTAGATCTTCTTGACATTCTTTAAGGTTAATGTTGACATACATTCTGACTCTAAACGCACTGCCTCCGCAATGTGCGTCTTCGCAGCCATCAATGAAAAGATGGCACTGCATTACAGCAGGTCTCCACACTGCCGCACCGTGAGCCCACGGGGTTTTTATCCTCCTTTTTTTACGAATAGGGGCTATTTTGTGGAGTAGCTCCGACTCGTTAAGATACTATATATTTTAACGCAAAGAAGTGCAAGAAAACAACATGTCGTTTTTTACATTTTTTGCAAGATCGATTTATGCAGATTTAACAATGAACGCCTTGCGCCTGACAGGATATCGTCTGTGGAGCCAGATGGACCCATTATGTCGGTTTCGATGATGTGAGGAGATTGCCATGGAAAGACAAAGAGTACCGGACACAGTCCGGCAGAGAAAAGAAAATCTTGAAAAGGCCAACATGCAACAGGTCTTTTGTGCAGATAGACACATCTGCGCCTTTTAATATCTGTAATTATGACATATGGATTTTTGTCCGTAACTGTGGTACAATCCCAAAAGGGAATATTGCCAAATTTTGGTAAAAAAGATAAGGGGAGGCGATGGTGAAATATGCCGACTGTGAGTGTGATCGTTGCAACATACAGACGTGATGCAGAGCTGCAACGAGCGTTACATTCCTTAACAGAACAAAGCCACAGGGATTTTGAGATCGTACTGGTAGATGACAATGATGACTGCCAATGGAATGATGCGGTGGAAAAGATTGTTTCCGGGTTCCGGAAAAATCATCCGATGATTTCGCTTACATACCTTCAAAATCATCCCCACCTTGGTTCCGCAGAAACTCGGAATGTCGGAATCAACCTATCCTCTGGTACGTATATCACATTTTTGGATGACGACGATGTTTATTTGCCTGCAAAAATAGAGAGACAGTTGTTATTTATGAAAAACGGAGGATACGACTACTCTATTACAGACCTGCACCTGTATCGTGAGAATGGAAAACCTGCCGGAAAAAGAGTCCGGAATTATATTCAGGATACTTCCGGAGATGCGCTTTTTGTTTATCATATGAAGTATCACATTACAGGGACAGACACCATGATGTTTAAACGGGAATATCTGGTTAAGATTGGTGGATTTCCCGGAATTGATGTGGGGGATGAGTTTTATTTGATGCAGAGAGCAATCGATGGAGGTGGACGGTTCGGCTATTTGCAGGGTTGTGATGTAAAAGCCTACGTTCACGGAATGAGAGGATCTCTATCCAGCGGACAAGGGAAAATTGATGGAGAAAATAAGCTGTTTTCCCATAAAAGCTGCTTTTTTCACAGATTGGATAGAAAAACTGTTCGTCAGATCAAAGTACGGCACTATGCAGTCCTGTCATATACATACCTCCGAATGAAGCGCTTCTGGCGCTTTTTTGCTTGTTCTCTGCGTAGTTTTGGTACATCGCCGCTGCAATTTTGCAGAATCATAAAAAGCAGGTGAGTTATGAAAATATTGGTAATTTGCGGCGTATATGCCCCGGAAAATGAAGCGGAAGTGTTGCGCTGTAGCAAGGGCTATGCAGAACAGTCTGCCAATATTTTTCAAAGGAAGCTGATTCGGGGAATCGAAGAAAATGCTATGGCGTACAAGGTCATATCTGCTCCTCTGATCGGTGCATATCCACAGCGATACAGAAAGATCAGATTTCGAAAATTTGCAGTGCCTCAGGAAAAATATCAATATGTTCCTTTCTGCAATATTTGGGGACTGCGCAATATTTCCAGAGCATTTTCACTGAAACGAGCAGTGAAAAAATATCTGAATTCTCAACCGGAAGAGGATTTTCTGATATTGGTTTATTGCCCTCATACCCCATTCCTCAGTGCGGCGATATATGCAAAGGGGCTTGCTGCGCACAGTAAGGTGTGCCTTGTAGTGCCGGATCTTCCTCAGTACATGAACCTGGAGGAGAAAAGACATCCGATATATGATTTCTTTAAAAAGTACGACATTCGACATATGCAGCACTTGATTGACCGTGTAGATTCTTTTGTGCTGCTCACAGAGCCGATGAAGGATGCTTTAAAAGTGGGGGACAGACCTTATATCGTAGCAGAGGGACTGGTGGAGCCGAACACCCCTGTGAAGAAAAACAGCGATGATGGCATCAAACGGATCGTCTACACAGGTAAGATGAATATTCGTTTTGGAATTCGGGAATTGATTGAGTCTTTTATGAAAATAAAAGAGAAGCACTTCCGGCTGATCCTGTGCGGAGATGGTGATGCCAGAACTTATGTGGAGGAAATGGCTGCGATGGATCCCAGAATTGAGTACAAAGGAACTGTCACTGCGGCTCAGGCCAGAGCCTGTGTGAATCAGGCCGATGTGCTGGTGAATCCACGCCCAAACCATGGAGAATATACCAAGTACTCTTTCCCCTCAAAAAATATTGAATATTTGATGACGGGCAAGCCGGTGGTGGCCTATATGCTGGATGGTATGTCCCCCATATACGAGAAGTTTCTCTATGTGATCCCACCCTCAGTCCGAAGTTTTGAGGATATTTTGCTGGATGCCTGCCAAAGGGGAACACCCAAGGGAGATTTTCCTGCCTATGGAAAGAAATATCTTGATCCGGGGTCAGTGATCCGCAGAATTATGAATATGTAGGATGCAGAGGAAAAATGATGATTCATTTCTTTTTCTTCATATGTATAGTCGTAGGTTTTTCCAGATTTCGGGAAAGAAGCTTATTTTCCCTGAGCTTTTTTATGATCGGGGTTTTTGCAGTTTTCCGATATGGATATGGAAATGATTACTTTTCCTATCAGTCCGGTTATGAGCTGATTCAAAACGGGGCAGACAATCCCTTTGAACATGAGATGCTTTTTTATCTGCTGAACAGGATATTGCCCAGTTTTTATCTGCTTGTGGCAGTCCTTTCTGTCTTTTTCCTGTGGATTGTTTATCGATTGATCCGAGACCAGTTGTCCGGCCACTACAAAAGTTTGGCACTTTTGATTTTCCTGATCAATCCGTATCTGTTTTTGATGAACCTGTCCGCCATGCGCCAGTGCGCCGCAGCATGCTTTTTTATCATTTCTGTAAAATACGCCCAGGAGCGAAAATTATTGCCATATGTGATACTCACGGGAGTGGCGGCTTTGTTTCACACATCCGCCTTGCTGCTGATTCCCCTTTATTTCATCGCAAACCATCGACCGGTAAAATGGATTCATATGGCAATAAACATTCTAGTGGTCGCAGTTTTGCTGCTGGATGGGCGTATTCTGGATCGCATGGTAAGACTTGCTTTGGAGTTCTTTCGTGATCCGAATTACAATTACCTGTATGCTCATGCAGCCACCAACTCTCTGCGAGCTACGATTTTGACGGGGACCACTTTTGTGTATGTGGCTATCAATTTAAGATATCTGAAGGGCTACAAGCTGATTTGCGGCAAACTCTATCTTTTGGGTCTGACGTTTGGTGTTTTGGCTTACCGCTTTGCCATGTTTACCAGATTGCAAATGTATTTTGACCTGTTCTCTGTGATCGCCATTCCGTCGATCTTGTGCTATCACGCCGGGTGTCGAGAAGGAAAGTGGCAGAAACTGATAAATCTTTATGTATTTCCCGGCTTGATTTTTACCGTTTATCTTCTGCGGTACTATTCGTTCTTCTCCAATCCCATGTGGATGCGATTTGGAACATATCACACCATATTTGAGGCCTTACTATGAAAGTGTTGGAAATCAATTCTGTCAACTATGGCAGCACAGGTAATATCATGTTCTGCTTGTCCAATCTGGTGCAGGAGCATGGAGGCGATTGCCTTTGCGCCACAGGTTTTACCTGGCATAAAAGCAATCGTCAAGACCATATGCTCATTGGAAATATTCTGACAAAAACATTCCATATGTACGGAGCAAAAGCCTTTGGTAACCATGGCCTGTATACCATTGCAGCAACAAAACGCTTCATTAAAGTAATCAAGACCTTTTCACCGGATGTGATCCACCTGCACAATCTTCATGGTTGGTATCTGAACATTCCGATGCTGTTTGCGTTTCTCAGGGATAGCAAAATACCGGTGGTTTGGACCCTCCATGATTGCTGGAGCTTTACCGGTGGCTGCGCCCAGTTCCAGTTTTGTGGATGTCAGCGATGGAAGACCGGCTGCGGAAACTGTACGCAGTTGAGCAGATATCCCATTGCAAGCAGGTGTGATAGAACGGCCCAAATGTGGCACCTGAAAAGAGCGTGGTTTCAAAAGCTGGAGCACATGACCATTGTTGCGCCGTCCCGGTGGCTGGCAGCACTGGTGGAGACTTCTTTTTTGCAGGAATATCCCCTACAGGTCATTTGCAATGGCATCGATCTGGATGTTTTCCGTCCTACACCTGGAAATTTTAAAGAAAAATATAACTGTGGAGATAAATATGTGATTTTGGGCGTGGCGTTGGATTGGAGCGAACGCAAGGGACTGGATGTGTTTTGCGCACTGGCAGAGCATTTGGATACAGAAAAATATCAATTGGTTCTGGTAGGCACCAATGAACGGATAGATAGATCGCTGCCCCAAAGCATCCTTTCAATCCGACGCAGCTATGACCAAAGAGAATTAGCAGAAATCTATACGGCGGCAGATGTATTTGTGAATCCTACCAGAGAGGACACGTATCCGACGGTCAATATGGAAGCGCTGGCTTGCGGAACGCCGGTGGTTACATTTTGCGCAGGTGGAAGCCCGGAGATCGTGGACGACAGTTGCGGTGCGGTGGTAGAGATCGACAACCTGGAGAAATTGCAGCAGGCGATTTCCCATGTTTGTAAAGAAAAAGCGCTATTGACAGAGAATTGCTTGAAAAAAGCAGAAAAATTTGACAAAAACAAGAGATTTCAGGAATATTTGGATTTATATGAAAGAATTATCGCTCATACAGATCAGACGGGTAGAGTATGAACTGCTTCAATACTTTAGTGCCTTTTGTCGAGAAAACCAAATCCGTTTTTTCCTATCCAACGGAACCCTTTTGGGAGCTGTGAAATATCAGGGCTTTATTCCTTGGGATGACGATATTGATGTGTTGGTACCTCGGCCGGATTATGATCGCTTGATTGCAATTTTTCAGGATCGTGGACCTTTTCGCCTGTTTTCCAATGAAAGGGATCCTAAGTTCCGGTTTCCTTTTGCGAAGCTGTGCGACATGCGAACCGTGAAAATCGAAGCCAATGTGGATAATGGAGTACAGCTGGGGGTTGATATGGATATTTTTCCTCTGGATGCTTGGGCAGAAGATCGAAAGAAGGCCGATAGGGAAGCCTGTCGCATGGAAAGGCTGGTATTTTTGCTGGAATTAAGCAAGATGCAAAGGGCTACTTCGGCAAATCCGGTGAAGAAATGCTTAAAATCCGGGGCAATGAGGATTTGCAGGCGGATCGGCAGTGAGCATTATGTCCGCAAAATCCAGAAAGCGACCGTTCAAAAGTGCGGAAAAACCTACTTGGGTTGCAAAGTTTGGCCGATATATGGAAAAAAAGAGATTATTCCTGCGCAGGTGTTCGCAAGTATGGTGGAAGTGGATTTTCAGGGAGGGAAATTCCCGGCACCTGTGGGATATGATGTGTATTTGCGTTGCTTATATGGGGATTATCGGCAGGATCCGCCCTTGGAAGAACAGAAAACACATCATCACTTTAGGGCATTTGAAAGCTCTATTTTTCAAGAAAGAATGATAGAAAAGAAGATTTAGGAGGGATTTGTTCTTGTTTGAGAATAAGACCTTGTTGATCACTGGGGGAACAGGCTCTTTTGGACATGCCATTGTGGAGCGATTTTTGAAAACAGATGTGAAAGAAATCCGTGTTTTCTCCAGAGATGAGAAGAAACAGGACGATATGCGCCATCAATTCCAGGATCATTCCCTGGCAGAGAAAATCAGATTCTATATCGGAGATGTGCGTGACTTGCAGTCGGTGAAAAATGCTATGTATGGTGTGGATTATGTTTTTCATGCGGCGGCATTGAAGCAGGTACCATCTTGCGAATTCTTCCCCATGGAGGCGGTGAAGACCAATGTGTTGGGTACGGAAAATGTTCTGACAGCGGCGGTGGAGGCCGGTGTTCAGGGCGTTGTGTGCCTGTCCACAGATAAAGCGGCATACCCAGTCAATGCCATGGGAATGTCTAAGGCGATGATGGAAAAAGTGGTGGTAGCAAAATCCCGTACAACAAAAACCACCAAAATGTGCTGCACACGCTATGGCAATGTATTATGTAGTCGGGGCTCGGTGGTTCCACTGTGGATCGACCAGATCCGAAACGGTGGGGCAATTACGGTGACAGAGCCGACAATGACCAGATTTCTCATGTCTATGGAGGAAGCTGTGGAGCTGGTACTTTTTGCGTTCCGCCATGGCCAAAGCGGAGATATTCTTGTGCAGAAAGCTCCGGCTTGTACCATTCAGACACAGGTGGAGGCGGTGTGCAGGCTTTTTGAAGGAGATCGGGAAAAGATAAAAGTTATTGGAATCCGTCATGGGGAGAAAATGTATGAAACACTACTGACCAATGAAGAATGTGCCAAGGCAATTGACATGGGAACTTTCTATCGGGTGCCCTGTGACAATCGGGGACTGCACTATGAAAAATACTTCAGCCAGGGAGATACCCAAAGAAATATTTTGACGGAGTTCAACTCCAACAATACCACCATGCTTTCTGTGGAGCAGGTCGTGGAAAAACTGGCTTCCCTGCCTGATATTCAGCGAGAATTGGCAAAAGGCGGTGGCCTATGAATATCTTGATAACAGGTGCCAAAGGATTTGTGGGAAAGAATCTCTGCGCTGGCTTGAAAAATATTCGGGACGGAAAGGATGAAACACGTCCCAACATTAGAATCGATCAGATTTTTGAGCAGGATCGGCAGACCGATCCGGTACAGATGGAGCGTTACTGCGCAGAGGCGGATTTTGTATTTCATCTGGCCGGGGTAAATCGGGCAGAAACGGATGAAGCATATATGCAGGGGAATATGGGCGCCGCAGCAAACTTGCTGACCATACTGAAAAAACAGAAAAATGCTTGCCCGGTCATGATCGCTTCGTCCGTTCAGGCCAGCTGTGCCGGCCGATATGATCATGCTTATGGAAAAAGCAAAAAGGCGGAGGAAGAACTGGCGGTGGACTACGCAGAAGAAGTGGGCGCCAAGGTTCTGATTTATCGTTTGCCAAATATTTTTGGCAAATGGTGCCGGCCCGATTATAACAGCGTGATTGCCACATTTTGCCATAAGCTTGCCCGTGATTTGCCGATCACCGTCCACGATGAGACCACCCGGCTGGAATTGCTGTATATTGACGATCTGGTGGCGGAAATGTTGGATGCCCTGGAGGGGAAAGAACATCCGGATCAACCAGGCGGCCATTACTGTAAAAAGGGGAGATATTGCGCTGCGCCTCTGACTTATGAAGTGACGTTGGGAGAAATCGCAGATCTGCTGGAAGGATTTCAGACCAAAATCAATCATCTGATTTTGCCGGAAATGCCGGATCATTCCTTCTCCAAAAAACTTTACAGCACTTATTTATCCTATCTTCCCAAGGAAAAGGTTCGCTATGGGCTAAGATCAAATGCGGACCAGCGAGGAAGTTTTACGGAACTTTTCAAAACGGAAAAGTGCGGCCAGTTCAGCGTAAACATCACTCTGGCCGGTGCGACCAAGGGACAGCATTGGCATCACAGCAAATGGGAGGTTTTTTTGGTGGTCAGTGGCCATGGCCGTATTGCAATGCGTAAAATCGGCACGAATGAAGTGTTGGAGTTCGATGTTTGTGGGGAAAAGCCGGAGGGAATTCGTATACTGCCGGGATATGCTCACAAAATCACCAATTTGTCCAAAACCGAAAACCTGGTGACACTGATGTGGGCAAATGAACCGTTTGATCCGGAGAAGCCGGATACATTTTCCGAGAAGGTGGAAGTGTAATATGAAAGTGGATTATGCAGATGTGAAATTTCAGGAAAATGGAAAGTTGAAACTTTTGATCATTGTGGGAACCAGACCGGAGATCATACGGCTTTCGGCTGTTATTCAAAAGTGTCGCCGGTATTTTGATACCATTTTGGCGCATACTGGGCAGAATTATGATTACAACCTGAATGGAGTCTTTTTTAAGGATTTGAAGCTGGAAGATCCTCAGGTATATATGGACGCAGTGGGGGAAGACTTGGGGGCGACCATCGGCAATATCATCAATTGCTCCTATAAACTGATGCAGGAAACCAGACCGGATGCACTGCTGATTTTAGGCGATACCAATTCCTGCCTGTCAGCCATCGCAGCCAAACGGTCGCACATTCCCATCTTTCATATGGAAGCCGGAAACCGCTGCAAGGATGAGTGCTTGCCGGAGGAGGTAAATCGAAAGATCGTGGACATGATCTCCGACGTCAATATGCCATACTCCCAACCTGCCCGGAATTATTTGCATGAATGCGGCTTCCCGAAAGAGAGAATTTTTGTAACCGGATCTCCGATGGCGGAAGTTTTGAGCCGGAATTTGCAGGAAATAAAAGCCAGTGATGTCCATGATCGTTTGGGACTGAAAAAGGGAAAATATATCCTGCTTTCTGCCCATCGGGAGGAGAATATCGATACAGAAAAGAATTTTCTTTCCCTGTTTGGTGCCATCAATGCACTGGCGGAACAGTATGACATGCCCATCTTATATTCCTGCCACCCTCGCTCCGAAAAACGACTGTTGGAAACGGGTTTTCAGCTGGACAGCCGGGTTCGTATCAACCGGCCCCTGGGTTTCCATGATTATAATTGCTTGCAGATAAACGCTTTTTGTGTGGTGTCGGACAGCGGCACAATGCCGGAGGAGAGCAGCTTCTTTGCGTCTGTTGGCCATCCGTTTCCGGCAGTCTGTGTTCGAACTTCCACGGAGCGGCCTGAGGCCATGGAAAAAGGGTGCTTTTTGCTATCCGGCATCGAAAAGGAGAGCTTGCTTCAGGCGGTGGATCTGGCGGTACAGATGAACACGGCAGAGGATCACGGTGTTCCGGTACCGGAATATGTGGATGAAAATGTATCCGGTAAGGTGGTAAAGATCATTCAGAGCTATACAAGCATTGTTAACAAAATGGTATGGAGAAAATAATTCAACGGGGCACTGCTGATGCAGTGCCCCGTTGAATTATTTTTTGCGGTCGTTTCTTTGCTTTTCAATGGTTTCCACAAAGTTCTTTAAATGTTCATGCAGAGGGGTTTCCGAATGAAAGGGGGAAAAGAAGCGATACTTGCGGCCGGCACTTTTGTGCTTGTCACGCAGATAGCCCTTGATTCCCTCAAAGGCAAGGATTACTTTTCACTCCTCAGCAAAATTTTTCAGCTTTATCACCAGCTGACTGGAATGAGCCACATCGATGATAAAGACACCAAAGAACATTCCGATGAAAAAAGAAAATGCCAGATTTTCGGACAGCCACTGAAACCCTTCCAAAATGTAGGGGTGAATACAGAAATAGTAGATGGCACCCAGAGCGGCCCATGCCAAAGAGAAAGAGGGGCAGATGATCCCCTGGATGTTCCCCCAGCAGTCGGAATAATCCCATAACCGCACCTTGAAAAATTTCATGCAGAAGATACCGGCCACATATTCGATGGCAGTCATGCCGATGGCCATTGCTGCAAAAAGCATGATTTTATTCCACAAAGGATTGGAAATCAAATTCAGACTTTCCAGACTGGCCAGCAGATAAAGGGTACACAGTCCAAACCCGTAGATGGGCAGATATGGCCCGGTGCAGAAGCCGGGGGTTGATCCAGGTGGTGCTTTTATGGACAATGTTGCGAAACAGCAATTCCAAAAACCAGCCAAATACGGAGCCGATATAGAACAGGTAAGCCAGTGTCAAAAGAATGCCCATTTAATAACCTCCGGTGCTTTTTGAAAATCATACATCTTTGTGGGAAAAATGCAAGAGGTTTTCTTTTTCCATTCCTTGCCTTTTGCAATAGATTGTGATATGATTTTTCCAAATACGATGCAAAGGAGCATTCCAATGGCACAATATATCATGGCCTTAGATTCCGGCACGACTTCAAATCGCTGTATCCTGTTTGACCGCAGTGGTCGTGTGTGCAGTGTGGCACAAAAAGAATTCACCCAAATCTTTCCCAGACCCGGTTGGGTAGAGCATGATGCGGATGAAATCTTTGCTACGCAACTGGAAGTTGCTCAAATGGCAATGCACAATATTGGGGTCAGTGCGTCGGATATTGCTGCAATTGGCATTACCAACCAACGAGAGACTACCATTGTGTGGAATAAGCACACAGGCCGACCGATTTATCATGCAATCGTCTGGCAGTGCCGTCGGACTGCAGAACGTTGTCAGGAATTGCGCAACTGTGGGTTGACAGAAATGATCCGCCAGAAAACCGGTCTGGTCATTGACCCCTATTTTTCCGGCACCAAAATTGCCTGGATTCTGGATCAGGTGCCCGGAGCCAGAGAACAGGCGCAGCGTGGCGATCTCTTGTTCGGCACGGTGGAAAGCTGGCTTATCTGGAAATTGACGGGTGGAAATGTCCATGTGACAGATTACTCCAATGCTTCCAGAACCATGCTGTTTAATATCAACACCTTGACCTGGGATGATGAGATATTGGCCCTTTTGGACATCCCAAAAGCAATGCTGCCTCAGGCAGTACCCAGTAGCGCCGTGTATGGCAAGACGGATGCACAGTTTTTTGGCGCACCGGTCCAGATTGCCGGCGCAGCCGGCGATCAGCAGGCGGCTCTTTTTGGACAGACCTGCTTTGCGCCCGGCGAAGCCAAGTGTACCTATGGCACGGGTGCTTTTGTGCTGATGAATACTGGAGAAAAGCCCATGTTTTCCAATAACGGGCTGGTGACGACCATCGCCTGGGGGCTGGATGGCAAGGTTCAGTATGCTCTGGAGGGGTCTATCTTTGTCGCAGGTGCAGCCATTCAATGGCTGCGGGATGAACTTCGATTTGTGGAGTCTGCTTCCGATTCGGAGTACATGGCCAGAAAAGTCAGCGATACCAACGGCTGCTACGTGGTTCCGGCGTTTACCGGTTTGGGGGCACCTTATTGGGATGCTTATGCACGGGGCACCATCGTGGGACTGACACGTGGGGTCAACAAATATCATATCATTCGTGCCACATTGGATTCCATTACATATCAGACCAACGATGTGCTGACGGCTATGGCAGGTGACTCCGGGATCCATTTGGAAAATCTGAAGGTGGATGGCGGCGCTTCTGCCAATAATTACCTTATGCAGACCCAGGCAGATATTTCTGCTGCACCGGTTATGCGCCCTCGCTGTGTGGAGACTACCGCCATGGGTGCTGCATATCTGGCAGGGCTTGCAGTCGGATATTGGAAAAATCTGGATGAAATCCGGGAGAACTGGGCAATTGACCGTGTTTTTAAACCGGAAATGGATGAAAACCAGCGGAATTTCCGGCTTCACAACTGGAAGCGGGCGGTGTCCTGTGCAGTTGCCTGGGAGGAAAAGGATCCCAATTGCTGATAAAGCCCTATAAACTGGAGAATTTCCAGCTCTGTGCCTTCAGCAAGAAAGGCAGAAAGTTGTTGCAGATCCCGGCTTAGATAAAAGTCAATGTGTTGCGGTTGAATATCAATTCCATAATGGCAGTGCAGTTTTTGGTCCACATGGGGACAGGGAAACGGGGAAGGCGGGATCTCCTTGCTACCCTCTGCACTTATGCGGAAGCAGCAGCGTTCCAGTGCGGCTTCCTGCCAGATGGGGCGCCCTTTCCAAGGGGCAATGTGGTCAGACAGCAGCATATTCAGAGGTGGAGGTGGCAGA
This sequence comes from uncultured Oscillospiraceae bacterium, assembly GCA_964534615.1. Lineage (GTDB taxonomy): Bacteria > Bacillota > Clostridia > Oscillospirales > Oscillospiraceae > Faecousia. The sequence goes on from CAZHPO010000034.1 coordinate 12,253, forward strand.
AAAACGGCGCAGTCCAGATTCTGGGCATATGGCGGTGTTACTGCTACATTGCAGGGCAATTGTGCGACTGCGGCGGCAACGGCCTCGCCACCGGGACGCTGAAAGTCCAGCAAAATTCCACTGCAATGAAGCGAATTTACTGTATCCGACAATTGCTTTGCAATCAGATCAGGATCGTGCCCACAAATGGGAGTCCGATCGTTGAGAATGAGAAGACTGTTTTCAGGAAGACTAGACGGCAGATTGGAAAGCCCTGTCCCATATGGAGAAAAATGACAGGCCATCCAAGCAATTTTCGAACAGACAGAGCCGTGTTTCTCAAATTCAGCCGCAGTCATAGCGGTATAGAGCACAATTTCCATGGACAAATCGCTCCTTGTGTGCTATAATACTGCCA
>CAZHPO010000035.1:0-12060 GCA_964534615.1 uncultured Oscillospiraceae bacterium
GTATAGCACTTGAAATTCTCCTGCATAGCCTCCAGGCAGCCGGCAGGATATTCGCACTGACCAGTGGCAATGGCAGAAGAAACGATCTCATAGTCGTTAATAACAGCCACGCCGTCAGGCTTCAAATAGTCCGCATAGCGAACCGCCTCCATCTTTTCAAAGGCAACCACGATGTCCGCAGCGCCCTTGCCAATAACCGGAGAGTTGATCTTCTCGCCCCAGTGGACCTGAGTAGAAACGCTGCCACCACGCTGGCTCATTCCGTGGACTTCGGACATTTTTACATCATAACCGGCCTTCATCAGGCCATTGACCAGCACCTTAGCCGTCAGAATGGCACCCTGGCCACCGACGCCCACCAGAAGGGCACTTTTCTTTTCCATATTTTAGTTCTCCTTTCTGCTGATAGCACCCACGGGACAAACCTGGGCACATACGGTGCAGCCAACGCACTGGTTGGCATCGATCTTACACTTGCCATCCTTGATCATCAGTGCAGGGCAGCCCACCTTCAGGCACTTTTTACATCCGATACACTTATCGGTATCCACTTCGCACAGGGAAATGTCGTGCTTGATACGCTTGATCAGCAGGCAGGGACGGCGAGTAATAATCGCACTGCGTTTATCGGACTCCATTGCGCCCTTTATAGCAGCTTCCATTTCCTTCAGGTTCTGGGGATCCACAATGTAGATATTCTCATAACCATAGGCACACAAAACATTTTCGATCTTGATGGACTCGGCAATGTCACCCTGCAGGGTGTGGCCGCTGCCGGGGTTATCCTGATGGCCGGTCATACCGGTAATGGAGTTATCCAACACCACAGGAATAATATTGCCCTTATTATAGACGATCTCTGCCGCACCGGTCATACCAGAGTGGAAGAAAGTGGAGTCGCCCATAATGCCGAAAACCTTCTTGTTTTCGCCCTTGGCCTGCAGCGCCTTGGAAATACCCATACCTACACTGAATCCACCACCCATACAAACAACGCTGTCCACAGCATTAAAGGGTTGCGCATTACCCAGAGTGTAGCAACCGATATCGCCTGCAACCACCACATTTTTCTGCTTGGCGATGGTATAGAAGAAGCCACGGTGGGGGCATCCGGCACACAATGCCGGAGGACGGGGCGCAGCCTTTACCGTCAAATTCTTACAAACAGGCTTTTCTCCAAAGACGCGCTCTTTGATCAGCTGCGGATTCAGCTCATACATATTGCCGATCAGTTCCTTACCGATGCAGGCAATACCAGCAGCCTTGATCTGTTCTTCCATGTAGCCATCCAGTTCCTCGATGACATACAGTTTTTCCACCTTGGATGCAAAGCTGCGGATCAGATCCATAGGCAGGGGGAACGTAATGCCCAGCTTCAGGAAAGAAGTGTCTTCCGGGAAAGCATCCTTGGCATAATGGTAAGCGATGGAAGCGGAAATAACGCCCACCTTGCTCCCCTTCAGCTCTACAATGTTCAGGGGGCTTTCGTTGGCGTAAGCTTCCAGCTTCTCCAGGTTGTCCTCCAGCTTGGGATGGTTTGCCATGGCATTGGCAGGAGATGCCACATTTTTCTTGGCATTCTTCACATATTCTTCTGTGGGATGCTCGGTGCGCTGACCCATGGTGACCAGACTCTTGGAGTGGGACACACGAGTGGTGGTACGCAGCATCACAGGAATATCAAACTGCTCAGAAATCTCGTAAGCGATCTTTGTAAAATCCAAACATTCTTGAGAGTCTGCCGGCTCCAGCATGGCGATCTTGGCAGCGCGGGCATAGTGGCGGTTATCCTGCTCGTTTTGGGAGGAGTGCATACTGGGATCATCAGCAGAAACAATGACAAAGCCCTTGCCTACGCCATTATAAGCGGCCGTGAAAATGGGGTCAGCTGCAACATTCACGCCCACGTGCTTCATTGCGCACAGGCTTCTGACACCGGCGATGGATGCGCCGTAAGCCACTTCTGTGGCAACTTTTTCATTCGGAGCCCATTCGCAGTACAGGTCAGACTTGTACTGGGGCAGATTTTCAAAGATCTCGGTACTGGGTGTGCCGGGGTAAGCCGAGCATACACGGACGCCTGCTTCCCAGGCGCCACGGGCAATAGCCTCATTGCCGCTCATCAGATGTTTTTCCAAAGGATTACCGCCTTTCATTTTTCTCTAAAATAGATTGCCGTTTCAAACAAACCACGGCATAACTCTATCGTATATTGTAACACACCGGAAAGCAAAAGAAAAGCTTTTCCACCTGCACCTTTTGCCGAATTTCCGGGTCAAAATCTGTACAATTCGTTCAAGTTCTCATTCAATTATGTATTTTCAGTGATGGACATATTAAATTTTTATGTCGGTCGCAGACAAATGGCCGCCCGATATCCACAGATTTCGAGCGGCCATAATCAGTCTTGAGGAATGGGACGGTACTTTGCAGTAAAATCATCTACATCAATGCGAATAACCCCAACCACATCTGCAAGTTTTTCCGTAAATGTAAACGCCTTTCCTGCCTGTGTCTGCATCAAGGTCGTCAAACTGTGTTGTTTTTCTTCCACATTTTCTACGATCACGGCCTTTCCGCTACCCATCAGACTGGAATAGGCCATGCCATATTTGCAGGCCACTTCATTTGTAAATGGTTGCACATCGCACTCCATTTCAAAAAACACATTGGGACTTTTCCGCAGTATATCCAGTTTTCTTCCCCGGCGTGCCCCGTGAAGATAAAGCGTCAGCTTCCCATTTTCCAGCACATAGCCATAATTCATGGGCACCACATAGGGCTTGTCTCCATCCACCATGCCCAGATGCAGAATTCTGGCACTTTCAAGGATATGGCGGATGTGGTTTTCATCGGTCACCTGTCGTTCTCGTCTTGTCCTTCCGTTGGGCATACTTTCTCCTCACTTTTGATGACTGTTTTTCAGTGCCTGCTTCGCCTGTTCCAACTGACTGCGTGTTACCGGTTTCCGGCCATCATAACGCACCTGAAGATAGATTTGACGCAGCCGCGATGCACTTGGTTCATCTGTTTTGTCACTGATTCGTTTCAAAACATCTTCACTGGTATCACTGGGACGTAACTTTAGTCCCCGGCCTTGTTCGGTCAATAAAAACTCCCGATATATCTGGCGTACTTTCTTTCGGTTTGACCGAACAGCTTTTTTATTTCTCCGGATCTCATCTTGAAGGAACTCCCGAAATTCCCCTGCGGTAGATGCTCCACAACGCTTCCGGAAAGAACGGTACATCAATATTGCGGCTATCAGCAAAAACACCACCGCAATCACCACCCAGGGGCCGATCAAAGCACCGGCATTTTCAACTGCGGCATTCGTTGTTTGCTCAGGATCGGTGGCGATCTGATCCATACCGGGGGAATCCACACTGACAGTTGGTGCCTCGATCATATTCTCTCTGCGTGGCAGCAGGTTGATCAGCCAGCTAATCCCTTCAAGCAAAAGCATCAGCGGCACCAGAATCACTGTTACCGCACCTTTTAGAATGGTGAGCGCAGCTTCACGCATAAATGTTTCCGCAATGAGAAAACCAAAGACAATCGCTGCAAGCGCACCTGCCAGCGCCAGAATTTGGCTTTTGCTCCCCTGTGCATGATGATCTGTTCCCAGCCGCAGCTGCCGCTGTAACACGATGCCGCAAACCGAATGGATCAATCCGAAACGCAAAATTATACTGCTGTTCAAAAAAGGCGGTGTATCCTGGGTAATCTCGCTCATAAATTTCCATATACCGATCACACCATATATGGCCACCAAAAGCCCCAGGCTTTTGAGAAAGAAACTCCGATAGTTATAGTATTCCAGTTCCAGTTTCCCTCGCAGAATCACAAATCCTGTATAAGCAATGGGCACGATCAATATGACCATCTGATTGGGCTCCCTTGCCAGCAGCAAGCAGCTCAGGGGCAGCAATGCACACAGCCGTCTCGCCCACGCCCACCTCTTTTCACAAAAGAAGGTGGCCACCGCCGCCGACAGACCACAAATCAGTGCCGGAAATACCAGCGACCCCTCGTAAGGCAACACGCCGGAGCCCAAAACCGCAAAGCAGATACAGCAGTCAGAGAAAATCTTCAACAGCATCGCAACCGTCATTATTCCCCCTCCTCACAGGCAGTCAGAACGCACACCGGATTTCCCACCGCATTGCTCAGTTGTCGAATACATGCCTGGCTGTGGGGATTTTGCCTTGATGTGATCACAATATAAGATTCGTTTCCCTTTCGTTTTTTCAGCACTTGTGCCGTCAGATACTCGAAGGAGAAAAAGCAGGTCTCATCTGCACATCCCAGTCCATATAAGATGGTATTGAGGTGCCGCTCTCCCAGTCCTTCCTCCATAGTCTGAACATTGCCCACCGGTCCTGGTAAATTTCCATTGGTAGAAAAGCCGTAGGCGATCTTTTTTTGTTCCAAATACTCACACACCGTGCGGGTCAGGCGCAAGCATTCCTCAAACAGCTCCTCTTTCGCATTTTCCGTATCTAACAGCACCACCACATGATGTTCCGCTGTATGGTCATATTGCCGGACACACAAGCTGCCCATCTGAGCAGTCCGTGTCCAGCTAATGGCACGCATAGGTTCTCTGCCGGTGTAATCCCGAAAGCCCACCGTCAGGATCGGATCTTCCAGAATAAATCGGCGCACCGAAACATCACCCAAAAAGCCACCCACCGCATCTACCGCTTTTTGCTGTTGGGATCGGCTTGGCATAACCACGATCTTCTGTCCTGTTCCCACTCGCTTTCTTTCCCGAAATCCCAGAAGATCGCCAACGCTCAGCTGATAAGTACCCACATTGTACACGCCCCGCTGCTGCACAGATATCTCTACCGTCCGTGTCAGACGCTGTCTTGCGCCCAATGTCATCCGAAATTCTGCATACCAGGACAGCACTTTTTCCCGGCAGTGGGCATTCCACCAGTGCCGATCTGCCACCGATTTTGCCTCTTTGGGAAAATCCATAGACAGACGTACAAAAGGAACCGGCAATTTACTGTGGTTTTCCACAGTTGCCAGGCAGGTGATGATCTGCTCCGGCTCCGCCAGAGGGTGGTCGCAGCTTTGCCGGAACCGCAAAGCATCCGTGGCATATTGGGCCCATTTTTTCTCCAGCAGCACCAACCCCAGCGCCACCAGCAGCAAAATCAGCACGATCATACGCCAGTCACATCCTCAAGGGGCACTTTCAGCTCCTGAATTTTTTCTTTCAAAAACCGTTCCACATCGGCCCGATTACCGGAAGCGGATGTCAGGCGGTGTGCCAACACCGGGATTGCCTCCCGCACCACATCCTCCGGGATCACATAGTCACGTCCCTCCATGGCCGCTGTTACCTGGGCAGCTTTATACAGTGCGATCGCACCACGGGTGGAAACACCGCCCACCAAAAACCCGGCGTTGCGAGTAGCCTGAACAATATCCATCATGTATCCTGCTACATCTTCGCTGACATATACCTCGTGAATTTGATCCCGAAGTTCCATAGTCTGTGCAGCAGACACCACCTGCTGCAATTGCTCCACCAAAGTCAATGTCGACGCTCTGGAAATTACCTGCAACTCCTGAGACCGCTCCATATATCCCATGCTCAGACGCATGAAAAAGCGATCCATCTGCGCCTCCGGCAAGGGAAAGGTACCATAGGACTCGATGGGGTTTTGGGTGGCCATGACCATATATGGTTTCTGCATAGAGTAGGACTTGCCATCTACCGTGATCTGCCCCTCCTCCATGGCTTCCAGCAATGCAGATTGGGTTCTGGGTGTCGCACGGTTGATCTCATCTGCTAGGATCATTCCGGCAAACAGCGGACCGGGGCGGAACTCAAACTGACCTTCCTTTGGATTATAGAAATTGATACCTGTCAAATCAGAGGGCAACAAATCCGGCGTAAACTGGATCCGTTTGAAATCGCCGCCCACTGTCCGGGAAAAGGATCGAAACAGCATGGTTTTTCCCGTACCGGGGACATCCTCCAGCAGCACATGACCACCGCAAAGAAAGCTGACGGTGATCTGTCGAATGACTTCTTCCTTACCAACGATCACCTGACTGCAATTATCGATAATCTTCTGGGCATAGGATTGAATTTTTTCCGGATTCATAATGTTTCCTCCCCATTTTTCTTTTATTATATCATCTTGCCTTGATTATGCAATTCTTTTCTAAAGCAAAAAGCAAGCTCCTTCATGGAGCTTGCTTTGCTGTCATTATTCGTGGACGCCTTCCTGCTTATCCAAAATTTCACCGGTTTCAGAATCGATACAACAGGTATAGCCTTCCCCATCGACCTCAACATGGATCTCATAGCAGGGTTTTCCACCCTGTGTTCCCACATGGGTATGAACGCTTACCTCGCTGCGTTCCCGTCCGGCATCCTTCAGCGCAATGTTGATGGCCTCATCTGCGGTCAGCACCTGGTCGCCGCAAGCTGCCAGCAGGCTCAGGCACAGGATCATCACAAAAATCACTACCAAAAACGTCTTTTTCATCGGAATTCCACCTGTCCTTTTTTGTGGATCATATCACTTTTTACGTCAAAAGCAAGGGATTTTTTCAAATCAGGCCATTTTTCATGCAATAATGATAAATTCCATCCTCATCCACGCTGCCACAAATATCAGTTGCCACCGCCTTTAATTGCGTCGAAGCATTTTCCATGGCAACGCCCCTGCCAACGCTTTGCAACATTTCCAGATCATTGTTTCCGTCACCAAATGCCATAGCTTGGCTGGGTTCCAGACCATAATACTCCAGCATTTTCTCAACGCCTTTTCCCTTGCCGCCCGTGGCCGGGATAATATCCGCCGCCCGTTCCCACCAACTGGCGATCTTTGCGCCCTCAACGTCTTTCAGGATCGCAGGATACTCCTGCTCACGGCACCCCATCATGATTTGATAGACTTCCTCCTGTGCCACATCATCAAAATCCTGTGACACTTCCACTTCCAGGTGGGCGATGGCATAATAATCTGCCAGATCCTGATCACTGCCGTTGGCTGCCAGTCTTTTTCTGGTGGCAATGCCCACCGGACGGCCAATGGCAGCAGCATTGGCAATCAGCTTTTGCACGTCCTGCCGTGAAATGGGATTAGAAAAAATATCCCCCCGACGGTCAAAACACAGGGAACCATTGAAGGTCATATATGCATCAAATTCCACCCCTTCAAACCGAGGCAATGTCACCGGCGTACGGCCGGTGGCGATACAGGTAATGATTCCTCTGTGTTGCAGCCGATGCAACGTTTCCTGCATACGCAAAGGCAGCTGTTTGGCTCCAAAAGGAAGCATGGTACCGTCAATATCAAAGAAAATAATTTTTATGTTCTGCATGGTTTTCTCCACTGTTTTTTCTTAAAGTGTACAATATTTTCTTTCCAAAGTCAATTTTATTTCCCGAAATAAAATAATTTCCATATTGGCTATTGACATTTGTATGATCTATGTTATTATATCAGTATGAATATATCGGTACTAAATTACCGATTAAACGAAAGGTGGATCTTATATGGAATACATCCCTGTTACCAATGCCGATGAATTAACTGCTGCCATCGCTCGCATTCGAGATGCCCAGCGCCGGTTTGCCTCCTTTTCCCAGGAGCAGGTAGATCAGATTTTCCTGGCCGCAGCCTCCGCCGCCAACCAAAACCGGATCTCACTGGCTAAAATGGCTGTATCTGAGACCGGCATGGGTGTGGTAGAAGACAAGGTCATCAAGAACCACTATGCTGCCGAATATATTTACAATGCCTATAAAAACACAAAAACCTGCGGCGTGATTGAAGAAGACACCGCCTTTGGCATTCGCAAGATCGCCGAGCCCATCGGCGTCGTAGCTGCCATTATCCCAACTACCAATCCTACTTCAACGGCTATTTTTAAAACCCTGCTGGCACTGAAGACCCGGAACGGCATGATCATCAGCCCCCACCCCAGAGCAAAGAAATGCACCATCGAAGCTGCCAAAATCGTTCTGGAAGCTGCCGTGGCCGCAGGTGCCCCTGAAGGCATTATCGGCTGGGTCGATGTGCCCAGTCTGGAGCTGAGTAATATGGTCATGCAGGAAGCCGACATCATTCTGGCCACCGGCGGCCCCGGCATGGTCAAGGCCGCTTATTCCTCTGGCAAGCCTGCCATCGGCGTTGGTCCCGGCAACACCCCTGCCATTATCGACGATAGCGCTGATCAGAAGTTGGCTGTCAACTCCATTATCCATTCCAAAACCTTTGACAACGGCATGATCTGCGCCTCCGAGCAAAGCGTTGTGGTTCTTGACAGCATTTACGATGCCGTCAAAGCCGAATTTGCAAATCGCGGCTGCTATTTCCTGAACCCTGGGGAAATCGAAAAGGTCCGTTCCACCATTCTTATCAATGGCGCACTCAATGCCAAGATCGTCGGTCAAAGTGCCCATACCATTGCAGCTCTGGCAGGTGTCACCGTGCCTGAAACGGCTAAGATTTTGATAGGTGAAGTGGAAAGCGTCGAACTGAGTGAAGCCTTTGCCCACGAAAAGCTGTCCCCCGTGTTGGCTATGTACCGGGCTGCTGATTTTGAAGATGCCCTGACCAAAGCCGAGCGGCTGGTTGCTGACGGCGGCTACGGCCACACCGCTTCTGTATATTTGAACACCATCACAGCCAAGGACAAACTGAACACCTTTTCCGACCGGATGAAAACCTGCCGTATTCTGGTCAACACCCCCTCTGCCCACGGCGGCATAGGCGATCTGTACAACTTCAAGCTGGCCCCCTCCCTGACCCTGGGCTGCGGCAGCTGGGGCGGCAACTCCGTTTCCGAAAACGTGGGGGTCAAGCACCTGCTGAATATTAAAACCGTGGCAGAAAGAAGGGAAAATATGCTCTGGTTCCGTTCCCCCGAAAAAGTTTACATCAAGAAGGGCTGTCTGCCTGTCGCTCTGGACGAGCTGAAGACCGTCACGGGCAAGAAAAAGGCATTTATCGTCACGGACTCCTTCCTGTACCAGAACGGCTACACCAAGCCCGTGGAAAATAAACTGGACGAAATGGGCATTGGTCACACCGTCTTCTTTGATGTGGCTCCCGATCCTTTCCTGGCCTGTGCCAAAGCCGGTGCAGCCCAGATGACCGCATTCGCTCCCGATGTGATCATTGCCATTGGCGGCGGCTCTGCCATGGATGCCGCCAAAATCATGTGGGTCATGTACGAGCATCCGGAAGCCGACTTCATGGATATGGCCATGCGCTTTGTCGATATCCGCAAGAGAGTGTACACCTTCCCCAAGATGGGCGAAAAAGCCTATTTCGTAGCCGTACCTACCACCGCCGGTACTGGCTCCGAAGTGACCCCCTTCGCCGTCATCACAGACGAAACTACCGGCGTCAAATATCCTCTGGCTGACTACGAGCTGATGCCTAATATGGCCATCGTGGATGCGGATATGATGATGAATGCTCCCAAGGGTCTTACTGCCGCTTCCGGCATTGATGCCGTCACCCACGCTCTGGAAGCCTACGCTTCCATGATGGCAACAGATTATACCGACGGCCTTGCCCTGCGCAGTCTGAAGATGATTTTCGAATATCTGCCCAGAGCCTATGATAACGGGCCTAACGATCCCGTCGCCAGAGAGAAGATGGCCAACGCTGCTACCATGGCCGGTATGTCTTTTGCCAACGCCTTCCTGGGTGTCTGCCACTCTATGGCCCACAAGCTGGGCGCATTCCATCATCTGCCCCACGGCGTTGCCAATGCGTTGATGATCGATGAGGTACTTCGTTTCAACGCAGCTGAAGTTCCTGTCAAAATGGGTACCTTCCCCCAGTATGACCACCCCCACACGCTGGCCCGCTATGCTGAAGTTGCCGATTATCTTGGTATTCCCGGCAGTACAGATGCTGAAAAACTGGAAGGTCTGATTGCCAAGATCGATAAACTAAAAAAAGCCATCGGTATTCGTGACACCATTCGGGACTATGGCATTGATGAGCAGGATTTCCTCAGCCGTTTGGATGAAATGACCGAGCAGGCTTTTGACGACCAGTGTACCGGTGCAAATCCCCGATATCCTTTGATGAGCGAGATCCGCCAGATGTATCTTAACGCCTACTACGGCAAATAAACTTTCCTGCCCTCCGGCTTTGGCCGGAGGGCATTTGGTCCTTGCTTTTTCAAGAAATGGTGCTATAATAGTTAGCATAAACTAACCAAAGGAGATCACCATGGGCAACACGATCATAATCATCATTCTGGTGGCGGTAGCTGCCTTGGCACTGATCAGAACACGCAAGCATTTTCAAGGTGGTGGTTGCTGTGGCAGTGGGGGGAACACCATCCGCACCCACAAAAAGCTAGATGCCCCTGCCATTGCTAAGAAAACCCTGTCCATTGACGGTATCCACTGTGAAAACTGTCAGGCGCGCATTGAAAACACCCTGAACCGTCTGGATGGTGTCGCTTGTCAAGTAAACCTGCGTAAAAAAACGGCTACCGTTTCTTACAGCCGGGAAATAACCAACCAGGAGCTGAAAGAGCGAATCGAAAAGCTGGGCTACACTGTAACCGACATTCGGCAGACAGATTGATGGGGCACATTTTCTGCCCTACAAAAAATAAAATTCCCTCTTGACAAATGCTAATAGATGGTATATGATATATGCAGTTAGCGTGTGCTAACTGCATATATTCAACCCGTCGGTTAGTTTTCGCCAACTCGAAGAAGGACGGATCCCCATGTCAGAAGAATTACTGGTTCGCCACGGGGCACCTACCCTGGCAGGGCTAAAAACCGCCAATTTATTCACCTGCCCCTGTAACGATCAGCAGGAAATTCTGGCCTTTGTTCGTCAGCAGAATCGTCACCTGCAAACCAAGGGGCTGCGACTGATCCCCCTCCGCTTTTCCGATCAAAAAGTGCTGATTTACCTATATCGTCCCAGTAGGCTCTCTGCCGATCTATCATGCGTTGAAGCAGAGCAGCTACTGAAATCCAGAGGCTACGATCCCAGCAGCTGTGACCGCTGTGTGGTGCAGCTTATGCGGCGGCTTCGTCAAAGCGAAGACTTCCCCCACGAAATCGGCCTGTTTTTGGGATATCCGGCAGAAGATGTCCGTGGTTTTATTGAAAACAACGCCAAAGGGTGCAAATGCGTGGGTTGCTGGAAAGTTTACGGCGACGAAGCCGCAGCTCAAAAGAAATTCGCCCTGTATAAAAAATGCACCCGGATCTACTGCCATCGCTTTGCAGTTACCCACGATATTGAACGGCTGACTGTAGCCGGTTGATATACCACAAATTCTTTGAAAGGTCAATTTCGTTATGAGCAAAATTGCAATTGTTTATTGGAGCGGCACCGGCAACACCGAAGCCATGGCCGCAGCTGTGGCAGATGGCGCAAAGAACGCCGGCGCCCAGGTCTCCATGATCGCAGCCAGCGAATTTTCCCCTTCTATGATGGATGATTATGATGCCATCGCCTTCGGATGCCCTGCCATGGGTGCCGAAGTGTTAGAAGAAGATGAATTTCAGCCTATGTTTGACAGTTGTGAAAGCAAGTTGGCAGGCAAGCCCATCGCTCTGTTCGGCTCCTATGGTTGGGGCGACGGTGAATGGATGCGTACCTGGGAGGAAACCTGCCAAAAGTGCGGTGCAAACTTATGCTGCAACAGTGTGATCTGTCAGGAAGCTCCCGATGATGAGGCAACGAAAAATTGTCACAAGCTGGGGGCTGCCCTGATCTGATAAATTTCCCCGATCCTTCCTTAAATTTCCCCAATTTCCTTTTTTCAATTTTCCCCAATACCTCCTTATGGAAAAAAGACACCGGCTTGATCCGGTGTCTTTTTTCATGCAAAGGAACCCCCTGCCATGGGCAAGGGGTCCTTGATACAATTAGTTGTAAATTACTTCGATGGCGGTGATTCGAACCTGGCCATTGGTCTTTGTGCCGGTATTACCAACACTCAAGGTAATGGAATTGCCGTTCACAGTGATCACAGTGCCAGACTCAATCTGAGCGTCGCCATTGGTCAAGACACCGTCGTTGTTGATAT
>CAZHPO010000036.1:0-11437 GCA_964534615.1 uncultured Oscillospiraceae bacterium
GCAACGGGAACCCGTGAACCATGTCAGGTGGGGAACCAAGCAGCATTAAGCGGATATTTCCGTGTGCCGCGCAGGTTGCCGTTTCTGAGCTGTGAATAGGGGTGCCGGGTGTGCAGCTCGTTCAAATGTGGGTGTGCGATCTTGTTATGAGCCGGTCTGTTGTTGCAGTGGAGGTGCAGTATGGGACTGATTTTGGTGTCGGGTCTTGTGAATATAGAAACCACTGTCCGGGTCCGGCAGTTTCCAATCAATTATTATCCAATCGATTATCCCTTTTTTGGCGTTCATTCTGGGGTATCTCGTGTTGGTTATAATATTGCCAAGGCGTTGACTGCCCTGCACGATGATGTACAGCTTCTTTCCATGGTGGGACATGACTTTCAGGCAGATTATATTTGCAGCCAATTGTGCAGTGATGGAATTTCTACCGATGGAATTTCTGCTGCTTTGCAGGAAACTGCTTCTTCCGTAGTTCTTTATGACGGAGACGGAAAACGACAGATCTACTGCGATTTGAAAGACGTGCAGCAGAGCCGTTATGATTTCCCAGGAAATATTTGCCAGAGCGCAGATATTGTGGTTGCTTGTAATATTAATTTTAACAGACCCCTGCTTCATGTGGCCAAATCCATGGGGAAAACCATTGCAACAGATGTCCATGTGCTGTCAGATATTTATGACGAATATAACCGTGAATTTTTGGAATATGCGGATATTGTGTTCCTGAGCGATGAAGCCATCGGAGATCATTATCGGCCTTTTTTGTGGGCTTTGGCTGAAAACTATTCCATGAAAATCATTGTTTTGGGGCGAGGCGGTAAAGGCGCTGCCATGTATCTGCGAGATCGGAATGAGATACGGGAATATCCGGCTGTCCGGGTGGGGGAAGCGGTCAATACTGTCGGAGCAGGAGATGCCCTGTTCAGTGCATTTGTTCACTACTATATCCAGGGGAAAGGGCCGGAAGAAGCCCTGAAAAGGGCGCAGGTATTTGCGTCGAAAAAAATCAGCGATAGTGGTGCTTCCCGTGGATTTGCTACCCAGGAAGAAATGGAAGAACATTGGGAGCAATTTAAAAACTGATGATAGAAAGGGGAGGCTTTATGTCCGCCTATCAAGCTTTATATCGGAAATATCGCCCCCAGACCTTTGATGATGTGGTGGGGCAGCTGGCGATCACCCAAACACTAAAAACCCAGCTGCAAAATGGCCACTTGAGCCATGCCTACCTCTTCACCGGTTCCAGAGGTACAGGTAAGACCAGCTGCGCCAAAATTTTGGCAAAGGCAGTCAATTGCCTGAATCCTCAAGACGGAAATCCGTGTAATTGTTGTGAAGCTTGTCGTGCCATTGATAGCGGATCTTGCATGGATGTGCTGGAGATCGATGCGGCTTCCAACAACGGTGTTGATAATGTCCGCGACCTGAGAGATGATGCCATTTATAGTCCTTCTCAGGTAAAAAAACGGGTATATATTATTGACGAAGTGCATATGCTGTCTATCTCTGCCTTCAATGCATTGTTGAAGATCATTGAAGAGCCGCCGGAGCATCTGCTTTTCATTTTGGCAACGACGGAGCTGCATAAAGTCCCGGCAACGATTTTGTCCCGGTGCCAGCGGTTTTCGTTCCGGCGTATTTCACAGGAGGATATTGCGGCAAGACTGCAATTTGTTGCTTATCAGGAAAATATTGATTTGGATGATTCTGCTGCACGGGTATTGTCCCGAATGGCAGACGGTGGTATGCGTGATGCGCTGAGCCTGCTGGATCAATGCGCTTGCGCCACAGAGGGAGAGCTGACTGCTGAGCGAGTATATGCCTGCCTGGGCATTGCTGGAGAACAAACTGCTGCCCAGATGATGGGCTATATTGGAAAACATGACACGCATAATGCGTTGATATTGTTTAATCGACTCTACGCTGACGGCAAAGACCTTGGGGCAATGCTGGATGAACTGGCCTGTTTGACCCGTGACTTACTGGTACTGCAAACGGCACCGCAGGCAGGGTTGACCATGCTCTCTGGTGTTGCAGAAGGAAAGGATGCACAATCGCTGGCCAAGCAGTTCTCCGGTGGGGAATTGGTACGGATCATGGGACTGTTGCAGCAGACCATGGCCGGATTTACTCGCTCTGCCAGCCGTCGTATGGATGCAGAGCTGTGTCTGCTCAATATGTGTCAGCCGGAACTTTCTCTGGATGCCCAAAGCTTAAATGCCAGACTTACCCGGTTGGAGGAAAAAGTTCGAACGGGAAATTTTGTGGCAGTGTCGCAGCCGGTTCCGTCCGACCAAACGATGGAGGAGGAAGAACTGCCACCTCCGCCGGATGATGAGGATATTCCTCCGGAAATTCGACAGGAGATCAACGATCAAGCACCCATTGGTTTTTGGGCAGATTTGGTTTCTGCTATCCGACAAGAATCTAAATTGCCTTGTATGGGATTTTTCTCCTGTGCTGAGGATGCGCCTATTCGTGGAGACTTGCAGGGAGATACCCTGGTATTGCGCTGTAACAATGGTTTTACCCTGGGGATGATCGATCATCCGGAAATTTTTGAATTGGTAGGGCGTAAGGCCAGTGCGCAGCTGGAAAGAAATATTAAAGTTAAGGCCGTGGACGGATCAGCGACTCCGGCCAGAAACGAGAAAATGAGCCAATTGCTTTCCTTTGGCAAGGCTCACAGTGATGTCATTAAAATCAAAGAATAAGATTGGAGATAATGTTTTATGGCAAAAGGTGGATTTCGTGGAATGCCCGGTGGCATGAATCAGGCTGCGATGATCAAGCAGGCTCAAAAAATGCAGCAGGATATGATCCGTATGCAGGAAGAAATGGAAAACAAAACCTATTCTTCTTCTGCCGGCGGCGGTATGGTTACGGCAACAGTCAATGGTAAGCATCAAGTGGTGGGGATTGAGATCAAGCCCGAAGCTGTTGATCCTGACGATGTAGAGATGTTGCAGGATATGGTCATTGCTGCTGTCAACGAGGCCATGAGAATCGCTGATACCGATGCCCAGAACAACATGGCACAGATCACTGGCGGTTTGAATTTGGGTGGCCTGTTCTAAGGAGGAAATATGCAGTTCTTTCCCGCAGCGTTGCAGGAACTGTCGGACCAGTTTGCTCGGCTTCCGGGCATTGGTGGCAAAACTGCCCAAAGACTTGCCTTTTATGTGCTGAGTCTGCCTATGGAGGAGGCACAGTCGTTTGCCGATGCCATTGTTACAGCAAAACAGCAGGTGCATACCTGCCCCTGTTGCCAAAATTTGACGGATCAGCAGCTTTGCCCCATTTGCAGTGACGATACCAGAGATGAAGGTGTCATCTGCGTGGTAGCAGAACCCAAAGATGTGATCGCCATGGAGCGCAGCCGTGAATTTCGGGGGCGTTACCACGTGTTGCATGGTGTGATCTCACCGTTAAATCATGTGACCCAGGATGATATCAAGATCCGGGAGCTTCTTCACAGAGTAGCCACCGGGACGGTCAGGGAAGTCATTATGGCGACCAATCCGGATACCGAAGGAGAGGCGACAGCCATGTACATCTCCCGGTTGCTTCGACCGATGGAAGTTAAGGTGACTCGCCTAGCCTATGGTGTACCTGTGGGAAGCCAATTGGAGTATGCAGATGAAGTTACGCTTTCCAGGGCATTGGAAGGTAGACAGGAAATGTAAACAAAAATCGCAAGGCAGGCTTCTGCCTTGCTTTTTTCTATTATTAGGGCTATAATAATAGAAAAAGGAGGGGATACGATGACAGAACGAGAAAAAATGCAAACATCTGTCAGAGCAATGGCGTTGGGCGGTATGATGGCGGCGTTGGCTGTTGTGATCATGTGCCTGGGCGGATTGATCCCATTTGCAACTTTTGTATGTCCAATGATCTGTATGCTGATTTTGCAGCTGGTGGCAAAACTGTGTGGCAGGCGAATCGGCTGGGCCTGGTATGGCGCAGTGGCATTGCTGTCGCTGCTGATGGGACCGGATAAAGAGGGGGCTGCAATGTTCGTTTTTCTGGGCTTTTACCCTCTGATTAAACCCAAAATTGACAAACTGCCTTTCAGATGGCTATGGAAGGGTTTGTTTTTTAACGTTGTGATTTTGGTGATGTATACATTATTGATCCATCTGTTTGTCATGGTAGACCTGGCAGCGGAATTCCAGGAGATGGGTGCAATCCTTCTGGCCATTACATTGATTTTGGGCAACGTTACATTCTTCCTGTTAGATAAAATACTGAGCCGGAAATTCAGGAGAAAATAATGGAGAAAAAGTGGTTTGTATATGTGCTACGTTGCGGCGATGGAAGCCTTTACACCGGAATTACCACAGATGTGGAGCATCGCCTGGGGACCCACCGCAGCGGCAAAGGCGCAAAATATACCCGTGGCCGTGGGCCCTTGGAGCTGGTTTATACGGAGCAGTGTCAGAACCATGGGGATGCATTGCGCCGGGAACTGTACATCAAGCGCTTGACCAGAGAAGAAAAAATAGCACTGATCGAGGAGGAAAAATGATGTTGCAGCAATTCAGAGAAATCGTGGAAAATGCACAAAACATTGTTTTCTTTGGGGGAGCAGGTGTTTCCACCGGAAGCGGAATTCCTGATTTTCGGGGAAGTCAGGGACTGTACACCTGCGCTGATGAAACAGAGGAAAATCCGGAAACCATTATTTCTGGTTGGTATCTGCACAGATATCCGGAGAAGTTTTTTCCCTATTATAAGACGCATATGATCTATCCGGATGCCCAGCCTAATGCAGCGCATCGGGTATTGGCAGAATTGGAGCGGCAGGGAAAACTTTCTGCGGTGATTACCCAGAACATTGATGGCTTGCACCAGATGGCCGGAAGCAAAAATGTGATTGAATTACATGGCTCAGTTTTGCGAAATTACTGTGTTCGCTGTGGCAGAAAATATTCCCTTGCGGATATTTTAAAGGAGCCAGGGGTGCCTCGTTGTGCTTGTGGTGGAAATATTCGACCGGATGTGGTGCTTTACGGAGAAAGTCTGGATGGGGAAGCATTTGCAGCAGCGGAAGCAGCCATCGGCAGTGCAGATGTGTTGATCGTCGGCGGAACATCGCTGACTGTCCATCCGGCGGCATCGCTGGTGACACTGTTTGAAGGGTCGCATTTTGTCATCATCAATCAGAGCCCCACGCCTTATGATGGTTATGCGGATCTGATTATTCGTGAACCCATTGAGGAAGTGTTTTCAGTTTACAGATAGAGGGTGTATGTAATAATAAAAAGCGGCTACCAATCAAACGGTAGCCGCTTCCATATTTTATTAGAGTTCTTCACTTACTGCCAGCAGCAAAATACCGATAATGACTACTGCGATAAAGGCGTAGGTCTTTTTGCTGAGCTTTTCCTTCAGGAAGATCCGGGAAAGCAGCAGGGAAACAATGCACACGGAGGAAATAATGGGAGCAGCAATGGCGCCATTTCCGCTCATGGCGTACACATAAGTAAATTGTCCGGCGGTTTCAAATACTGCCGCAAGGATTTTGTCTTTATGCTGAGGGAGAGGACCGAATTTCACTTTTTTTGCCTTCATGAAAATAAACAGTCCCAACGCAAACAGCGCAAATGTCAACTCGTAACTGGTGTTGGCTACATCTTCGATGGTGTTTTCTGTGACACCGATCAAAGGGGTGTTGGCAAAATCATCCAGGTAGAAAATATCAAGAAAACTGCCAAAAGCATCTAAAATTGCGTAAATAAAGGGCATACAGAATGCCATAATAGCCAGTTTCTTACCCAACCTTCTCTTCCTGGTAGTCTCTCCGCTGTTTTCCAGAAAGCCAACGCCCAGCACGCCGACCACAATGATGAGAATAGCGGCAATGGAAAGGGGGGAAAGGGACTCTTTTAAAATCAGGACACACAGCAAGCTGCAAATGGCACCGGAGGTGTTCTCAATGGGGTCTGAAATGGACTCCTCCAAAAACCGCATTCCAAAATAGGAAAAGGCCATGGAAACCATATACAGCAGAGATACGGGCAGATAATAGATCAGGTTAATGGGGTTATAATGAATGTCTTTGGTCAGCAGAGTAAAAATGGCATGAATGCCCATGACAGCGCCCACCCAGACACAGATTTTCAGATGGGAGTATTTTTCCTCTGGCCGAGCACCTTTTTTATAGAACAGTTCCGCCGTGCCCCATAACAGGGTTGTGGCAATGGCAAAAAATAACCAGGACATGATCTCCACCTCTTACAACTGAATCAGACCTGCATCCACCATTTTTTGCAGGCTCATCAGGATGCCCAGCTTGGCGTGATACCAGGTCAGGCCGCCCTGAAAATAAACGGCGTAGGGAGGACGGATGGGGCCGTCGGCAGATAGTTCGATGGAGGAGCCTTGAACAAATGCACCGGCAGCCATAATAACCTGACTGTCATAGCCGGGCATATCGCCGGGGATGGGGGTAGCAAAAGAATCCACGGGAGCTGCTGCCTGAATACCCTTGCAGAATGCGATCATTCCGGCTTCGCTGCCCAGTTCCACCGCCTGAATGATGTCGTGGCGGCTTTCGGTGGCGTTGGGAACGCAGCGGAACCCCAGAGGTTCATAGAGGTTTGCGGCGAAAATAGCGCCTTTTTCTGCGCCTGCCACCACCGTGGGGGACAGGAAGAAACCTTGATAGAGAGAGGTCATCAGACCAAGGTTTGCGCCTACTTCTTTGCCCAGACCGGGGGCAGACAGGCGGTAGGCACAGCGGTCAACGCAGGCGGCGGTGCCTGCAATATAGCCACCGATGGGGGCAAGGCCACCACCGGGATTCTTGATGAGAGAGCCAACGGTCATGTCAGCGCCCACATCGGAAGGCTCAATGGTCTCTACAAATTCGCCGTAGCAATTATCCACCATCACCAGTACATCGGGCTTGATGCTCTTGCAGAAAGCAATCAGTTCTCCAATCTCAGTGACGGAGAAGGTTGGACGGGTGGCGTAGCCTTTGGAACGCTGGATGGTGATGAGTTTGGTCTTTTCGTTGATGGCGGCACGGATGCCTTCATAGTCAAAGGTGCCATCGGAAAGCAAGTCTACTTGTCGATAGGTGACGCCATATTCTGCCAGAGAGCAGGGGGAGGGACGGATGCCAATGACCTCTTGCAAGGTGTCATAGGGCAGACCAACTGGTGACAGCAGTTCATCACCGGGCAGGAGATTTGCACTCAGTGCCACAGTCAATGCATGGGTGCCACAGGTGATCTGGGGACGAACCAGAGCGGCCTCTGTGTGGAATACATCAGCGTAAACACGCTCCAGAGTGTCTCTGCCCATATCATCGTAGCCGTAGCCGGAAGAAGCAGCAAAGCAGGCCACGGAAACATGATTTTTCTGCAAGGCAGAAAGGACCTTTGCCTGGTTGTATTCTGCAACTTTGTCAATGGCAGCAAAGCGGTCTTTCAGTTTTTCCAGAGCGGCTTCGCCGTAATGGTATACGGCAGGGGAAAGACCCATGCCGGAATAAAGTTCCTGTAATTGTTCCATTGTTAATCCTCTTTTTTTACATTATTTAAAATCTTGTCGGCCAAATCGTTCAACGCTTCCGGACGGGAGATGATAAGACCTGCATCGGTCTCACCTAAAATCAGTAAGGTATCTCCGGGTTGAATGCCGAACATATCCCGTGCTTCTTTGGGAATGACGATCTGCCCACGGTCGCCTACCTTGGCAGTGCCGAGGACACGCCGGGCATTGGATTTGCCTAAAATGTGTTTGCCACCGGCCATGGTGATCTCCTTTCACATTTTTCATACTTTTCACACCGGAAAGATTATAGCGAAAACCGCCCCGGTTGTCAATACCGGGACGGCGAAAATGTAAATTATTTATGTATTATTTTGTGCTTTTTGCCATGTGCTGACCTTGTACAGCACCCAAATGGAGCTGATTAGGTCTGCCGCAGGGAGAAAGTGCAGAATATCATGCAGAAGTCTTGTGAATGTTGAACAAATACCCTCCAGACTGCGATTGCAGGAAACCATACCGGCGATCCGTACCATAAAATAGCTGAACCAGTGGGGCAGGTACAAAATAATCCAAATCAACAGTAACAGGCCGCCTTCGGCGGCGCCGCTCTGTGCCTGTTGTTGGATTTCCGCTTTTTTTACCAGCCAGTATCCTGCTTCCATCAGTAGCAGCAGAAGATTTCCGGCGGAAAAAAAGAATATTATACACAGCAAGCTGCTTGGGCTGGTAATGGTGGATGGTGAAATAGAAGCAGACTGTAAACAGTAGCGTCAGCAGCAGGTAAACACTCAAAAGGCAGAACAAGAGGGGATCGGATGTGTGAAAAGGAAACGATAGCCCAATCGCTAATATGTACAGCAGAGGAAGAACAGCGGTCAAGGGAGCAAATATCTTTTTCATGGCAATCCTCCTTATCGTATACAGGAAATGGCTTATCTGCGTTCGAAGTTTAAGAAACGAGTACCCTGAAAAGACAGCATTCCGTGGTCGTTTTCTACCAGATATCCATACTGGCTATTGGGAACTTCCAGTTCCATACGGTCGCCGCTGGTAACCTGAAAAGTAGCGTAATAGTTGGTACGGCTGTGGTCGCCCCAGACGTTGATCCGCTTGGCCACAACGGTGGCTTCCACAGTCAGCTTGGGGGAACGGTCGTTGTGACGTTCTTGACGGGCGTTTTTAACAAAAGTGGACACGATCAAACCCAGAATGAGCACAAATGTGACTCCAAAAAACAAAGGGAATACTGAAAATATAAAACCCATAAATCATACCTCCATATAAGAATTATAGAAAATTACGCCCCGGATGTCAATACCGGGGCGTAAAACAGCATATTCAGTCATCCCGACGACCACCGCCACCGAAGATGATCAACAGACGCAGCAACTGAGCCAAAGCAACAGCCAAAGCAGCAACATAGGTCAATGCTGCGGCGGTCAGGGTTTTGCGAGCACCCTTCTGTTCGTCGATGGTCAGCAGATCTCCGTTGGAAATTGCCTGCATTGCACGACGGCTGGCATTAAACTCAACAGGCAAGGTAATCAGCTGAAACAACACAGAGAGTCCAAAGCAGGCAATGCCGAGATATACGAAAGCATAGGAGGTGCTTTCAAAGTAGCTAAAGAGTAGACCTAACAAAATCAGAGGCATGGCCAGTTTGGAGCCGATATTGGTCACAGGAATAATGGCTGCACGAATCTTGATGGGAGCATAGTGCTGCGCATACTGCACTGCGTGTCCTGCTTCGTGACAGGCAACGCCGATGGCGGCCACGGAAGTAGAATCATATACATCGTCGGACAGACGGATCACATTATCTCTGGGGTCATAATGGTCGGTCAGATTGCCGTGGATGCGTTCAATGCGCACGCCATGGGCACCGCCGGCGGCCAAAACTTTTTGTGCAGCCTGAGCGCCGGTCAAACGACGAGATGACATGACCCTGGAATACTTCTTAAAAGTAGAATTGACATTGGCACTGGCCACCATTGCCAAAATGACACACGGAAGCACCAAAATAACGTAAGTCCAATCAAAAAACATAATATTTCCTCCTTAAAGAATGGTAGGCGCCATGGCGTCATGGAGTGTCTCTGTAATGGCAGCACGGAAAATAGAGTCTGCCTGACTGTGCAAAGTCTCCAATGCACCGGCGGAGAGATTGATGGCGATATTTCCAAGCATAAACAGATCCTGATCAAAGATGAAATGGATCTCTTTGCTTTCGACACCGCCTCGCTTTACAAGACCGGGACCGGCGTGAATTTTGGCACGGCAACCGCCGCGAATTGCCAACTCTGCATCCACGGTACTGCGTGCAGTTGCGGTTTCCGGCAGCTGTTCATCGGCAAGAATCCCCAAATACTGGGGCTGTATCAAATCCCGGAAAGGGATGGTGTCCAAACCCAGATTTTTTCGGGATATGAAGTTGAGATACCGCAAACCCACTCGCTCAAAAAAAGCAGGGCGGTAAATTTTAATGAATGCAGCCAGCGGCATATCCAGCATTTTTGCAAAATTTTCCCAGCAGGTATATTGGTTGCAGGCCAAAGAGATAAAGGTACTGGTTAGATTGACACGCCAGTGACCATCCTCGGATACAAACTGATAGTTATTATTTGGATTCTGAGGCTCCGGACGACCATTCACCAGTTTTGGTGCAGGTGTCTCTTTCCGGCTGGAATAGCGGGGAAAGGTTGCACGGATCGCCTCCTGAAATTCTACCGGTGCATTGGCTTCAATCGTCAGAATTTCCGGAAAACGGAGCTGGCAAATCACTTCGCCCAGCTGGTTTTTACGGTAAGAGCAGCGTGGTTCAGTAGAAAACATAGACACATTCCTCATTTCTATATTCTGTATCTATTATAGCGACATTATGTGAAAAAGGCAAGGATTTGGAAGGAATGGATTGTAAACTTTCCAAAAATCTTTTATAATGAAAAAGTAATGAGTAAAAAAATCTCCTCCAACGATTTAAAGACAGAGAGGTGATGAAGATGAAAGATTTTGGTGTCAGTAGCTACCACCCAGATCTGAAAGATCCGCAAGTTCTGGAACAGATCCTCCATACTTATGTCCAGAGCTTAATTCGATACGCCTATACCCTCATTCGGATCTTCTGCAGCAGCGGAAGATGCCATGGAAGATGCTATTGCGGCCCTTTATGTCAAAGGGGGCAGGTTTCAATCGGAAGCGCAGATGCGCTCGTGGCTGTATAAGGCCACTCGCAACGAAGCTATCGATTATCTGTGCCGCCACAAAAGGGAGGTACCGCTGTGTGATGTGGAAAATGTGCTGCAAAGCTGGGATGCCGAGAAGGATGCCTTTTTACGCCGCCGAAATCAGCAGCTTTATGCCGGTATGCAAAGGCTGCCACAGCAGTATCGGGAAGTTTTGCAACTATCCTATTTTGAAGGGTTTTCGGTGGAACAGATCTGTATGATCCAGCGCAAATCTGCCAAACAAGTGTATAATCTGTTGGCTCGTGCCAAAGCATCTCTAAAACAGTTACTCATATGTTTTGTTCTTGGAGGGTTCTAACTTTCTGACGCAAGATGTAACGATTAAAAGACCAGATGGTAGAGAAGTTACATTGACATATAATAATGGAGCGCTCAACCGTTTGGATAGACTTACTACTTCAAATTATGGAATGCCGATAAATACTAACTTGTGCGCTAATAGATTTGTACAATGCGATGGAGCAACCATTATGTTACAAGCTGCTTCTATCTATACAAAAGGTGAAGGTGGGCATTGAAACGATGATGATATGATTGAGGTTATGCTTGAAGTATCACGAACCGCTTTGAAGTTATGGGGTTCCGACCTATTTAATCAATTAACTATATCTGAATAAGAGTTATACATAGTTGGGCAAAAAACATCGTAGAAATACGGTGTTTTTTGTTACCCAAAACCTACAATTTCA
>CAZHPO010000037.1:0-5214 GCA_964534615.1 uncultured Oscillospiraceae bacterium
TCCATAGGATTCAGCTCAGCGCTGGAACCGAACTGCAGGTTCAGAGAACCGGTCATGGTCACATTGTTTGTGGCTGCAACCATGGAATTATCCACGGAATCGCCATCCAGATAGACATAAGCGGAAATCATCTTTGCCTCGTTCTGGTTCAGGCCGGTGATCTTGTTTTCATTAGCGCCCTTCTTCAGTTCGCCAAAGGTGATCTTGTTATAGCCACCGTCTGCAACGATCTCATACGCCTGCATATACAGCTTTGCAGTGTATTCAACAGTACCATTCTCAGCAGTGGTCTGAACCAGGTTTGTAGTATCCAGACCGGCTACGCCCAGGACATTACCGGATCGATCTGTGAACAGCACATGGATACAGCCAGCCAAGTTCTTTGCAGCCTCCAGGTTGACGCTGTCGTTGGGCAGGGTGAATGTATAGGTGCTGCCGCCGCCCATGGTCTCCGTAGAGCCACCGGTAGAATAAATTCTATTGGTGGCATCTGTCTTCAGAAGCAGATCAGAACCAGAGGCATTGGTGCGGAACCACAGGTCAATTGCGAAAGCATACAGGTCGTTGACCATCTTATCTACGCTTGTTTCTTCATCGCTGAGTGTAAGTGCGTTCTTGCTTGCCAGCTCAGTTCCGAGGGTCTTCAGCAAAGCGGTACCTTCCACCGTGGTCTTCATGTATGCGGATTTTACGGTAACACTCATAGAGTCCATCTTGACAAGAATGTCACCGATATTGGCACCCAGATTGCCGACCAGTACTGCAATGTTGCCATAAATGCCACTGTCAGCGCTCATCTCCAATGTGGGGTTGTTTGCTAAGGCAATCAAATCATCCAAATTATTCATTTTCTTAATATCGGCGATTTCCTTGCCATTCAGGGTAATGCCGGCAGTATCCACAATTCCATTAACAGCATCTTTGATGCTTTCCCAGGTATTTGTACCCACTGTAGCAGTTTCACTGGCGGTGTCTTCACTAATATTTTTAATCTCGGCAGGGATCGTAATTTCTTCCCATTTTGCTTTCGCACTGTTGTAGCTTTCCGGCAAAGTCAATCCGCTAGCTGCGGTTTCAACAGTGGACAAAGTAGCACCGCTAGCTGCCACTGCATTTTTCACTGCATCGTAGGTTTCCTTGTTGCTACCTTCGCTTGCAGCCAATACCAGCACAGCGTTCATCAGTGCCTTTTCAATTGCATTTTTAGACTCAGTCAGCTTATCCAGCACATGGTTGATGGTTTCCACTTCTGCCTTTTTATAGACGTCCTCGTCAGTGCCTGCATTCAGGCCATGTCTAACTGCCAGGTTTGCCAGAGTGTTACCATACAGTGTAATGGATTCATTTGCAATGGACTTTGCAGTGCTAATGCTGTTTTCAACAGAGATCAGCGCCGTATAGAGGGTCTGCTCGGTCTCAGACATGCTGGTGGACTTACCCAATCCGCGGACGCCAAAGATTGCGCTGCCTGCCACAAATCCACTCTTTTTTGCATCGAAGGTACCGCTCATTGTGGCAGTGTCAAACGCCTTAACACGACCATCGGCACCATAGCTGGGTACCAGCAAAGCATTCGAAGAAATGGTTGCATTATTGGTAGTACCGGTCAGGTTCAAACGGGAAGGCTTCAGCATAATATTGTTCAAGCCGTAGTTATCTCCAATTTGAACCAGGTTACCCCAAGTAAGCGCATTATTAGAATCGCCAACATTAGAGCTGCCCGGTGCTGTACCATTCTGATTGGATAGAGCCATTTCCAGGTTGCCGTTTGCGCCAACGCTGGTAGTGATGCCGGTGACTTCAGGAGCTGTAGACAGGGTGAACCATGCATAAGTACTGGAAGCCATCATAATGGTAGCAACCAGAAGCATGGCGACAGCTGCGGTGAGCTTCTTGCGCACGCCGGCAAATTCGCCATTTTTCTTTCTTGCGTTCATTTCATGCTCTCCTTTCGGATATTGCGTTTTTTCCGGCCGCCGCCGTTATCGTAACTGCTTTTTACTGGGAGCAACAGCGCAAAGTAGGTACTTTTCGACTTATTTACCAGAATTTCAGGCCATGCCAGAAATCCTCCCAGGTTCTGTTTTCCTCAATGGACTCATCAAGCAGACGGAATCCGAACTCCACACCAATGTGGCCGCCGATCAACTGGTCAGTACAGTCAGGGTCGTCGCCCTCCAGCCACAGCACCACGGTGTATTTATGTATGTCGCCGGGGGTAACAGAAGATTGCTGTCCCTCTGCGATCAGTGTGTCGCTGGCAAAGGGGTACGGCAGAATTCGATAGAACTCCCGCTCTCCTCGCTTGAAGATCAGCTCGTACTGGTTCTCCGGTTCAGCAGCGAACTGACCCAGGTGCATCTCCGGGTAGCCTCGGTCATTATCGTCTTTTGCAGGCAGGGTTTGCAGATTGCCGTCTTCATCTGCCTTGGCATAGAAGCGCATTTTACCATCTTCAAAAACCATCGCCCACACAGCGGAGGAAACACTCTGGCTTTCTGAATTCAGTCTCAGGTACCAAAGATAATCCTGAACATTTTCGCCCTCATTTCGGATATAGAAGGTATACGCAAAATACTGGGCATTATGGGAACCATCTTGTTGGTCCACGGTTTCAGGGATCTGACGGAAAGAAATACAAGGCACATCCTCCGCCGGAGTCGCAAACAGATATGTGGTCGGTCTCTTAAAATCCGCTGTCTCGCTCAGGGTAAAGCCCTCACGGAACATGCCATCTGAAACATTGATCGTGAAGTGACCTCTCGTCTGCGTCACCAGGGACATGATGAGCAAAACCGCCATCACTGCCGCCATGGATAGCAACAACATGCCCAATTTATGTCGCCACAACCAATCCAGGATGTTGCTGGGTTTGTCGAAATACAACCCCTGGCCACTGGCCATCAGGTCAAAATCGCTTTTGTCTTTTATACCATGGGAACGAAGCTCCTTGCGAAGCTTTCTGCGCCCATCTTTGATCTGTTTTACTTCCTCACGGGTAAGAACCTTGCCTGCCCGCTTACGCTTGAACAGTTGGGTTTTCTGTCCCGTTGAGGGGTTCTCAACAGCCGACTGTTGAGGGTTTTTCTTTGGGGAGGGAGCTGTTTTTTTCGGCTCCCCTTCGGAATTTTTGATAAATTCCTGGATCCGGGGATCATTGGGGTCCATCGGCATCGCTTACGCCTCCCGCTCCCGCATGAGTCCGTAACGGATCATGTCGTCCTCATCTGTAACATTGCCGGTCACGGTGCCGCTGCACATCTGTGCGCCACAATTGGTCAGCCATTGCAGAATATCATGGCTGTCTGCCCCGGCTCCCAGAACCGTAAAGCCACTCAGCTGCAAATCTCTGATGACCAACGCCGCCTCCGGCGTCATGGGTTCATCCATAGCCGGGCGAACATACTGGAAACCATATTCTTTTACGGTCGCCATGGGGATGTTCTCCGGGTGATAGCCATCCAGCACCAGATGAAATCCGCTGTGGATATAGCGCTGAATATTCTCAATTCGTGTTTTGCTGGCTTCCATCAGTGCAATTTCCGGCACGGTCAGGAAAAGTTTTTCCTTGCCCAGCTCCTGATCACTCAGCACCTGTTCCATCATGGCCAAATGGTTGCCCTGCAGATAAAAATCGGGCAGGATCTGAAGCAGGATTCCCTGATCCAGCTTGCAATTCTCCAATCTTACCAGTGCATCCGTTGCTTCGTAAAGGAAGTATTCTGTAACGCTCTTGGTCATGTCCGTGCGCTTGAGCAGTGCCTCCACATCACGGGCTTCTTCACGTTCTCCCGGCTGGTCAGCAATACCTGCAAACCAAGGGATCGCCTCAAATGCGACCAATTTCTGCTCTGTAACCATAGGACGATATTGCAGTCCCATGGGTCTATCCGGCTTTTTCTCCAACAGAGGAACGGTCTTTGGCAGGGTCAACGTGTAGTAGATGTACTTTTCATATACTCCTCTGCACTTTTCTTCTGCCCGGTTCAGTACCTCGATCAATTCCGGATCCCAGCTGGTTCCGCTGCCCTGCCGCAGGATTGCCATTGCATCTTCAAAGGGCGTTTCAGATTTTGTTTCTGCGGAAAGTCTGTCCAGTTCCTTGGCCAGACCCACAATATGTGCAATGGGGCTGATCTGATCGGCGGTTTTGCCATCGGGGTAACCGCTGCCGTCCCAGCGTTCCATGTGCTGCTGACAGCTCTCCCGAACCATCAGCCAGGGAATGTTGCCTGTGGGCTTTTCTGTCAGTTCCCCACGGCGCTTGTCCTTCACACGGGCACCTCGTGCCTGTAAAGAAGCCACCAGCGTGCGGCCATCTGTGGTATATTTTCTATAAACGGCCAATTCCTCCAGGGTAAAGTCCCGCTGGAGGATTTGATATTCATGAGGAACCAATGCCTTACCCAAGTCATGGTAAAGGCCGCACTTGTAGGCCAAATCGCCATACTGTCCCCGGATGCGCTCTGCGCCAACAGGGGTTTTTATGGCATATTGATCCTCACAAGCCTGCAGGAACAGCACATGGGTATAATCTGCAACCCGAACGGAATGCTGCCGAACAGCCGGAGCCAATCCCCGGAACGCTTCGTCCCAGGTTGTATATTCCTTTCTCTGCCAAGTCTGTTCCTCCATGATCCTCACACTCCAAATCTTTTTAATTTTCCTTTTCCCCGCCCCTCAGCAAAGGAGAGGCGGGGAAAGCATTCAATTAGTTCTCTTTGTCGTCTTCTGCTTCGGTGTTTTCAACTTCGTTGCTTTCGACTTCAACGGTCTCAACCTCGGTATTTTCGGTCTCAGCGGGTTCTGCACTTTCAGCCTCAGTGTTTTCGCCAGCAGGAGACTCCTCTCCCTCGGTTTCTACGCTGTTGGTGGCTTCGTCCTCATCAGCGTAGTCATCTTCAACATCATCGTCATCATCATCAATATTGTAGTCAATCAGGGGGGTGTTGTCCTGACGGTTCTTCTTCTTGATGATGTAGATATACGCACCTGCCACGCCTGCAATGGCCACCAGGCCAATCAGCAGCACGATGATCCACACGGAGCTGTCAGAACCCGGTTTGACGGGCTCGGCGCCGGGTAAAGTAGGCTCAGTGCCGGGCTCGGTGGGTCCTACGCTAGGCTCGGTGGGTTCCACGCTGGGCTCGGTGGGTCCTACGCTGGGCTCGGTGGGTCCTACGCTGGGCTCGGTGGGTCCTACGCTGGGCTCGG
>CAZHPO010000037.1:5314-11427 GCA_964534615.1 uncultured Oscillospiraceae bacterium
TGGGTTCAGTACCTGGCTCAGATGCCTCGATCACTTTTACTATCTTGATGATCGGCTCTTGTGGTGTCAGATCACCTTTCTTGTCAGCAGTTCTGTAGGTAAAGGTGATGGTGCACACGTCGCCTACCTGAACATCGTCTTTCAATGTCAAGACCAAGCTGACCTTGCCGCTGGCGGCGGTCTCTGCGCCGGTACTCAGCATCACTTTTTCGTTTTGCATCAGGCCGCTCAATCCGCCACTTACCTTGTATTCAACATTGCTGATGATGTCTCCATCGAAAGTGAATGTGCCGTCCAAGCCGTAGATATTCGCATAGGGAAAATCCACAGTCACTTTCTTGCCCAATTCCACTTCCACCGGTGCCTCTGCCGCATATGCGACAGAGGACATCATGGAAATCATAACCATCAATGCGACCAGCAGTGCTGTCAATCGACTAAATTTATGTTTCATAGCTTAGACACCTCGCATCAGTTAATTGCGGCAAGAGTATCGACGTACTCATTCCACTTATAGGTGTACTTACTCTCGATCAGGACACAGTCGCCACAGTCGAGTTCCTGGTTAACGTTGCCATCGGCCGCCTTCAGGTATGCCCCAGTCAGCTCCTCACCGTTGACAAACTTCTCCTTGATTGTTACGCTGTCGTCTTCATTGATCAGGCCGTCACCGTTGGAATCGCCCATCACGACCATGGTAAAGCTCATGTCAACAGGCGCATATCCATCAATTTCAAACCTAATCGTCACCTCTGCGCCGGTATGAATCAGCGTTTTGGTGGTTTCTACAGCAACAGTGATACGATCATACTCACTGTAGACCTCCTTCAATGCAGATTCCATCATCGCCTTGAAATACGCCACTTCCATACCGTTGGGACAAGACTCGATAAGGCTGTAGTTCATATCGTTCTCGTCGCTCTCGAACCAGAAATTCTTGACAAATTGTGTGTTCTGAATAAAGTTCTGACCGCCAAGCACGGGTGTTTCCTTAAACAGCTTGATGGACACATTGATCTCAGCGCTACCATTGAGTGCAATGGTAATGCCGCCAACATTGATATTGGTCTTACCATTGGGCTTTGCATTGAACTTGTAGGTGCTGAAGCCCTTCTCAAAGGCATCCAGAGTCTGGCTGCTGCCATTGATCTTCAAGGCACCGAGCAGCTGGCCACCCAGGAACAGGACATCATTGTACACAGCTTCCAACTGTGCAACCTTATCTGCATTCTGAATGTTCAGACTATTGAGAATGTTCTGGAACTGATCACGCTTGGTATTCTTCAAAGCAGTGAGCAATTCAGCCTGTGTTACTCGATCCATGATATTCTTCAGAGCCATGGTATCGCCGGTCTCGATGCTGTATTCGATTGCTTTAATCAGCTCGACACGGCGTCCATCATTGATCTGATTTGCAACCATGATTGCTGCAACCAGGCCATAGTTGGGGTTTCTGGTCATGTCGATGACAGCGTCAATTTTAGCGCTGCCTCCGCCAGAAACGACGGTTCCATCGACCTTAATGCCATCCAGCTTCACGCTGATGTCAATATCTGCGACCTTATCCAGGGCATTCAACAGATCCTTGACCTTCTCAGTGTTGTCGATCTTGATGGTCAAATGTCTGGTGGTCGTCTTGCCATTGACAATACCCAGCTCCAGGCGGTTCTCGTTTTCATTCTGTTCCACACGGAAAGCCCAGGGAGCAGTGGTAACATCGTACTCAGCCAGGATACCGGTTTCTGCGATCTTGCCGAAATTGGTCAGGTTTGCCAGGAAGTCGTTGAGGAAGTTGGTAATGCCATCTGTCTTGATAACGGAGAGCAGCTTGTTGCCATCAGCGGTGCTGATGCCATCGAGCAATTCAGCCAGATCATCATAGCCCAGAGCATAGATATCCATATTCTCGCCAAAGCTCCAGGAAGCAGCCTGATACTGATTCAAAATAAAGGTATAAGCAGCTTCCAGGGCCATTGCCTGCAAACTGGGAACCTTTGTTTCCTCAAGGGCATTTTCAATCTTGATGAGAACTGTGTAGTCGCCATTAGCATCCTGCTTCACTTCGAAGTACTTATTGACGACCTTTCCATCCTCCTGGACATAACCAGCAGGCAGGAATTTGGAAACATCCTCATGGTAAATACCGGTAGTCAGCTTCACATTGCCCTTGACATGACCGGTCACACAGCCATCAACTGCCATGTTGCTGTTGACAACAGTGGTGCTTGCGTTGGCGATCAGGCTGCCATTGATGGTGTGGCCGTTCAGATCCAGCACAACGCCCTTGTTGTTGATGGTCAAATCGCCTTCAATATCATCCAGCAGGATCACCAGGCTGGTGTAAGAACGGTTATCAAGTGCATTCTGCAGGGATTCAACGTCAGAGTAGAAACGCAGAATGTTTGCGCCGGAAGCCTTGGGATCAATCACCATAGCGGTGAAGGTCTTGTTCAGATTTCTCAGCTGCAAAGCGAAAGTCATATGCAAGTTGGTGCCATCGATTATGTTCATTACACGCTCAGGCAGTCCCAGCTTGTTGATAACGTTCTTAATATCGTAGCTCAGTGTCAGCTTATAGGTATCGCCAACGGTCTCGCCGTAATCTGTAGGATCGTCGGGCAGGATCTTGCGCAGGGCAGGTGCCAGCTCGTCGTAGAAGGACAGATCCAAGTTGGCGGTGCTGATCTTCATGCTATTGAGCGTATTGATCAGGGTCTGAGAATCAACGGTCTCATCCTTGATAACAGGAACGATCAGTTCATAGATCATCTGAGTCAGGTTTTCCACCTGGACGGAGGACAGATCGCTCAGTCTGGTCTCGCTCAGTGCCAGCAGTGCCACGATTGCAGCCTGATAGCCACGCTCCGGAATCTTCACATCCAGATGCAAGTTACCATTCTTCAAGGACACGTCCAGATAGCTGCGGATGCTGTTGATGGAGCTATAGGTATTGCTCATGCTGCCGGTATCTCTGCCGAAGTTCTCCAGAGTAACCAAGACCTTGACATCTCTTGCCTTTTCAGCATTCA
Organism: uncultured Oscillospiraceae bacterium; assembly: GCA_964534615.1. Taxonomy (GTDB): domain Bacteria; phylum Bacillota; class Clostridia; order Oscillospirales; family Oscillospiraceae; genus Faecousia. Next base: position 8,344 of record CAZHPO010000037.1, read on the forward strand.
GACCCATCTTCATGTCCAGCTCTGCCAGCTTACCGCCGAACAGTTCAATGTTTTCAATGTAGTCTTGATTCTTGCCAACAAATTCGCCCTCAACCTTGATTTCGTTGATGGTGCCGTTGGCATTGACAGCGCCTACGAAGCTATCGGTGCCCAGGCCACTGCTCAGCAGTGCATCCAGCAGACCCTGCAGACCGATCATCTGGTTGCCCTTGATGACCTGACCATTCGCCTCCATGTAAACATTGGTATTGGTGAAGGTCATAACTGTATCCATGGCCATACCGCCATTGATTTTCAAGCCGTTGGGGTTGATACGCAGAACCAGAGTCAGCTGGCCATCCTTTTCAACGGGAACCAGAACGACGGACTGATAGGTTTCGCCATTGTATGTATAGGTTGCACCATTGTCCCACAGGTTCTGGTTCAGCTCGTCCACCAGATCCAGAATAGCCTGGCGATGTTCATCGATCACTGTACGGCCAATGTAGTAGCCTTTCACCAGTTCCACCACCTCAAAGGTGTGGCTCTTACCGGTAATCTTTCTTACTAATTCGCCGTGGTCATCATAGAGTGCATACTCATAACGGAAACCTTCTTTTTCGCACTCTGGCAAGTTGACCTTGGGGTTATCATAGGACATCTGGCCACCGATCACATTGCCGTTCTCGTCGTAAACCGGCGCCTTATCAACACTCTTGTATTGATAGGTGACTGTATAGGTCTTATTTGTTTTCAGTTCTTCGAAACCGCCAAACTCTCCCAGTTCACTGACTTTATCCATCAATGCCTCAGCAAAATTGGGATTAATGCCGATACTGTTCAGCAGTTCAGTTTCCTTCTCAGAAGCTTTCCAAACCAGTTCATTCCACACATCCTGCGTCATCACGAATGCGTCACCAGTCGGATTATCAAAGCTCTTGACCAAGGAAATAACATCGGATTTCAGAACAGCACCATTGCCACCCTTAATGTAGATATTGACCTTGATGATCACCTTGTCAGGTGCTGCCACGATGGGTTTTGCAGACATGGTAGGTACTTCCAGCTGCTCTGTGCGCTCCTCCAGCCGGCCAATATTGGCAGTAACGGTGGTCAGCAGCGCATTCAAGTTTGCATGATTCAGATCCAGCGCCTCGTTGGGTGCTACCATATCATCCAGAATATCCTTGAATTTCTCGACGATATCATTGATCTTATCCGTATATTCCTTGTACTCATCAGGAATGACACTTTCAAACGCAGGATCATTCACAAGAATCTCCAGATTCTTATACAGGGTCTCGACCTGCTCATGCAAATCGCCGTAGTTTTCATAATAGTATGCCAGTTTTGCAGCCTCTGTACTTGCGGTAGCGTATCCTGCAACATAGATCTGCAAATACAGCTTTTTCTCGCTGGATTTAAAGCACTTTTCGTAAACTTCATCCATGGCGGCCTTTGCTGCATCGCCCAGATTCTTATCGCCCCGGACGATGGAGCTGATCATACCCATGTTATCGCCAAGTGTATTCAGGTTCCCCTGCTGATCAACCAGCTGGTTCATAGCACTCATCTGCTGTGCCGCTTCCTGCGTCAGAACATAGGGCAGATTCAGAATAGCCAAGGCTTCCTGCTGGGTCTTGCCCAGAGTATCCCAGTTCAAGTTCAACTGATAATCAACCTGGATCCGTTCATAGTTACTGGCGGTCAAGGTTGCCTGATACTTATTATTAACAGGCTCAAAGTAGATGATATTGCCATCATTGGGGCCGCCCAGCAATGTACCGGAAACAGGGATCCACACCAGACCGCTCTGATTTGCCGGATAAGCGCTTGCGGTAACAATATCACCTGCCAAGCTCAATTCTTTGCCGCTGGGAACACGCAGACGGATGGTATCACCCTTCAGTGCAGCGTTGGCAAGGATTTCCTTCACTGCAGTGTTGTCTGTATACTGGGCGATGATTTCGTTGACCTTATGATACTCCCAGGCTGCACCCTCTACACGGGTAATGGTTGTGTCATCGGTAATACGGATCACAGCACCCTGATCCTCGTATTTGCCATTTACTGTATAGTCCCAAACTCTCTCACTGTCCTGATGCACAGGCAGGCGCAGCTGGTAACCATAAGGAACATTTTCAGGCATGCCTTCCACGCCGGAAACAGTCAGTTCCTTGGGTGTGTATGTAATGGTCAGAGTGGTGTCCTCACTCAGCACAAAACCATCCATATCCACGGAGAGGGTTCTGGTATAATTCTCTGTATTGACGCCAAATGCAGTCCAGGATTCCAGAGCTTTTGCTTCAGCGCCGTTTTTCTCCAGCTCAGCCAGAATATCCGCACCGGTGGCACCGGAATTCAGGGTCAGAGCAACGGAAGTATGCTTCTTCTGTGTGGTTGCGTCACTACCGACAGTGTCGGTATCGATCACGTTTGCAGCAATCTGCACAGTTACGATGTAACGGTTCAAATTGCAAACCACCGTCTGCTTTGCAACTTTCAGATTTTCGGACTTCACCAGTGCATCATGGTTCTTGTAAGATGCCAGGTCTTCGCCGCCAGCAGTTGCGTAGGTATCCAGCAACACATATTCAGCAGCAGTCAGATCTGTTCTGATAATGTCCTTGTGGTCCAAAATGGCCCAGTCGTCTTCAACGATAACTCTCAGGTCCTCGGCCAAGCTATCGACCATATTCTTGGCTTTCTCCACAGCATCTGCACTGATACCGCCAATCTGCACAGCATAGCTGCGGAAAGAACCATCTTCAAGTTGTTTTTGCAGGCCGGAAATATTCCTATAAAGATCGTTCGCCAGCTTGCGGATATCCGCACCATTATTTAGCAGATAACCAACTTTGCTGCTAGCACTAGCATAACCATCCAGCGCCACCTGCAAATCAAGCCGTTCCCCATTTTTGTCCATCTGGTTTAACAGATTTTCAGCATAAGGTGCGCCATCCAATGTGACCGTAAGGTTTCCGAAGGCCATACCATCAACGATCTGCTGCAGCAGCTTACGGTTGCTGGTAATTGTGTCCAGTGCGCTATTGACAGCACCGCCGTTCAGAACGTCCAGATTGTTTACGCCCTTGGCGATCCAGT
>CAZHPO010000038.1:0-11420 GCA_964534615.1 uncultured Oscillospiraceae bacterium
TGGCACCCACTGTATAATGCGGATTTTTGCATTTATGCGGTGTTGCCTTAAAAAATCAAATAATCCCATTTTTTCTCCTTATTTTCTTGACAGCAGACAAACCGTCTCCACATGGCTGCATCGGGGGAACAGGTCGGCAGCCATGGTTTTTTGCAGGCAGTAGCCCTTTTCTTTCAGCAGTCCCACATCCCGCGCCAGGGTTGCCGGGTCGCAGGACACATAGACGATCCGCCGGGGAGAGAATCGGTGCAGCGCTTCGATGGTATCGGCATTCAAGCCCTTTCGGGGTGGATCTACCACCACCACATCGGGAATAATCCCATTTTTTTCCAGTTCCAGCGCCGCTTGGCCTGCATCGCCGCAGAAAAAATCTGCATTTTCGATGCCGTTGCGCCGGGCATTGTCCCGTGCATCCTCCACAGCTTGGGGGATCACTTCCACGCCGATGACCTTTCCGGCGGATTTTGCCATAGCCAGGGTGATGGTGCCCACACCGCAGTACAGATCCAGCACCAGGTCATCCTTTGTAATGTCCGCCAGCTCGATGGCAGCGGCGTAGAGCCGCTGGGCCTGGTGGTGGTTCACCTGATAGAACGACCGGGGGGACAGCCGGAAATTCAGTCCGCAGAGGGTATCCTCAATATAACCGGGGCCGTAGAGGGTGATGAATTTATCCCCCAGCACAGCATTGCCCTTTTTGGTATTGACGGACAGCACCAGCGTGGTAAATCCTTCGATTTTTTTCAATCTTTCTACCAGTTTCTGGTAATTAGGCAGTTTCTCACCATTGCAGGCAAGACAAACCAAAATCTGGCCGGACACCACACCCCGGCGGACATAAATATGCCGCAACAGTCCGGTGTGGGTCACTTCGTCGTAGACGGATATTTTGTTTTGGTTTACATAATCTATAACCGCATCCTTGACTCCATCCGTCTGTTCCGGCAGGATCAGGCATCGCTGATTTTCGATGACGGTATGGGTGCCTGCCTTGAAAAATCCGGCGTAGGCCTTCCCTTTTTGGGTGGAAACCGGGTACTGGGCTTTGTTGCGGTAGCCATAGCAGGTGGGCGCATCCAAAATGGGCACTTGTCCCGGATCTTCCCCGGCCAAACGGGTCAAGCAGTCGTGGACACGCTGAGCTTTGAGCCTGCTTTCTTCTTCGTAATCCATGTGCCAGAAGTCGCAGCCGCCACAGATTTTCGCCACCGGGCATTCCCGGTTCACCCGATGGGGTGAACGCTCCAAAATCTCCACGATTTTTCCGGCGGCCCAGGTCTTGCCCACCTTTTCAATACGCAGGCGCACCTTCTCCCCGGCGATGGCATTGGGAAAGAACACGGCACAGCCCTCCACCCGAGCCACACCCTGACCTTCGGAAGTATAGTCCGTTACCACGGCTTCGTAAATTTCATTTTTGTTGAGCATAAAATATTCTCCATAATTTATCTTCCCGGTGAAAGGCTTTTTAAGGTGTCACCCCGACGAATACTGTGGTCATTCTATCACAAAAAAACTTCCCGGTAAAGTGCCCATTGAGAAATGGTTCAAAAGATGCTACAATAAAATTATAGAAAGGTGGCAATACTATGGATTACCAGAACTGTACCCTCTGTCCCCGGCAATGCGGCGTAAACCGAAGCGCTGGAGAAACCGGCTTTTGCGGCTGTCCCGATACCGCTCTTGTTGCAAAGGCCATGCTCCATCCATGGGAAGAACCGGCGCTGGCAGGTTCCGGCGGCAGTGGTGCCGTTTTTTTCGGTGGTTGCACCCTGGGCTGCACCTATTGTCAAAACAGAGCCATCTCCGGCGGTGCCGTGGGCACGGTGGCAGACAGTGCGATCTTGCGGCAAATTTTTGAAGATCTCGTGGCCCAAGGCGCAGAAAACATTGATCTGGTGACCCCTACCCACTTTTTACCCACCCTCATTCCTGCCCTTCGTCCAAAGCTGTCCGTACCCGTGGTCTATAACTGCGGCGGCTACGAACGGGTGGAGTCTTTAAAAAAGCTAGAGGGTCTGGTAGACATCTATCTGCCCGATTTGAAATATGCCGATGATGCCCTCGCCCGGCAGCTTTCCGGGGCAGCTGACTATTTCGAAACCGCCACCGCCGCCATCTGCGAAATGGTGCGGCAAGTGGGTCCTCCTCAATGGGAGGGGGAAAAGATCAAAAAAGGCGTTATCATCCGCCATTTGATCTTACCTGGACAGGTGGAAAACTCCCTGAAAGTGCTGGACTGGATCGGTGACCATTTTGCGCCGGGGCAGGTTCTGGTCAGTCTCATGCGGCAGTACACACCCATGCCGGGTCTGGTCGCTCCCTTTGACCGCACTATTACTGACGAAGAATATGATGCAGTGCTGAGCTGGATGTTTTTGAACGACCTGGAAGGCTTTACGCAGGATTCCACCGGAGCAGACAAATCTTTTATTCCCGATTTCTAAAAAATTTTCATTTTCCACACCACAATCGCCCCAGCCTGTGCTATACTATATAAAATGCACCCATTGATCCAGAACCATCTGAACACGACCTCAAAGGAGGTGTCCTCTTGAAAAAATACGCTGGTTACATTGTAGCCGGAGCCGGACTGTTATTTACCGCCATCATCACTTTTTTTGCAAGACAATACGGCGATCTGCTGGATGCTTTTTTCCCCTACTTCAGTCGAACCATCCAGAAGATCCTGTCCACCATCAGCGCCCCTTTCCCCTTTCTTCTATGGCAGACATTGGTGGTCGGTCTGATTTTGCTGCTTCTGGTGTCGCTGATACTGGTGATCCTCCGAAAGCGAAGTTTTATTCGCTGGCTGGGCTGGGTGCTGGCCACGGCTTCCCTGCTGTGGACATTTCACACCGGCATCCACGGTCTGAATTTTTACGCCAGTCCCCTGGCAGAAGATTTGCGCATGGACATGAAGCAGATCACCCAGGAAGATCTGAAGCAGGCACTGATCTATTTCCGGGATCAGGCAAATGCGCTCGCAGAAAGCCTGCCCCGTGATGCGGACGGCGACCTGCTCTATGATGATTTCGACACGCTGGCCGAAAATGCCGGCAGCGGCTACGAATTTCTGCAAAAGTCCAAAGGTTATTCCGTCTTCGCCGGAGACACTTCCCCTGTAAAAAAACTGGGTTGGAAAAAGATGTACACCGCCATGGGAATCTGTGGCGTGACCATGGCCGTCACCGGGGAAGCCGCCGTCAATCCGGACATTCCCAATATGTCCATTCCTTTTGTCATGTGCCATGAAATGGCACATCGAATGGCCATTGCCTCAGAAGATGATGCAAATTTCGCCGCTTTTCTGGCCTGTCAAGCCAATGCCGATCCCCAGTTCCAATATTCTGCATATTATATGGCCTATCGCTATTGCATCAATGCGCTGGGCGGCGAATCTGCTTCCCAGATCCACAAAGAGGCCAATTCTCTGTTCCGTCGAGACCTGCGCTTCTACGACGAGTTTTTCAATCAAAATCAAAGCCAAACCGCCACAAATGTGGCCAACGCTGCCAACAACACCTATATTCAGGCCAGCGGCGATAAAAATGGCGTAAAAAGTTATAATATGGTAGTCACCCAGCTGGTCAACTGGTATCTGCTGGAAACTGCCCAACCCGACAATGCCCCTGAATTTGACCCCACCGACAAAGACTATATTAACGGAATAATAGGTGAATGACCATGTGTGATCTGATGAAAGAGACTCTGCAAGCCGGACTTGCAAACATTGACCTGCCTCTGGACGAGGCAAAAGTGAACACCCTGTGTGCCTTTGGTGCAGCCGTTGTTCGGCAAAATGAAGTGATGAACCTGACCGCTATCACCGAGCCTTCGGCTGTGGCCAAACTCCACTTGCAGGACTGCGTCAGCCTGCTCAAGTGTGTGGATCTGGCCGGAAAGGCCCTGATCGACGTGGGCTGTGGTGCCGGTTTTCCGGGCGTGCCGGTGAAAATCGCCTGTCCGGAGGTAAAACTGACCCTGCTGGACTCTTTGGGCAAGCGAATGAACTGGCTTCAGAGCGTACTGCCTACCTTGGGCGTTGATGCCGAATGTGTCACCGCCCGTGCCGAAGAAGCCGCCGCCCAGCGGCGTGAGCAGTACGACTTTGCCTCCAGCCGGGCAGTGGCACGGCTGAATGTGCTGCTGGAACTGACTGCCCCCTTCGTCAAAGTAGGCGGCGCAGTATTGGCCATGAAGGGTTCTGCGGCCATGGAGGAACTGGAGGAAGCCAAAAATGCCATTTCCAAGCTGGGATTGAAGCTGGAAAAAGTACATCATTTTCCAATCGATGGTGCGGATCATGCCATTATCGTTCTGCGAAAAGTTGCCCCTACCCCTGCTCCATACCCCAGAAGATTCGCAAAGATCAAGCAATTTCCACTGTAAGAAAAGCCTTCCTTCGGGAAGGCTTTTTTCCTATTTATCTGGACATTCTCCGCTTCATTTGCTATAATTATTTCAGATAAAATGGAAAGGTATGTGCTTATGAAATCATTTTTACGGATCTTTGCCCTGATTCTGGCACTGTGCAGTCTCTACGGCTGCGTGGGAGAAGCCCCTGGTCCTTCCTCCACCACCCCAACCACCCAACCGGCTGTCAGCACACCGGAAGAAGAAACACTCTATCAGCAGCTGTTTGATTCGGAACACCAGATCCAGCTGAACCTGCGGATGTCGGATGAAGAACTTGCCAAGCTCCAGCAAGACTATGAAAAATACAGCAGCCGGGGATCCAAATCTCCCATTTACCGGATGGCTGATCTGGATGTGACCATCACCGACCCAGAGGGCAATGTCGCCACCTACACCATTGAACAGGTAGGCGTGCGAATGAAAGGCAACACCTCCCGCACCAGTTTTTACAACGAAAAAGATGGCATTTATAACCTGATCCATTTCAAAATCAGTTTTCAGGAAACTTTTGACAAGGAAGAATACTACGGCAACGATGCTCTGGTCTGGTCTGACGACGAAAGCCGGGAAGCACGAAAAAACCGCACCTTCGCTACTCTGGAAAAGATGGATCTGCGCTGGAACAAGTGCAACGACAGCACCTATATTCGAGAACACTACGCTTTTGAGATGTTCCGTGAAAACGGCGTTTTGGCTCCCCGTACCGGTCTGGCCAGCATGGACTGGGCAGGTCTGCATATGGGCGTTTTCACCATCTGCGAGCCGGTTGATAAGGTGTTTTTAAATCGAAATCTGCCCAAACAGCAGCAGGGCGGCGACCTGTACAAATGCGGCTGGACCAGCCATGGTGCTGACTTCACCGCAGTGGATTCCATTGGCGTTGAAGATGAATATAAAGGCCAATTTTACGCTTACGACCTCAAAACCAACAAGAAAAAATCCGATCACAGCAGTCTGATCCAGTTCATCACCGACCTCAACAGCGGCAATGTAACCAAGGAAAGCTTTGGAGAATTGGTGGATATCGACAATTTCCTTTCTTTTTCCGCTGTGACCTATCTTCTGGGCAATCCGGATGATGCCCGAAATAACTACAATAATTTCTACATCTACTTTCCCCCGGAGGGAGGCTGTATGCTGATCCCCACGGACTATGACCGGTGTTTGGGTATCACCCACGAGTGGGATCCCACCGGCAACGCCGTCACCACCGATGATCCTTTCGGTATGACCATGGCCACCGGCAATCATCAGCAAAGCCCTCTATATCTTTACTCCATCTGTCAGGGCGGTTACTATATGGAAGAATACGCCCGGAAATTGCAGGAAATTGCTCAATCCCAGTGGTTTACCCCTGCCTATTTCGAAAGCATCTTCACCCAGGCCAAGGCTCTATACGGGGATCTGACCACCCCAGACAAGCAATTTCATAACGCCGCAGATCACAAAACCATCATGACCGTCGATGGTTCCGATGGCAACATGACTTTCCGGCATTATACCCAGGCCAAACTGGACACTCTGAACAAAGCCCTTGCCAAAATGGATCTGTCCGGTAAGCCTCAGATTCCCTCCAGCATTTACATTCGGTCAGATTACACCAACTGGGATATCCTTCCGGAATATGCCATGGAGGAAAATGAGGACGGTCTTTACCAGTTTATCATCCCCGGCGGTCGGGTCAAGGTCTTTGATAAAATCCGGAACCAGTGGTACGGCTCTGAAAATCTGGATGAAAACACCACCATTTCCTGGGAAACCGACAAAAATACCAACATCATCCTGGCCGATGGCCAATATCTTCTGACCTTCGATCCGGACACACTGATCATTACCATCACCCCGGTCTAAACGGACGTTCAAAAGGGAGGATATCCAATGAAAAATCCACATAAAATCAAAACAGTGGTTATCACCGGCGGCAGCCGGGGCATTGGCGCAGCAACAGTAGCACGCTTTTGTCAAGATGGCCACAGGGTCTATTTTCTCTATGAAAAGAATCACGATGCAGCCAGCGCCGTAGCCGAAAAAACCGGTGCTACCCCCATCTGCTGTGATGTGGCAGACGGAGAAGCCGTCCAAGCTGCCTTTTCCCAAATCCCCGATGTGGATATTCTGGTGTGCAATGCCGGTATCTGCCATACCGGTCTGCTACAGGACATGACCACAGAGCAGTGGGACAGAATTTTTGATGTGAATGTCAAGGGCATTTTCAACTGTGTCAAAGGGGCAATGCCCCACTTCCTGCGCAAACACAGTGGCTCCATCGTCACCCTGTCTTCCATGTGGGGGCAGGTGGGTGCCGCCTGTGAGGTTGCCTACTCAGCCACAAAGGGGGCGGTCATCGCACTGTCCAAAGCACTGGCATCGGAGCTTGGCCCTAGTGGGGTGCAGGTCAACTGTGTTGCTCCCGGTGTGATCCTGACCGATATGTGCGCCAATGTTGCACCGGATATTTTGGATTGGATGGCACAGGAAACCCCCCTGGGTCGCAACGGACAGCCGGAAGACGTGGCCAACGCCATTGCATATTTGGCAAATGCGGAATTTGTCACCGGACAGGTATTGCCTGTGAACGGTGGATATATTATGTAAACCATCAGGAGGAGAAGAAAATGAGAATTGCAATTGCTTGTGACCACGGCGCACTGGATCTGAAAAACCATCTGTCCGTCCATTTGCAGAGCGAAGGCTACGAAGTGGTGGACTTTGGTACCAACACACGGGAGTCCTGCGACTATCCCGACTACGCCGCCGATGCCGCCCGTGCGGTGGCCAGCGGCACCTGCGAGAGAGGAATCGTACTGTGTACCACAGGTATTGGCGTGTCCATCTGTGCCAATAAGGTAAAGGGCATCCGCTGCGCTCTGCTGTCGGATGTAAAATCCGCCGAAATGACTCGTCTGCACAACGACACCAACATGATGGCCATGGGTGCAGGCATTATTTCCGAGGCACTGGCCTTCCAGATCGCTGACACCTGGCTGAAGACGCCCTTTTCCCATGAAGTGCGCCACCAGCGTCGAATCGACAAGATGATGGCACTGGAAAAATAAGTTCGAAAAGCCGCCTCAAGGCGGCTTTTTTCTTCTCAACCAGCTGTTGAGTCCTTTTTCAACCGTCGGTTGTGGGGTTTTCCTCAAAATAAACAAAGAATTGATAGCATTTTTCTGCCATTGCCTATATAATAAGGGCAGAAAGAAAAGGAGGGAAATCCATGGAAGAAACATTAGGAAAACGCATTATGCGCCATCGCAAGGCCATGCATCTGACCCAGGATCAGCTGGCAGAAAAGCTGGGCGTGACTGCTCAGGCCGTCAGTAAATGGGAAAATGACCAAAGTTGCCCCGATATCAATATGCTGCCCAAGCTGGCACAGCTGTTCGGTACCACCACCGATGCCCTTCTGGGTCAAGAGAAAGTATACGACGCAGAACTGGTAAACGATCAGGAAGAAAAACAGGACTCCGGCAGGGAATTTCAGTGGGATAGCGGTCGCCGGGGAGCAGTTGCATTTGCCGCTCTGGTATTGCTGATCGGCGGTCTGCTGTTGGCATCCAGGATTTTGGACTGGAATGTGGGTTTCTGGGGCATTGCATGGCCCTCAGCCCTGCTGGTATTCGGTCTGTCCGAGCTTTTCAAACGTTTCCGCTTTACCAGCATCGCCTGTACATTGTTGGGCGGCTACTTTCTGGTGAAAAATCTGGGCGTTATGGAACTGCACATCAGCAGTGAGCTGATTTTCCCGGCGCTGATTTTGATTTTTGGACTGTGCCTGTTGGTGGATGCTCTGCGCAAGCCCCAAAAACCCAGCTTCCATATCAGCAAACATGGCACAGATTCCAAAACCAAGCAAAACTTCACCCTGAACGGCGAACACTTCGATTACAGTCTCAGCTTCGGGGAAGCCAACCGTCTTGTTTCCCTGCCCCGGCTTTCCAGCGGTCGTGCCAGTTGCAGTTTTGGCGAACTGACCGTGGATCTGACGGGCTGCAACGAGATCACCGAAGGCTGCACCATCGACATTACCTGCAGTTTCGGCGCTCTGAATTTAATTGTACCGAGATGCTACCGTGTTCAGTGCGACAGTAGTGCCTCCTTTGGGGACATTGATACGAAAGGATGCCCCGATCCTGACTGTAAGGGTATTATTTATCTGACCGGTACTGTGTCCTTTGGCGGCGTAGAAATTCAGTACGTCTAAACAAAATAAATGGCTATTTCCATTGTAGGGAGAGGGTTCCCTGTTCTCCCTCTCAGTCAAAAATCGCAGATTTTTGACTGCTCTCCCAAAGGAAAAGCCTTGCATCGTCTACAAATAGTATGATCCCCCTCCGCTGTGCGGAGGGGGATCAGCTTTATTAACCAAATACGCTCAGCAGGAAACCTGCGGCGATGGCAGAGCCAATGACACCTGCAACGTTGGGGCCCATGGCGTGCATGAGCAGGAAGTTGGAGGGGTTGGCCTTCTGTCCCTCGGTGTTGGCCACACGGGCAGCCATGGGGACAGCGGAAACACCGGCAGAGCCGATGAGGGGGTTGATCTTACCGCCGGAGATAAAGTACAGAGCTTGACCACCCAGCAGGCCGCCCACAGTGGACAGACCAAAGGCGATAACACCCAGCACGATGATCAGCAGTGTCTGACCGGTAAGGAAATTCGTGCCCACCATGGTAGCGCCCACAGAAGTGGACAGCAAAATGGTGATAATGTTCATCAACGCATTCTGCATCGTGTCACTCAAGCGCTCGGTGACACCGGTTTCCTTCATCAGGTTACCAAACATCAGGCAACCGATCAGTGCAGCGGTATCGGGCAGCAGCAGAGCCACAAAGATGGTAACTGCAATGGGGAAAATCACCTTTTCCGCCTTGGATACGGTACGGGTCTGCTCCATCTTGATCTTACGCTGCTTCTCAGTGGTCAGCGCACGCATAATGGGCGGCTGGATCATGGGGATCAAAGCCATGTAGGAATAAGCCGCCACAGCAATGGCGCCCAGCAGGTGGGGTGCCAGAGCACTGGTGACCAAAATGGCGGTAGGGCCGTCTGCACCGCCGATAATGGCGATGGCAGCAGCTTCCAGCGCATCAAACATACCGGTAGCACGGGCTGCAAAGAAAGCAGCGAACACGCCCAGCTGTGCGGAAGCACCCAGCAGCAGGCTCTTGGGATTGCTCAGCAGGGGGCCAAAGTCAGTCATGGCACCAATGCCCATGAAAATAATGCAGGGGTAGATACCGGCCTTGACGCCGATGTAGAAGATATCCAGCAGGCCGCCCTCTTTCAGGATCGCACCATAGCTGTGATAGGCACTGCTGCTCTCGTCCATAAAGGCCGTCCACAGTTCCTGATGGTACAATCCTGCATTTGGCAGGTTCGTCAGAATACAACCAACGGCAATACCGCACAACAGCAGGGGTTCAAACTTCTTGACAATGGCCAGATACAGCAGCACACAGCCAATAATGAGCATCACCAGATACTGCCAGCCACCATCTGTAAAGTTGGAAAAAATGCTGGCAAATCCGGATTTGCTCCACAAATCCAGAAGGATCTCACCAATATTCATGTGAACGTTCCTCCTTAGCCGATGACGACCAAGGGTGCATCCGTATCCACACTAGATCCCTTGGTGACGATCACCTGGGTAATGGTGCCGGACTTGGGTGCCATGATCTCGTTTTCCATCTTCATGGCCTCCAGGATCACCAGCACTTCGCCTTCCTTGACAGCCTGACCCTGATTGACATTCACTTTCAGGATAGTACCGGGCATCGGTGCTTTTACCACTTCACCGCTTCCGGTAACAGCAGCGGCAGCAGGTGCGGCAGGTGCAGCGGCCGGAGCAGCAGCCACGGGGGCGGCGGCAGGTGCGGCAGGTGCAGAAGGAGCGATGGCTTCGTATTCAGCCAGCAACTGTGCCTGACCGGCTTCCACTTCAACTTCGTAAGTACGACCGTTGAGGGTCACTTTATATTTCATCTTACTTGACCTCCTTGATGGAAATAAAACGCAGTTCATTGATGGGCTTTCCCATCTTGTCGGCTACAATGGCCATGAGCATGGCAGCAGTTTTCGGCTCAACGTCATGCAGTTTCAATTGACCGGCCACGCCGGGGGCAGTGGGGGCAGCAGGGGCAGCCACCGGAGCAGCTGCGACTGCAGGTGCTTCTTTTTTCTTCGGGCTCATGGCTTTGCCCAGCAGTGTGATGGCGATCATCAGCAATGCAATACCAAAGAAAACCACCACATATCCCAGCAGTGCCAAAATGCCAATTTCAGCAACAGTATATTCCATACGCCGCCTCCTTAAGCTTCGACAATGCTGTAAGTGACGATGTTTTCAGCCTCAGCCTTCTTCGCTTCCAGGAACTTACGGGTCTGGTCGGGGTAGCAGATATAGCTCATCACATCTTCTTCGTTTCTTGCCAGGTCGCCCAGTGCTTCCTTGGCCTTCACGAAGTCCTGACCGTCACGCTTGCAGTCCTCGTCACGGCAGTTCAGGGGCTTATCCATACCGGCCTCAGCCAGAATACGCTTTTCCAGATCAGCGTTCACAGGTGCAGGAGACAGACCATATTCGCCCTTGAAGTAGTTCTTGATCTCCTTGGAGATGGTCTTGTAGCGCTCACCCAGCAGCACATTGGTAACAGCCTGGTTGCCCACCATCTGGCTCAGCGGAGTGACCAGGGGAGGATAGCCCAGATCCTTACGAACATTGGGAATCTCAGCCAGTGCAGCATCGAACTTGTCCATAGCCTTCATATCGGTCAGGTTGGCGATCATGTTGGAGAGCATACCGCCGGGAACCTTGTACACCAGAGCCATGGCGTCGGTGCCCATGGACTTGGGGTTCAGGGTGCCGTTGTCGATATACTTCTGCTTGATGGGCTTGAAATAATCATTGACAGCATTGATCGCATCTTCGTTCAGACCTGTGGACACGCCCATCTGCTCCAGCGCATAGTACAGGCTCTCGGTAGCAGGCTGAGAGGGG
>CAZHPO010000039.1:0-11283 GCA_964534615.1 uncultured Oscillospiraceae bacterium
TCCCGATAGGGGGAGGTAGCAGGGGTGGTCAGGTCACCACGGCACTCCTTGGCCTGCTCAGGGGTCAGCTCACAAACGTAAGCCAAACCTTTCTTGATCAGTTCCACGGCGTATTCGTAGTCTTTTTCAAAGTAATCAGAGCCATAGTAGAAGCGATCGCCCCAGTCGAAACCAAGCCAATGGATATCCTCCTTGATGGCTTCGACGAACTCAACGTCTTCCTTGGTGGGATTGGTATCGTCCATACGCAAATTGCACATTCCGCCGAACTTTTCGGCAGTGCCAAAATCGATAATCAGGGCTTTGCAGTGGCCGATGTGCAGGTAGCCGTTGGGCTCCGGGGGAAAACGGGTGTGGACAGTCTGGCCTTCGAAGCGACCGCCTTCAGCGATGTCTTCGTCAATAAATGCGTGGATGAAATTCTTGCTTTCGGTGATTTCAGCCATATTTAATCGATCCTCTCTAAGTCTAAAATTCAAAACTTACTCACATTATAACCGATGAATGTAAATATTGCAACTAAATTGAAAGAAAAAAGTTCATCTTGATGTGGTTGACAAGAAAATGAAAGGGTTAAGTAGAAGAATTTGTAAAAAATCAGAGAACAATTTGCAAAAAATCAAAAATTGTTATTGTCATTTTCCGTTTCATCATATAAAATAGTGGGGATAAGAGAGAAGGGGGGACTTGATTTGTCCGAAATTAAATACAAGCGTATCCTGCTAAAAGTCAGCGGTGAAGCTTTGGCAGGTGAAAAACATCATGGCCTGGATTTTGATATTATTCAAGATGTTTGCAATAGCATCAAAACCTGTGTGGAGCTGGGCGTTCAGGTGGGCGTTGTGATCGGCGCAGGTAATTTCTGGCGTGGTGTAAAAGACGGAGCTGATAAAATGCAGCGCAGTCATGCTGATGCCATGGGAATGCTGGGCACGGTGATGAATTGTATTGCTGTAGCAGATGCACTGGAAAAGCAGGGCGTGGAAGCCTGTGTGCTCAGCGCAGTGGAAATGAATAAGTTCTGTGAGTATTTTACCCGTGATACCGCTAATCGGTATCTGAATGAAGGAAAGGTCGTCTTGTTCGCCGCAGGAACAGGCAACCCATACTTCTCCACCGATACCGGTGCAGTGCTGCGTGGCGTGGAGATCGAAGCGGATGCTGTGCTGATGGCTAAAAATATCGATGCGATCTATTCTGCTGACCCCCATAAAGATCCTGATGCAGTTCGCTATACGCAGTTGACATATGGCGAAGCATTGGCGAAAAATCTGAAAGCCACAGACATTACAGCTATGGCACTGGCTATGGACAACGATATGACCATGGTTTGCTTTGGCTTGGATGAAGAAAACAGCATCTTGCGTGTGGTGCGTGGCGAATCCATCGGAACTACCGTTAAAAACAAGTTTTAAGGAGGAAATATATAATGAGCGTTGATTTTAAAGAATACGGCAAGAAAATGGACAAGACCCTGGAGCATCTGAGTGAGGAGTTTGGCGCCGTCCGTGCTGGCCGGGCAAACGCAAAGGTTCTGGATCGTATTACTGTTGAATACTATGGTAGCGAGACTCCTCTGGCTGGCGTGGCTACTATTTCTTCTCCCGATGCCCGTACCCTGGTCATCTCCCCCTGGGATACCAAGCTGCTCAAAGACATTCAGAAGTCTATTCAGATGTCTGATCTGGGCATTAACCCTCAGAATGATGGTCGTGTCATTCGACTGACTTTCCCTCAGCTGACAGAAGATCGCCGCAAAGAGCTGGTCAAGCAGATCAAGAAGTACGCAGAGGATGCAAAGGTTGCCATGCGTAATATTCGTCGTGACGGCATGGATTATGTGAAAAAGCTGAAGAAGAACGGTGAAATCACAGAAGACGAGCAGAAGAAGGCCGAAAAGGATCTGCAGGATATGCTGGATAAGTACATCAAGAAGGTGGACGATGCCACCGCTGCCAAGGAAAAGGAACTGATGGCCATCTAATTTCGCTTTGTATGCGGGGGCGTATACCGCCCCCGCTGCATTGTATCAAAAAAGAAAGGGGTATGCCCTATGACACCCGTTGAGCTACCCAAATTACCTGCACCCAAGCACATTGCAATCATCATGGACGGTAATGGTCGCTGGGCAAAGAAAAGGGGATTGCCCCGTAAAGCCGGTCACAAGGCCGGAGCAGAAACCTTTCGTCGGATCGCTGCACATTGCCATGAATTAGGGGTCCAGTATCTGACGGTATATGCCTTTTCAACAGAAAACTGGAAACGGGAAGCAGATGAAGTTTCCTCGATCATGCTTTTGTTGGAAAGATATTTGAAAGAGGCACTACAGGATATGGAAAAAAACCATATTCGATTTCGAGTGTTTGGAGACTTGAGCCGTCTGAGTCCCAAGCTGCAAAGACTTTGTCAGGAAGCAGTGGAAAAATCCAGCATATACACCGATTCACAAGTGAATTTTTGCCTGAATTACGGTGGCCGGGACGAGATTGTCCGGGCGGCTCGTGCTTTTGCTGCTGATGTTGCAGCGGGCAGGTGCAGCGCTGAGGACCTGACTGAACAGAAATTTGAAAATTATTTGGACTCTGCCGGTGTTCCTGATCCGGAGCTGGTGATCCGCCCTTCCGGGGAACTGCGTACCAGCAATTTTTTGCCCTGGCAGAGTGCCTATTCAGAATATGTATTTATGGATGTACTTTGGCCTGACTTCTCCGATGAAGATCTGGACCGAGCTATCGAAGAATATCATCGGCGGGATCGCCGCTTTGGAGGCACAAAGAAATGAAAACAAGAATAATTGCCGGAACGGTCTTTGGAATCGTCATGGCACTGACCTTTTTTATTGCCCCAGTCTGGGTGACGGCTATTACCGTTGCGGCTATGACAGCATTGGCCTCTTACGAGCTTTTGTACACGACAGGGTTGGTAAAAGAGCTGAAACTGAATATCTATTCTGCGTTGATGGCGGTTTTTATCAGCCTTTGGAGTTATTTTGGGTGTAATCAGGCCGCCCTTGTGCTGGGTATTTTGGCGTATACCATGCTATTGTTCAGCGAACTGTTGTTTACATCCGGGAAAGTTCCGGTGGAAAAACTGTGCTACTGCCTGCTGTCGGGTTTGGTAATCCCGTTTTTACTGACGGCACTGCTGCGCATCCGCATAGAATATAATTGGAGCTTCCTGCTGATTCCTTTTATTATGGCATATTGCTCTGACACAGGCGCCTATTTTGTAGGTGTATTTTTTGGAAAGCATAAAATGTGTCCTACCATCAGCCCGAAGAAAACCTGGGAAGGCTTTGTCGGCGGCGTGGTAATCACAGTGATCGGCATGCTCGTTTTTGCCTATGTACTCAGTGTAAACGGTTATCACAATGTCAGCTATTGGAAGCTGGCGATTTACGGATTGGTCGGTTCAGTGTGCAGTGTTTTTGGCGATTTGAATATGTCTGTCATTAAGCGGCAGACCGGTATTAAGGATTATGGAAAGCTGATTCCCGGTCACGGTGGCATTTTGGATCGATTTGATTCTGTGATGATTACCGCACCCTTGGCCGAAGCGTTGCTGACGCTTTTTTGTTTTTGGTGATGCCAATGAAAAAATGTGTTTCAATTTTAGGCTCTACCGGCTCAATCGGTCGGCAAAGTCTTGATATTATCAGCCACCTGCCGGATGTAAAAGTTGCAGCATTGACTGCATGTACCAGTGTGGAACGGATGGCACAGCAGTGCCGTCAATTCCGGCCGGAGCTGGCTGTCATGTCCACGAAGGAAGCGGCGACGCAACTGCAGGTTGCTCTTTCTGACCTGCCGATTCGGGTGACCTGGGGCGAGGAGGGGCTTATTGAGGCGGCCACGCTACCGTCAGTTGACGTTGTGATTACCGCAGTTGTTGGAATGGTGGGGTTGAAGCCTACGCTTGCAGCGATCCGTGCCGGGAAACGCATTGGACTTGCCAATAAAGAAACACTGGTCTGTGCCGGTGAACTTGTAATGGCAGAGGCAGAAAAATATCGGGCAGAAATCATCCCGGTGGATTCAGAACATTCTGCAATTTTTCAATGTCTTATGGGTATACGCAGCTCAAGTGAAGTGAAAAAAATCATTTTGACCTGTTCCGGTGGCCCATTTTTTGGCCAGACCAGAGAGCAACTGGCAGTTGCTAAAAAAGCAGATGCGCTACGTCATCCAAATTGGAAAATGGGACCGAAAATCACCATTGATTGCGCTACTTTGATGAATAAGGGGCTGGAGGTGATCGAGGCTATGCGGCTGTATCATCTGCCGTTGGAGCAGGTGGAAGTTTTGGTTCATCGCCAGAGCATTGTTCATTCTATGGTGGAATTTGTGGATGGTGCGATCATGGCTCAGATGGGAACACCGGATATGCGCCTGCCCATTCAGCTGGCGCTGACATATCCTCAGCGTATGGCTTGCCCTGTTGAGCCACTGGATTTGACGACTTGTGGTGGGCTGACCTTTGCAAAGCCGGATTTGGAATCTTTTCCGTGCTTGCGCCTGGCTATGGAATGTGCCCAAAAAGGAGGCACTGCCTGCCCGGTGATGAACGCTGCAAACGAGGAAGCAGTGGCACTTTACCTGGCTGACAAAATCAGTTTTTATGATATTTATGATCTGGTTTCCGGAGCAGTTCAGACTGTCCCATATGTGAAAGAACCGGATTTGGAGCAAATATTGGAAGCCGACTGTCTCGCTCGGCAATATGTGCAGACACATTTCAATGATTGAGGATTTTTATGAGCATTATTTTCGCAATTCTGATTTTTAGTTTTTTGATTTTTATTCACGAGTTCGGTCATTTTATCACCGCAAAACTCTCCGGTGTGCAGGTCAATGAGTTTTCCATGTTCATGGGTCCTGCCATTTGGAAAAAGCAAAAAGGGGAGACACTTTATTCTATCCGTTGTATCCCCATTGGCGGCTATTGTGCCATGGAAGGCGAGGATGGCGACAGTGAAAATCCCCATTCTTTTGGTAATGCGGCCTGGTGGAAAAGATTTCTGATTTTGGTGGCCGGTGCCGGCATGAATCTCATTGCTGGTGTGCTGATTATGATTCTGGTGGCCATGCCCATTCAGCAGGTAGTTTTGCCCACGGTTGGTTCTTTTGAAGATGGATGTACCCTCAACGGAGACAACGGTTTGCAGGTTGGTGATACCATTCTGGAAGTCGATGGAGAAAAGGTCTATGTGCAAAGCGATTTCTCTATGTTCCTAGCCATCAATCCCGGTGATGTTCATGATTTGGTTGTGTTGCGTAATGGCGAAAAAGTCTACTTGAATAATTTCCTTATGGAAAAACATGAGTTTCCCAACGAAGATGGCACAACTTCCATGCGATATGGCTTTAGTTTCCAGCTGTCGAACAAGTTCACTTTTGCCGATAAACTGGATTATGGCTGGAAAAATGCCCTCAATGCAGGTAGAACTGTGCGTCTGAGCCTGCAAATGCTGCTGTCCGGGGAAGTTGGAATGTCGGATATGAGCGGCCCTGTGGGTATTGTCGATCAGATGAACAGTGTGGCGTCTCAATCCGGGAACTGGTTCTATGCAATGCTGAACTTGTTGAACTTCGGTGGCATTATTGCCATCAACCTGGCGATTATGAACCTTCTGCCGATTCCGGCACTGGATGGTGGTCGTGTGGTATCTTTGCTGCTGACCACAGCAATCGAAAAAATAACCAAGAAAAAGCTGGATCCCAAGTACGAAGGCTATATCCATGCAGCAGGTATGGTGGTTCTTTTGATTTTGATGGCAGTGATTATGTTTAAGGATATTTTCCAAATAATTATGAGGTGATAATGATGAACAGACAGATCCAAGTAGGCGGTGTGAAAATCGGCGGTGGTGCGCCAGTGGTCATTCAGTCCATGCTTAATACAAAAACCACCGATGTGGAAGGCTCTTTGGCGCAGATTCGTGCGCTGAAAACCGCCGGATGCCAGATCGCGCGACTGTCTGTTCAAAATATGGAAGCTGCTTGTGGATTTGCTGAGATTTGCAAGCAGAGTGATTTGCCGTTGGTTGCGGACATCCATTTTGATTACAAACTTGCCATCGCAGCAGCTGAGGCAGGTGCATCCAAAATTCGGATAAATCCTGGCAATATCGGTGGCGAAGATCGGGTAAAAGCGGTGGTGGATGTGTGTAAAGAAAAACATATCCCCATCCGTATTGGTGTCAACGGTGGCAGTTTGGATAAGCGACTTTTGGAAAAATACGGTCATCCTACTGCCGAAGCGCTGGTAGAGAGTGCTTTTGATCATCTGGAATTGTTGGAAAAATTTGGCTTTTACGACACCTGTGTTTCCATGAAATCTTCCACTGTACCGACAATGGTGGAGGCAACTCGGCTGTTTCGCAGAAGAAGTGACTATCCTTTACACATTGGCGTGACTGAGACCGGACCTGTGAAAATGGGTATGATTAAATCTGCCATGGGCATTGGTGCCTTGTTGCTCGATGGTATTGGAGATACCATTCGTGTCAGCCTTACGGATGATCCGGTGCAGGAAGTTTATGCAGCAAAAGACATTTTGAAAGCTGCGGGCCTGCGCAAAGAGGGGGTCAATATTATCTCCTGTCCCACCTGCGGCCGTACAAGGATCGATTTGATCTCTCTGGTAAATCGGGTGGACGAGGCACTGAAAGACTGTCCTAAGCCTATTACGGTAGCCGTGATGGGATGCGTGGTCAATGGTCCCGGCGAAGCGAGAGAGGCCGACATTGGTATTGCAGGTGGCGATGGTTGGGGTATGATTTTTGAGAAGGGAGTACAGGTGGAAAAACTTCCATATGAGGAGCTTCTGCCAGCCTTGCTCCGGAGAATAGAGAAACTGTAAGATATGGACAAGACTGTTTTATTTTTAGATATGTTCCCGGATTTCCAGCCGCCTGATGAGTTGCGCTCTGCGCTTTCCCAGGCGGCTATTGCCGCTGCGGATATTGATCCGGTGGCGCAGAAGGTGCAAGTCGCCCTTCATAGTAACTGCTATATTCCGCTGCGACATTTAAAAGAAATATCCAGACAGTTGCAGCTAAGCTATGGACTGCGTTCTCTGGAGCTGACGGCGACCCATCCTGCTGACCAATTACAGAAGATGGAGCCGGAAGAACTGCGGGATTTGTTCGTGGAACAGAACTCCATGAACCGAGGCGCATTGGCCGGCGCACAATGGCAGTGGACGGATCAGAAATTGACTGTAAAACTCCTGGGCAACGGTGTGAATCAATTGCAGGAGGCAGCTCCTGCTGTACAGCGTCAGTTGCAGCAGCGTTTTGCCACACCTGTGACTATCGAATTTGAAGCCGGACAAGCGCTGGAGGGCAAGGATTTGTTTGCAGCTATGGAAAAAATGCGAGATGAAGCATTGACAACCGTTTCTGTAGCAGTTCCTACTCCTGAAAAGAAGCCCCAGTCCCAACCAGAATCTGTTACATTTTATGGTAAGCCTTTTAAAGGCACTGCCATACCCATGAAAGATTTGAATCTGGACATGGGCAGTGTCATTGTTGAAGGCAAAGTATTTGCAGTTGAACACAAAGAGCTGAAAAAGAGAAACGCATGGGTGGTCAACTTTGACATGACGGACAACACTGGTTCTATTCGCATCAATCGCTTTATGGAAGCCAATGAAGCCAAGCCCATCCTTGAAAATGTCAATGTTGGATCAGTGCTGAGGGTACAAGGCAAGCTGATGATCAACCAATTTGACAATGAAACCGTGTTGAAACCCTTTTCCATGATGCCCGGCTCCATGCCCAAGCGTCAAGATACCGCAGTGGGCAATAAGCGTGTGGAGTTGCATTTGCATACCACCATGAGTTCCATGGATGCTTTAACTGATGTGGGAGCGGCGGTCAAACAAGCGGCGGCTTGGGGACACCGAGCCATTGCCATCACAGATCACGGCTGCGCCCAGTCTTTCCCGGATGCCATGAAAGCTGCATCCAAGGCGAAGGTTGCCGGAACGGATGAGAATATTAAAATTCTTTACGGCTGCGAAGGCTATTATGTCAACGACGTGGACGACCGAATTGTTGTTCACGGAAACCAGGATATGTCTTTTGATCAGGAATTTGTGGCCTTTGATCTGGAGACCACCGGCCTTTCTTCCCAGACCGATCGCATTATTGAAATTGGTGCAGTGGTTATGAAGAACGGGGAAGAAGTGGATCGTTTCCAAACTTTTGTGGATCCGGGACAGAAACTGGACAGAACCATTGTTGAATTGACGGGTATTTCGGATGATATGTTGGAGGGCGCTCCAAAAATCGAGGAAGTTCTGCCCCGCTTTATGGATTTTGTAGCAGGCCGTGTGCTGGTTGCCCACAATTCAGAATTTGATACCGGATTTATTCGTGCCGAATGTCAGCGGCAGGGGCTTGCTTATTCCTTTACATCAGCAGATACCTTGATTTTGGCTCAAAATCTGCTGTCCCACTTGGGAAAGTTTAAGCTGGATATTGTGGCCAATGCATTGAGTTTGCCCGAATTCAATCACCATCGGGCTGCGGATGATGCCGTTACCTGCGGCATGATTATGGCAAGGCTGATGAAGCAACTGGAAGATGAACATGATATCCATTCACTTCAGACCATCAACCCTGCGATGACGGCACTTCGATCCAAAGGGAGAATTGATAATCGCAAAGCCAGACATATCATCCTCTTTGCGAAAAATCAGCAGGGATTGCGCAACCTATACCACCTGATTTCCGATGCCAACCTGAAATATTTTAAACGTGTGCCCAGAATGCCAAAATCGGAGTTGTTAGAACTTCGAGAAGGTTTGATCATCGGTTCTGCATGTGAGGCTGGCGAGCTGTTCCAGGCGCTGCTGGATGGCAAAAGTGATGACGAGCTGAAGCGAATTGCTTCTTTCTACGATTTTCTGGAGATCCAGCCCATTGCCAACAACCGGTTTATGCTGGCTAATGAAAAATACAAGGCGCAAACCGATGAGGATCTGCGTGATTACAATCGTACCATTGTCCGTCTGGGTGAAGAATTGGGCAAACCTGTGGTGGCCACCGGTGATGTTCATTTCCTGAATCCGGAAGATGAAATCTACAGACATATCCTGCTGGCAACGAAGGGGTTTGAAGATGCGGACAAGGACAATCCTCTGTATTTCCGTACTACCGATGATATGCTCAACGAATTTGCTTATCTGGGAGAGGAAAAGGCCAGGGAAGTGGTCATCACAAATCCCAACCGTATTGCGGATATGGTAGAAAGTTTGCGGCCTGTACCCCATAATCTGTTTGCACCGAAAATTGAAAACTCTGTGGAGGATCTGAAATCATTGGTGTATGGAAAATTCCATAGACTCTATGGTGAAAATCCACCGGAAATCTTCAAAAAACGCGTAGAAACAGAACTGCATGATATTATTTCCTGTCACTATGATGTGATCTATATGTCCGCACAAAAGCTGGTGCAGAATTCTCTGGAGCATGGCTATTTGGTGGGTTCTCGTGGTTCGGTTGGCTCGTCTATTGTGGCGTATATGTCCGGTATTACGGAGGTCAATTCCTTTCCACCTCATTATCGCTGCCCCAACGCCGCCTGTAAGCATACGTTTTTGGATGTGCCAAAGGAAATTAACTGCGGTGCAGATCTGCCAGATTTGGACTGCCCGCTGTGCGGCGCAAAAATGGAGAAGGATGGTTTTAATATTCCATTTGAAACTTTCCTTGGTTTCGGCGGCGACAAGGTGCCGGATATTGACCTGAACTTCTCCGGCGAATATCAGGCAAACGCCCACGCTTACTGTATCGAAATGTTTGGCTCATCCCATGTGTTCCGAGCCGGAACCATCGGTACAGTGGCAGAAAAGACCGCCTATGGTTATGTGAAAAAGTATCTGGAAGAACGGGGCAAAACTGCCTCCGGCGCTGAAAAGAACCGTCTGGCGGCCGGTTGTGTGGGTGTGCGGCGTACGACCGGTCAGCACCCCGGCGGTCTGGTGGTCATTCCGCAGGAAAATGAGATTTGGGACTTCTGCCCGGTGCAGCATCCGGCAGATGACCCCAATGCGGATCAGATAACAACGCATTTTGAATATCACTCCATGGAGGAGAATTTGCTCAAGCTGGATATGCTGGGTCACGATGATCCTACGATGATCCGATATATGGAAGATCTGACCGGTGTGGATGCAAAAACAATTCCGTTGGATGATCCCAAGACCATGTCCATTTTTACATCCTCCAAGGTTCTGGGATATGAGGATGACAAGATCCTTGGTCCCACAGGTGCCGTTGCTGTGCCGGAGTTCAACACCCGCTTCACCCGTGGTGTTTTGTTGGATACCATGCCCGATAAGTTTGACACTTTACTTCGAATTTCCGGCTATACCCATGGTACAGACGTGTGGCTGGGCAATGCAAAAGATCTGATTATGTCCGGCACCGCAAAACCCCACGAAACCGTAGGCTGTCGTGACGATATTATGATCTACCTGATTTCTATGGGCTTGCCGGAAAAGCGTTCCTTTAAAATCATGGAAGCGGTTCGTAAGGGTAGAGGTCTGCCGGAGGGCGCAGAGGAGGAAATGAAGGCTGCCGGTGTACCGGATTGGTATATCACTTCCTGTAAGAAAATCAAATATCTGTTCCCCAAAGCCCACGCCGTTGCCTATGTTATGATGGCTTTCCGAATTGCCTGGTTCAAAGTCTATCATCCACTGGCGTTCTATGCGGCCTATTTCTACCGTCGCAGTCAGAAAGGTGGCTTTGATGCGGTGCTGATGACCAAAGGAATGGACACGGTTTTGGCAAATATCAATGCCATTGAAAGCAATGAAAATGCCACCGATAAAGACGAAGATCTGCTGACCACGCTGGAAGTGGCCTATGAGTACTATCTGCGTGGTTTTGAATTCTGGCCCATCAGTATCTATGAAAGCCATGCAACACGTTTTCAGGTGAAAGATGGAAAGTTACTGCCCCCCTTTGTGGCAATTTCCGGCTTGGGTGAAAGTGCGGCATGGGACTTGATGGAGGGGAGAAAAGGGAAGCAGTTTATTTCTATTGAGGAAGTAGCTGCGGCTTGTCCTAAGGTTTCCAAGACCCATATTCAAATGCTGAAAGAGGCAGGCGCCTTTGGAGACCTGCCAGATACCAGCCAGATCACCCTGTTCTAATGAAAATGCCCGGCATGGTTTTCCATGCCGGGCAAACTGTTTGTGCGCTCAGAGAGTGTTAGATTGTAAGTGTCAAACCTAGCGGCGACTTGCGGTAAGCTCGTCAGTATGAAA
>CAZHPO010000040.1:0-11096 GCA_964534615.1 uncultured Oscillospiraceae bacterium
CGGCGATGACCATGCCGGGGAAGTCCAGCAGGAAGTCTTCCAGCCAGTTGATGGCCTCAATGTCCAGGTTGTTGGTGGGCTCGTCCAACATGATGATATCGGGGTTGCCGAACAGTGCCTGCGCAAGCAGCACCTTCACTTTCAACCGGGGGTCCGTGGTTTCCATCAGGTCGTAGTGCAGGTCGGTGGTAATGCCCAGACCCTGCAGTAGACGGCTGGCATCGGATTCAGCCTCCCATCCGCCCAGCTCTGCAAACTCTGCTTCCAGATCGGCGGCACGAAGACCATCTTCGTCAGTGAAGTCTTCTTTTTCGTAGATGGCATCCTTTTCCTTCATTACATCGTACAGATGCTGGTTGCCCATGATGACGGTATCGAGAATGGTATAATCATCGTAGGCGTTCTGGTTCTGCTTCAGGACGGAAACACGCTTGCCCGGTTCAATTGAGATGGTACCGTTGGTAGAGTCCAGCTCACCGGTGAGGATCCGCAGGAAAGTGGATTTACCGGCACCATTGGCACCGATGATGCCGTAGCAGTTGCCGGGCAAAAATTGCAGGTCTACGTGCTGGAACAGCCACTGGCCGCCGAATTGCATACCCAGGTTGTTGACAGTGATCATTTCAAACTCCTTATATATCCAAAAATTATTTAACAATATTATGGGACATAAAAATACAGCTTAATTATATCACATATTCCTAAATAATCAATGGTATTTTTGGCAAAATTGCAGATTTTATGGGCAAATTTATGCAAAACGGCGACGAATAAACCGGCAAAAATCTTTCCTGCTGCGCCGGACGTGAAGAACGGGCACCTGCGCATATCAAACATCGGATTTTGAGCGGTCTCCCAGAGGGGTGTGTTGACACTTGTGAACAAACCAATAACTTTTCAAAAAGGGGCTTGCAATTTTCTGTAGCTGCGATATAATATTAGCACTCGAATAAATAGAGTGCTAATAATTTTACGAAAGAAGTGTTTTTATTTATGGAGAAAATGCAATTCAAGGCGGAGTCTGCACGGCTCTTGGATATGATGATCCATTCTATCTACACCCATCGGGAGATATTCCTGCGTGAGATCATTTCAAATGCCTCTGATGCCATTGACAAACTGGCCTACACTGCTCTGACCGATGACAAGGTGGGGCTGAACCGGGATGAATTTGCCATTACCATCACTCGTGATGAAGATAATCGAATTTTGACAGTTTCTGATAATGGTATTGGCATGAACCGGGCAGAAATGGAAGAAAACCTGGGCACTATTGCCAAATCCGGATCTCTTGGCTTTAAACAGGCGATGGAAAAGCAGGAGAATATCGATATCATCGGTCAGTTTGGTGTGGGATTCTATTCTGCATTTATGGTCGCATCTTCTGTCACTGTTATTTCCAGAAAATACGGTGAAGACAAGGCATATAAATGGGTGTCAAATGGTGCTGACGGTTATACCATCGAAGAAACGAGCAGAGAGACCCCCGGTACCGATGTGATTATGACCATCAAGGAGGATACCGAGGAAGAAAAATTCTCCGAATTTCTGGAAGAATACCAGATCCGGTCTCTGGTGAAGAAGTATTCCGACTATATTCGCTATCCTATCCGCATGGAGGTATCCAAGTCACGGAAGAAAGAGGATGACGACGGTTATGAGTCCTATATGGAAGAAGATACGCTGAACTCTATGGTACCGCTGTGGCAGCGTGCAAAAAAAGATGTGACCGAGGAAGAATATGATGGGTTCTATAGGGAACGTTTCTTCGATTACAATAAGCCCGCCGGAGTTATTCATACCAGCGCAGAGGGCAGTGTTTCCTTTAAGGCGCTGCTGTATATTCCTTCAAAAGCACCCTATGACTTCTATTCACGGGAGTTTAAGCCGGGTTTGCAGCTGTATTCTTCCGGCGTGATGATTATGGAAAACTGCGAGGACCTGCTGCCTGATCACTTCCGGTTTGTCCGAGGAATCGTGGATAGCCAGGATCTGAGCCTGAATATCAGCCGTGAAATGCTTCAGCAAAACCGTCAGGTCACGATCATTGCTCGCAATATTGAGAAAAAGATCAAGTCGGAACTGAAGTCCATGCTGGAAAATGATCGTGAAAAGTACGAACAATTCTATGCTGCCTTTGGTCGTCAGCTGAAATATGGATGCGTGGCGCAGTATGGTGTCCATAAAGAGATGGTACAGGATCTGCTGCTTTTCTATTCCCATCGGCAGAAAAAGCTGATCTCTCTTGCAGAGTATGTATCTGCGATGGCAGAGGGTCAGGAAAAAATTTACTATATCCCTGGTGAGAGCAAGGAACGTTTGAGTAAGCTGCCCCAGGTGGAGACACTGGAGAAAAAGGGCTACGATGTGCTGCTTTGCACCGAAGATGTGGATGAGTTTATTCCTCAGACACTGATGACCTATGAGGAAAAGAGCTTCTGCAATGCGGCTACGGAAGATCTGGGGCTGCAATCCGAGGATCAGAAGAAGGAACTGGAGACAAAAGCAGAGGAGCTGAAAGGTTTGCTGACTTTTGTGAAGGAATCTCTGGGAGAACAGATAAAAGAAGTGCGGCTGTCTGCAGACCTGGGAAGTCATCCTGTAGCCATGGTGCCGGAAGGCGGTATGAGCTTTGAGATGGAAAAGTATATGAAAAAGGCAAATCCGGAATTTGCCTATGACCTGGGACGTGTTCTGGAGGTCAATCCGGAGCATGATGCGGTAAAAGCACTGCAAAATGCCATGGTGGAGGATCCGCTCAAGGCCAAGGATTATGCACAGCTGCTATGCTGTCAGGCACAATTGATGGCGGATCTGCCTATTGCGGATCCGGTGGCTTATACAGAACTTGTCTGCAAGCTGATGAAATAAACTTGAAAAAAGCACCTTCCGTTTGGAAGGTGCTTTTTTCTTGTCAAAACAATGGATGCCTGATTTATTCGGAGATCTTTCCACGACGGCTATCCAGAAGACCGTCGGTGTTGAGGATGTCTTTAAACCACGAGCTGTGATTTGCCAGGTTGGAACCTGTGACCGAAAGCCGGTTATGGCGGACATACTTTGCGCCCGTTTCGGAGAAGATGATGTTGCTGCTGCCCATGAAGTAACGGAAACCGTTTTCGTAGAGAACATCAAAACGGCTGTTATCCTGATAGGAAGTACCAATATCGGAATCCCAGGGGAAGACGAGGATATCTGTCTGTCCCAAAACAGGGGCGATCTTTTCTTTCCATTTGGCAAGGTCGGCACGGATCACATCAACATTGCTATAGTTGACATTGTCATAACTGTAGCAAGCGATGTCGTAACCGGCATCACGCAGAGCCTGAATCAATGCAGTGGCATCTGCCTGTTCCTTGGCCAAAGCATCAGCGGACAGAGACTCAGAGGTGATGCGATAGCCGAAAATACCATTATAGCCGGAGAATGCCAAAGTAGCTCTGGCACCCTTATAAGAGAAATTGGGATGTTCTTTGATAAAGCTTTCCAAAATGGGCACCATATCATAAGAACCGGTGACCGTAGAACCATCGGATTTGACCAGCTCGTTATAGAATCCGTCTTTATTATGCAGTAGTTTGGTGGCAAATGCGTGGCTGTTTGCCATGTAATTATAGTAGCTGCAGTGAGTTTCGGTCAACATGACGGGCTTTTTATTAGCAGGCAATTTCAGCTCCTTGGCTACATAGGTGTTGCTTTCCTCATCGTACTCGTACAGGTCGGACAGACTGACCAGAACGTAGTCTCCTTCATAGAGCTGCGTCAAGATGGTGGAGAACTCATCGGTGGAAATGAAATTGGAGTTGTACTTATTATTGCCGCTTTGACCATAAGTTTTATCAGCCAATGCAGCTTCCAGATCTGCGATCAGGGTGTGGAAAGACAGGTTATAGACCTGATTGGCATTCCAGGAGACCATGGTGTCGATCACGGTGGTATAAGCGGTGATGGCATCGGCAACTTCCGGGAAATCCTTCAAATCGCCGGTGAACCCTTTCAGCAGTTCCAATGCACCTTCGTAATCATGTGTGGTTGCCAGAGCTTCTGCCTGGGTCAACAGTTTTTCGGCCTGCTTTTCAAGCTTGGAATTGCTTGCATCGGGACCATTGTTCGGACCTGAATTACTGGAATTGGATACGACAGCTACAATAATGCAGATCACGGCAAAAACTGCTATAGCCACCAGAATGAACGGGAGATAAACTTCCCGAAAGATTTGGGCTTTGGATTTTCTACGACGCCGGGGATTGCGCGTGATATTGTCTTGCATAGGCTGGTTTTCCATTGTTTCAGCCCTACCTTTCATATTAGAATTTCAACTATATTGTAGCCTAAAACAGATAAAAAAGCAAGAGATTTTCATTGATTTGCCTGATTGTACTAAAAAATATGTTTTTCTTGCATTTGCTGCAAAAATGGAGTATGATAGAAAAGAATTGAAGCAAAAACAGGAGAATACCATGGAAAAAATCACAAGTTTTACCATTGACCATATTTTATTGCAGCCGGGACTGTATGTTTCCCGAAAAGATCCGGTAGGCACGGAGACCGTTACTACCTTTGATCTGCGGTTGACATCTCCAAATGAAGAACCGGTGATGAATACGGCAGAAGTGCATACCATAGAGCATTTGGCAGCCACTTATTTGCGCAATGAGCCTGTGTGGAAAGAGAAAGTGCTGTATTTCGGTCCCATGGGGTGCCGCACCGGATTTTACCTTCTGGTAAAAGGGAATTTAACAAGTCGGGATGTGCTGCCTCTGGTGCGTAGCTGTTTCCACTTTATTGCTGAATTTCAGGGCGAGGTTCCGGGGGCGTCGGCAAAGGATTGCGGCAACTATCTGGATATGAATTTGCCAATGGCCAATTACTGGGGCAGGAAATATGCTGTTTTGTTGGAAAATGTGGATGATAGCCGGCTGATTTATCCGGAATAAGGAGAAAATATGAAAAAATTAGGAATTATTGGCGCCATGGTTGTGGAGGTTGAAACCTTAAAGGAGAAAATGGAGGGAAAATCCATTTTCACCATTGCCGGTATGGAGTTTTGTGAGGGTGTTTTGGAGGGGCTGCCTGCTGTGGTTGTTCAGTGCGGCGTGGGCAAGGTCAATGCTGCCATGTGCGCTCAAGTCTTGTGCAGCACGTATCACGTGACACATCTGGTGAATACCGGCATTGCCGGTTCCTTGTGCAATGATCTGGACGTGGGTGACCTGCTGATCAGCCAGGATGCCATATATCACGATTTTGACTGCAATGCCTTTGGTTATCCGCACTGCAAAGTGCCGGGCATGGATGTGATCGCATTCCCGGCAGATCATCAGATGATCGAACTGGCAGTGACTGCTGCGGAAGAAGTACACCCCGGCCATATCAAACTGGGTCGGGTTGCCACCGGCGATCAGTTCGTTTGCACAAGAGAGCAGAAAGATAAGATCATTGCCTTGACTGAGGGCTTGTGTACGGAAATGGAGGGCGGTGCCATTGCCCATACTGCTTACCGCAATGGTGTGCCTTTTGTGATCCTGCGTGCTATCTCTGACAAAGCAGACGAGGAAGCGGATATGGACTATCCCACCTTTGAGAAACTGTCGGCTCACCGCTGTGCAGCGGTGACCTGCCGGTTGGCCAAATTGTTGCAAAATTAAAATTAAGACAGCAGGCACAACAGTGCCTGCTGCCTTTTGTTATTTCAGCGTATAGTTTCCATCTTCACAGGTGAGGGTGGTGGAATAGAAGGCGGTCAGCGCTTCTTCCATATAGAGGGCATCTTTGACACCGGCGGTCTCAAAGCTGGAGTGCATAGCCAGCTGGGGCAGACCGATATCGGCACTGGGGACGGATACATGGGTCAGGGAAATGTTGCCCAGAGTAGAGCCGCCAGCCAGATCAGCCCGGTTGCAGTAGGTTTGCACAGGCACATTGGCTTTGCCGCAGATCTTGCGGAAGATGGCGGCGGAAACGCCGTCAGTGGTGTAGCGCTGGTTGGCGTTGAACTTCAAAACCACGCCGCCGTTGACCACAGGAGCATTGTTGGGGTCAGCAAATTCCGGATGGTTGGGGTGGATGGCGTGGGCGTTGTCGGCAGAGAGCATAAAGCTTTGCGCCAACATCTGATTCTTGTTCAGCTCCAGTGCTGTGCAGATCCGTTCCAGAACCACTTCCAGCAGATCGGAGTCAGCACCCTGTAAGGAGGAGGAACCGACTTCCTCGTTGTCAAACACGCAAAGAACGGGCATATTCTTACTTTCAGAAGCCTTCAGGAAACCTTGGGTACAGCACCAGGCGCAGGCAAGATCGTCCAGAGCGGCGGAGGAGATATATTCGTTTTCGCAGCCCCAAACGGTGGCTTTTTGTCGAATATACAAGGAAATGTCGTGACCTAACACCTTGCCACCGGCCGCTTCTTCCAAAAGTTCAGCAAACTTGCCGGCCGATTCCTTGCCGGAGAACAGGGGCAGCATGTCGCTGGCAGGATTCCACTTATAGCCGTCGTTGGCCTGCCGGTTCATGTGGATGGCCACATTGGGTATGAGAAGCAGATCCCGGTCAATATTCACCAGTTTGGATTCAACGCCATTTTCGGTCTCTACCAGCACTCGACCGGCGATGGACAGGGGACGATCCAGCCAGGTGGACATCAACATACCGCCGTAGCGTTCTACGGCCAGACGGATATAGGCACTTTTTAATTCCGGATTTTCCTTGATCTTAAAGCTGGGGCGGTCGGAGTGACTAGCAGTGAGCAGAAAGCCTGTGGGGGCTGTCTGGGGAACACGGAAAGCAATCAGTGCGGTACCATTGCGCAGCATGAAATACTTTCCGCCGGGAACCAGATCCCAATGATCCTTTTCAGACAGGAGGGCATAACCCTCCCGCTTCAGTTCCTCGGAAAGAACGGCAATGGCGTGATAGCTGCTGACGGATCTGTTTAAAAAGTTAGCCAGTGCGGTAATTCTATTGTCCATCGTTATTCCTCCACCAGGGTGCAGAACAGATCGATCTGATCGGCAATGGTCTGCAAAGCACCACGCCAGAAATCTCTGCTGGTCAAGTCAATATCGGCAACTTTGGCGGTGTCTTCAGCAGTGGCAATGCAGGTAGTGTACAGCAATTTTTTGTACTTGGGTACAAAGGCGGCACCCTCTTTTTCGTACTGTGCGTACAGGCCACGGGCGAACAGACCACCGAAGGCGTAGGGAAAATTGTAATAGGTGGGACCGTAGTAGTGGCTCTTGCAGACCCACATATACGGGTGCATCACATTCTGATCCAGACCGTCGCCGTAGGACTGTTTTTGCGCCTCGGTCATAAACTGACACAGGGTATCAGCGTTCATAAACATCTGACTGCGGTTGTCGAAGACCATCTTCTCAAAACGGAACCGGGAGTAGATATCGCAGATGATCTGGGTGGCATCTTGAAGCTGAGATTCAATCAGAGCAATTTTTTCGGCTTTGTCAGCGGCCTTACCAATGGCGGAAGCCATAACGACACATTCGTTGAAGGTAGAGGCAGTTTCGGCCAGAGGCATGGAATAGTCGTGATTCAGGGGACGGTGATCACGGATGCACTGATTGTGGAAAGCATGACCCAGTTCGTGTGCCAAGGTAACGACGTCGGTGAACAGACCGTCGAAATTGGTAAGAATACGGCTTTCGCCCAGACATTCCACACCGGCACAGAAGGCGCCGCCAGATTTGCCATCTCTGGGATAGAAATCAATCCAGGCGTTGTCAAAGGCAGTGGCCACCATTTCGGACAATTCGCTATCAAACTCTGCGAACAGATTCACCAGATATTCTCTGGAGGATTCGGCGGTAAACTTGGTGGAAGATGCACCCATGGGCGCAAACAGATCATACCAGGGCAGCCCGTTTTCGTGTCCCAGAGCTTTTCCCTTGGCACGCAGATACTGCCAGAATTTGGGCAGATACTCGTCCATTGCGCCCAGCATGGCATCCAGAGTCTCCTGCTTCATATAGGATTGCTTGAGGGTACGCTCCAAAGGAGAGGCGTAGCCACGGAGCTGGCAATCGGAGATGGTTTCCAACTTGATAGAGTTTAAAGCGTAGGCCACAGCATCTTTAATGCGGTCATAGCAGGCCAGTTCAGCTTCATAAGCAGCCTTACGAACGGCAGGATCGGCATCATAAGCCAGATTGCGGATGGCAGACAGATTCGTGATGCTGCCGTTATATGCAACGGGGACGGTACTGGTCAGATATTGCTGCATATCTGCCCAGGCATCGCCGCCGGACAGACTCAACTTTGCCATGATCTCCTCACTCAGACCGGGAAGCAGATATTTGCTGGACTCGGCCAGATTATGGAACAGGAAAGTGTAGGCACGCAGATTGCTGTCCTCTGCTACCAGTTCCTGCAAATTCTCGATTTTAGAAGCCCAATCTTTCCATGCGGCCAAAGGTGCGGCAACGCCACTGTACAGCTGCATGATCTGCCCCACACGGGAACCTGCTTCGGGATTGCGGGTGTCTGCGGCTTGACGAAGGGAGGCGTAACCAGCCAATTTACCAAAAAGATCGGTAAACTGTTCTTGCAGGGCGATGCCCTGGGTCAAGCCCTGAATGGAAGACAATTCGGGCAGGGTAGCGCTGAAAGCGACAATTTCCGCCACTTTATCTTCCAGAGCCTGTAGATCCTGACTGAAAGCAGGGTCGTCAAAGCCCTTATAAATGGGATCCAAATTCCAAAATTCGTTCATAATTATGCCCCTTTCTTGGTTATCTTTCCTCATTGTACACTATAATTTTGCTGCCGTCAACCAAAGAGAGAATCGACAATTGGAAATGTTATTTTTGCAGTTTTTATGTCGAAAAACATCGAAAAGTTTTGAAAAACTTATTTCTTGAGTAAAAAATGTCGATTTAATGCGAATAAAAGTTTCGAAATTAACTTGCAAAATAAGATTTATTATGCTAGGATAATCCTGTCGTTTCCGGGGAAAATCCCAGGGCAGAAATACTTGCGGACAGGAGAGTTATTATGGAAAATAGAACGACCGTTTTTATTGCAGATAGCACAGATGAATTCTGCACACATTTGGCAAATGCTTTGCAGCGATCGGACAAGTTTCAGGTGGTGGGCACTGCCAATGATGGAGATCAGGCACTGCGGCGTATTGTGGAGTTGAAGCCACAGATCCTGGTGCTGGATCTAATGCTTGCCAAACGGGATGGTATCAGCATTCTTAAAAGTTTGGCCAATGACCATCACAAACCGGCAGTATTGGTTACATCCGGCTTTATAACAGAGTATGTGGCGGCAGCGGCAGCCAATTTAGGTGCTCGGTACCTGATGCTGAAACCCTGCGATATGGAGGCATTGGTGGAACGGCTGGAGGAGATCCGTGGCGGAGATGCGAAGAAAAACAGCCGCCGCAATGACAAAAATGATATTGAGGCCATGGTTACCAGCATCATTCACGAAATCGGTGTGCCTGCCCATATCAAAGGCTACCAATATCTGCGAGAGGCGATCATCATTGCCGTTAATGACATGGATGTGATCAATGCCATTACAAAAGTGCTGTATCCTCAGGTGGCCAAGACCTTCCAGACCACACCCAGTCGGGTGGAGCGAGCCATTCGCCATGCCATTGAAGTGGCCTGGGATCGGGGAGATCTGGATACTTTGCAGCGGTTCTTTGGCTACACAGTGTCCAACACCAAGGGCAAGCCTACCAATTCCGAGTTCATTGCCTTGATCGCAGACAAGCTTCAGCTTCAGTTGAAAGGTGCCGATGCAGCAAGACTGTAATAAAATGCTCCCCTTATGAACAAGGGGAGCATTTTTGTTCTCAGTATTCGATGGGCTTGACATGCCAGATTTCTTCTGCGTACTGACGAATGGTACGGTCAGAGGAGAACTTGGAGCCGGAGGCGATATTCACCAGGCACTTGCGGCCAAAGGCCAGACGGTCGGCGTAATCACGGTTGGCTTGCAGCTTTGCCTCGATATAGGTCAGGTAGTCCCACAGCAGATAGTAGTGGTCAGCTCTGTGCCAGTGTGTGCCGTCCAAAATGGCATGGAACAGTTCTCTCTGCTGATCGTCGGTGGGAACAGTGCCGTCCACCAGAGTGTCCAGCGCACGACGGACATGGGGATTATTGTCGTAGATGGCACGGGGGCAGTAGGCATCCTTGCCGGAGTTGATCTCCTGCACGGTAGCACCGAAGATATACTCATTCTCAATGCCGGCTTCCTTGGCGATTTCCACGTTTGCACCGTCCAGAGTGCCCAGGGTCACAGCGCCGTTGAGCATCAGCTTCATGTTGCCGGTGCCGGAGGCCTCTGTGCCGGCAGGGGAGATCTGCTCGGAAATATCGGCGGCGGGAATGATATGCTCAGCGTAGGAGCAGTTGTAGTTCTGGACGAAGACCACCTTCATCTTATCGGCAACGGCAGGATCATTGTTGATCATGCGAGCGATGCGGTTGATATAGCGGATGATGGCTTTGGCACGGGCGTAACCGGGAGCGGACTTTGCACCGAAGATGAATGC
Organism: uncultured Oscillospiraceae bacterium; assembly: GCA_964534615.1. Classification (GTDB taxonomy): domain Bacteria; phylum Bacillota; class Clostridia; order Oscillospirales; family Oscillospiraceae; genus Faecousia. Next base: position 10,526 of record CAZHPO010000040.1, read on the forward strand.
GGTGGGCTGGAAGTCGGGCAGTTCGCCATTCTTCAGCCGGAAGTAGATATCCACGATGGACAGGGCGTTCATCAGCTGGCGCTTGTACTCGTGCAGACGCTTGACCTGCACATCGAAGATAAAGTCCGGATTCAGGCGGATGCCTTCGTGCTGATAAATGACCTCGCAAAGCTGCTCTTTCTTTACACGCTTGACGGCGTTGAACTGGCGCACCAGGTCATTGTCGATCATGGGTTTCAGCTTTGCAAGCTGATCCAGATCCTTCAGAAAGTCGCCGCCAATGCGGTATTTAATGAGCTGTGTCAGTTCCGGGTTGCACAGCCCCATCCAGCGACGGGGTGTCACACCATTGGTCTTGTTCTGGAAACGTTCGGGGAAAACGGCATACCAATCCTTAAAGCAGTCGTCTTTCAGGATCTGGCTGTGGATCTCGGCCACGCCGTTGACATAGCTGCCCACATAAATGCTCAGGTTGGCCATGTGTGCGGCGTTGTCCTTGATGATGAACAGACCCGGATGCTCCGCTTTCAGCGTGGCATCGATACGGCGGATGATGTCCACGATCTCGGGG
>CAZHPO010000041.1:0-10850 GCA_964534615.1 uncultured Oscillospiraceae bacterium
GAGTGCTTCGCTCAGATGCGCAACGAGGGTTAATTAAACCTTAAAAGATACCGAGACTGCCTTCGCAGCCTCGGTATTTTTTATTGCATTGACAGGGCAGCTGTGCTATAATTCTTGAAAATGGAGGTGCAACCATGGGGAAGATATGGCGTTATATACTGATCGCTATGGTGATCATGGCGATGCTGTTGTCGGGATGCAATTTGGCTGGGGGACTGGTATCTTATGACCAGATGAATTACACCCGCCCGGATATGACAGAATTTAATGAAGTGCTGGAGAAAAGCTGTACCAGCGCCCGGAAAGAAAAAAAGATAGAAAATCTGGAAGAAGCAATTCTGGAATTTTACCAGGTATATGATCAGTTTTACACCAACATGAATTTGGCATTTATCCGTTATAGTCGTGATTTGTCAGATATCTATTGGGAAGCGGAATACAGCTATTGTGCCCAACAAAGTGCCATCGCAGATGCCGGGATGGACAAGCTTTATCGCACTCTGGCAAAATCCCCCCTGCGTGAAACCCTGGAAGGGGAGGATTATTTCGGGGAAGGTTTTTTTGACAGCTATGAAGGGGAAAGCCTTTATGATGATCAAATGATGTCCCTTTTGACACAGGAAGCCCAATTGCAGTCCCAATATCAGATCATCAATGGTGAGGCCGCCGCTGTTACATATTATTCCGATCAATATTTCGAACAGTATGGCAGTAAAATGGCGGATGTTTTCCTGGAACTGGTGCAATTACGACAGGAAATTGCTGCATATGCAGGATATGACAGCTATGTGCAGTTTGCTTATGACTTTTATCACGTTCGGGACTATACGCCGGAACAGGCCGTTGGCTATATGGCAGATATTCGGGCAGAACTGGTTCCTTTGTACAAGCAATTGAACAGTTCCGGGTTTTGGAGCAATCTGGAATTGAATTACTGTACTGAGACAGATATGCTCTCATATGTCCGATCCATGTCTGAGTCAATGGGTACAACAGTCAAAAAAGCTTTCTCTCAAATGGTAGATGCAAAGGTATATGATATTTCCTATGGTGAGAATAAGTACAATACTTCTTTTGAAATTTATCTGGGAACCTATGCAACACCCTATGTTTTTGTTTGCCCCACTGGCAGTGAATATGACAAGTTGACTTTTGCCCACGAATTTGGGCACTTCTGCTGCGATTTTGCAAGCTATGGTGGTGCCAATCAAAGTGTGGATGTGGCTGAGATTTTTTCTCAGGCAATGGAGTATTTGAGCCTGTCATATGCCGATGATGTTGGACAGCTGGAAACACTGAAAATGGCTGACAGCCTCAGCGTATATGTAGAGCAGGCGGCATATGCCAGTTTCGAACATCAGGTCTATGATTTGACCGGTGATGAATTGACCGTAGAAAATATCCAGATATTTTACGCAGAAATCCTTGCTGCTTATGGCATGGATGTGGAGGGACGAGACAGCCGGGATTATGTATGTATTACCCATTTCTACGAAAGTCCGCTCTATGTGATCAGCTATGTTCTGAGCAACGATGCAGCTTTGCAAATCTATGAACTGGAGCAGGCAGAAAAAGGGAAAGGCGTTGCCTGTTTTGAAAAAAATATGACCTTATCCCAACCATATATCCTTTCTTTTTTGGATGAAGCAGGATTGAAAAGCCCCTTTGCAGATGGAAGACTGGCACAAGTCAGACAAACATTTGAAAACAAGCTAATATAACAATTGTACGCCCCATTTGCTCAGCAAATGGGGCGTACAAATTATTCTTCGGTGGAGTAACCCATGGGATTGTTTTTTTGCCAATTCCAGGAGTCCCGACACATATCTTCCAAGGTTTTTTCGGCTCGCCAACCAAGTTTTTCTGCACTCTTGGCAGGATCCGCATAGCAGGTAGCAATATCGCCAGGGCGACGATCGGTGATCACATAGGGAACAGCGACATTGTTCACGGAGACAAAAGTATTTACAATGTCCAATACGCTATAGCCGGTTCCCGTACCCAAATTGAAGACCTCACAGCCCTTGGTTTGCAGAACATAGCGAACAGCAGCCACGTGTCCTTTTGCCAAATCGACGACATGGATGTAATCGCGGACACCGGTGCCGTCGTGTGTGTCGTAATCATTGCCAAAAACACTGAGCTTTTCACGCCGACCGACAGCCACCTGAGTAATGAAGGGAAGCAGGTTGTTGGGAATACCTCTGGGATCTTCTCCTATGATGCCGGAAGCGTGGGCGCCAATGGGATTGAAGTAGCGAAGCAAAGCGATGCTCCAATCACTGTCAGCGTGTGCCATGCCGGAGAGAATTTGTTCGGTCATGAACTTTGTCCAACCATAGGGATTGGTGCAATTGCCGGTGCGACTGGTTTCGCACAGGGGCATTTCATTGTCGGCAGTATAGACGGTGGCAGAGGAGGAGAAAATGATGTTCTTAACACCGACCTGCTGCATCACCTTGGTCAAAATCAGGGTGGAATTCAGATTGTTATCGTAGTATTCCCAGGGCTTTGCTACCGATTCGCCCACAGCCTTCAGACCTGCAAAATGAATGACACAGCTGATCTTGTTTTCAGCAAAAATCTTCTGTAAAAGAGCTTCATCACGCACGTCCCCCAGGTAAAAACCCAGGGATTTACCGGTTATTTTTTCTACACGATTGAGACTTTCCGCATTGGAGTTGGACAGATTATCGACAACGACTACTTCATATCCGCTATCCAGAAGTTCCACACAGGTGTGGGAACCGATATATCCGGCACCGCCGGTGACTAAGATCTTCATAAGCTGCCTCCCATATTTTTATTCTTTAAATACCATTGTAGTTCAAAAAAACATATTCGTCAAGGGAGAATATGAAAGCAATCTTGCATTTACTGCTGTTTTCTGCTAAAATATGAAAAAACAACAGCGGAGGGGATAAACCATGGATAAGCAAGCGTTGCGCCGCCAAATTCGGGAACAGAAGCGAGCCATGACGGAGGAGCAGATCGTTGCAGCCAGCCAACGGCTGGGACAACTGTTTGCGCAGTCGGCAGCCTATCAGCAGGCGAAAACCATTTATGGCTACTTGCCTTACAATCAGGAGGTACGCACGGTTCCTATGCTCTGTCAGGCACAAAAGGACGGAAAGCGAGTGGCTGTGCCTAAGGTTTATGGAGATGAAATGAAGTTTATCTACATGGAAGAACTGAACAGGGTTGAAAAGGGCTATGCCGGAATCCCTGAGCCTATTGACGACGAACCGGTAGCAGACGATCCAACAGCTTTGGTCTTGATGCCTGGCTTGGTGTTTGACAAAGAGGGTCATCGAATTGGCTATGGTGGGGGATTTTATGATAAGTTTTTGGCGGCAGAGCCAGAACATCCTACCCTGGCACTGTGCTACGCATTTCAGATGCTTCCCCATTTGGAGACAGAAGAATTTGATATTCCCGTGGACACGGTTCTGTGGGCATAAGGAGTAACGATGCATATACCATCTGTAACGACTGACCAGCTGGAACTGGTCACTTTTGAACAGGCTTTAAAGGCTGCCAATACGCCTAACAGCGATTATGACATTGCTAAGTGGCTATATGCCCCTAATTTTTACTCGGAATATCGGTATATTCTGGGTACTCGTGGGAAAAAACCACTGATTTGTATTGGAATCAACCCATCCACTGCGGAGCCGGGGAATCTGGATAATACCCTCAAATCTGTGGAGCGGATCGCCTTGGGCAATGGATTCGATAGTTTTATCATGTTCAATGTATATGCCCAAAGAGCGACCAGCCCTGACCATATGGAAAAACAGTGCAATGCTCTCTTACATAGGGAAAATTTAGAGGCATTTCGCTATGTGCTTTCGATCTCTGAAAGACCAACGGTTTGGGCGGCCTGGGGAGCGATCATTGAAAAACGTGGATATCTGGCAGATTGTGTGCGGGATATGGTCGAAGTGGGGCAGGAATATGGTGCCGACTGGGTATGCGCCGGTGCCATCACAAAAAAAGGGCATCCACATCACCCCCTGTATCTGCGGAAGGATGAAAAAATAAAATCCTTTGACATCATCGGTTATTTGGAAGGAAGAAAATAATGAAATTGATAATTGCATCCGATATTCATGGTTCTGCCTATTGGTGTGGCAAGCTGATGGAAGTGGTTGAAATGGAAAAACCGGATAAGATCCTGCTGCTGGGTGATCTGCTGTATCATGGTCCACGCAATGATTTGCCACGAGAGTATGCTCCGAAGCAGGTAATTCCCATGCTCAGCAGCCATAAAGACAATATATTGGCAGTCCGTGGCAACTGTGAGGCGGAAGTGGATCAGATGGTATTGCCTTTTCCCTGCATGGCGGACTATGCTGTTCTTGTGGCTGACGGTGTAACGTTCTATTTGACCCATGGACACCACCACAATCCGGATCATTTGCCTGCCTTGGAGCAGGGCAGTGTCTTCCTTTCCGGTCATACCCATGTGAAAATGGACGAAATTCGCAACGGCATACGCTGTGTCAATCCGGGATCGGTATCGATTCCGAAGGATGGAAGCAATAGCTGCATGATCTGGGATAATGGCCAATTGAAGACCGTTTATTTGGAGGGGTGAGTATGGATAGTCAATGCGATACCTGCTGGTACTATGATTATGACGAGGAGTATGACGAGTACTACTGCATGATGGATCTGGACGAGGATGAAGTGTATCGTTTTTTCTCCACCCCCAATGGTCGTTGTCCTTTTTATCGCCAGGGTGATGACTATACGTTGGCTAGAAAGCAATAAAAGGTGCGCCTGAGCAGATCCTGCTCAGGCGCACGTTCTTTGTTTAGGGGGAGGTTACTTCTACAACAGTTAAAACCTTCTGTTCTACGCAAAAGCGGATCTCATAGCCGGCAAAAGAGAAACCATAGACACGTTTGGCATCCTTTTGATAGCTGGGACGAGGATCATGGGCTAAAATACCGATGACGGCGGCTTGCTTGGCCTCAGGGAGCTTTTGCAGCAGCTTGTCTGGGAAGTTTACTTCCAAAACATCGCCTTCTGTGCCGCCAGTGAAACCGCTTAGCGCATCTGGATGGCAATCAGCGTAGGAAATATAGGGCTTGATGTCGAAAATCGGTGTGCCATCCATCAGGTCGGCACCGCCCACATGAATCACGGTGCCAAATTCAGCGGTTTCTTCCAGAGACAGAAACTTAACACAGGACAGCCCCAAGTTGTTGGGACGGAAAGGGGAACGAGTGGCGAATACGCCCATGCGTGTATTGCCGCCCAGACGGGGAGGACGAACAGTGGGAGACCACCGGCTGCGAACGGCTTCGCTGAACTGCCAGATCAGCCACAGGTGGGAAAAGCCATCCATGCCACGCAGTGCATCACTGTTGCGATATTCCGGCTCGAAAACAATGGTCGAACGAAGTTCTTCCACAATGCCGCTTTGCCGAGGAATACCGAATTTGTTGGCAAAGTCGCTGTGCATTCTGGCGATGGGTTTGATTTTGATATCTTCCATATTACTTTTCAATCATGAGATCCCAATGGTGTGCGAGGGATCGGGGCATCATATCTTTCAAAATAGCAGCATCTGCCGAAAGCTTCCGGTTTCCCATATGGTAGAAGAAAAATTCACCTTTGCCGATTTGAAAAACCAGCTGAAATTCCAATTTCTTCCGGAAATAGGGAAAAACGGGTTTTAATTGTTTGTCAATGGCTACGACCACTTCCGGTTCATTGATCCGGTAGGTTTTGATGATCCAGTCTTCTTCCTTGGAAAACCAATCCCAGAAAGCCTGAGCTGCTGCTTTGTCCATTTTTTTGGAGAACACTCCAAACATAAAACCATTCCTTTCTGTTTTATCCGACCTTTTTGCGGAAGCAGAATGTAATTGCAAAAATAAGGGCCAAAACTAGGGAAATTGCAGCACCGGCAGAGGATCCCCAGAAGAAGGAGGCCATCAGACCGGCAATTCCGGCCAGCAGAGCAAACAGTACGGAGAACAGGTGGTATTGCTTGAGGTTTTTAGCAACATTTCGTGCGGCGGCGGCAGGCAGAACAAGCAGGGAATTGAGGATCATCAGGCCGACACTGGAGATGGTCAGCGTGACGACAATGGCGATGACGGTTGTAAAAATCGTCTGCATCCAGTGGACAGGAATGCCACGGGAAGAAGCCAGGTGCGGATGGACAGAACTAAGGGTCAACTTGTTAGAGCAGAGCAGCCAAAATACAAACACGGCGATCAAAACCAATGCCAAAGCGCCGATTTCTGGCAGGGAGATAGACAGAATATCACCGATGAGATACTTGTTATATTTTGTAAAGCTGTCGCCGCCCAGAGTGGCAATAAAAATGCCCAAGGCAACGGCGGCACTGGAAAAAACGCCAATTAAAGTGTCGGCGGCCTGGTTGCTGCGATGACGGACATAAGAAAACAGCAGGGAAAATACAACACTGAAAATTACCGCGACCCACAAAGGGGCTGCTACGCCGCAGATACAGCCGATGGCAATGCCGGTGAAGGCGGAATGCCCCAGTGCATCGGAGAAAAAGCTCATCCGTCCCGTGACCACCATGGTGGACAAAATACCAAACAGAGGTCCCATGATGACAATGGCAAGGAAAGCGTTGCGCATGAATTGATAATCGAAAATATTCAGAATACTCATTTGTCACTGCCTCCTGCCATACGGAAAATTTGCCTGAACTCCGAAGAAGACAGCACATCCTGAGCACTGCCCAATTTAACGATCCGATGATCGATCAAGGCCACCTGGTTGGCATATCGGGGCAGGGTGGTGAAATCGTGGGTGGTCATAAGAATAGACAGGTCATAGGTGTGGCGAATTTCGTCCAGCATATCCATAAGACCGGTTTGGCCTTCCACATCCACACCGGATAGGGGCTCGTCCAGAATCAGAATGTTGGGAATCGGCTCCAAAGCCAATGCCAGAAGTACACGCTGCAATTCACCGCCAGAGAGGGTGCCCACACGCTTGTCGATCAGATTTGTGCCATGTACACGATCAAGACAATCTAAAATCTGTTCTCTGGTATTTTTGGAGATGCCCAGAAAGGCAGGCCGTCGGCTGTGACAGCAGGCAAACAGGTCGGCAACGGAAATTGGGTCGCCGGGGTCGAATGTGGGACTTTGGGGAACGTAGCCGATTTTCATATTTTGGCCTCGACTTCCGGGGGCCGAGAAAGCGATGACACCCTCATACTCACGCTGTCCCAAAATGGCTTTGATCAGGGTGCTTTTGCCGGCACCATTGGGGCCGATAAGTGCCACCAACTGGCCGCAGTGAACGTGCATGTTGACATCTGAAAGAATTTGGTCGTTTCCGATCTTAACAGACAAATTCTGAACTCTCAGACAGCAGGAATCGCCGCATTTTCCGCCATGAATGGTTGGTTTCATCCCAGCGCCTCCTTTAGTGTATTGATATTTTGGTGCATGGTTTCAATATAAGTTCCGTCGCCCATGCACATATCCAGGGTAAAAACATTTACACCAGTTTCGGCGGAAATGATGGAAGATGCAGAAGGGCTACCGTTGGTTTCATTAAAAACAGCAGGTAAATTGTGGTGACGAACTTTTTCAATCAGAGAAATCAGCTCTTTTGCAGAAGCTTCGCTTCCGGATTCTTCCTCGACGGCGGACAGAATGGTCAGATCAAAAGCCTGTGCCAAATAGGAAAAACCATCGTGAAAGGTAATAAGCTCCCGGCAAGAAAGATCTTTTAAAGTTTCTTCACCATAAGCTTGCAACTTGTCCAGTTCGGACAGAAGCGTTTCCAGATTGTGCTGGAATCGATCTGTTTGAGCGGGGAATTGGTTTTGAAGTCCTTTGCAGATGTTCGTGGCCATTATTTTTGCATTTTTCGGAGCCAGCCAGATGTGGGCGTCCTGATCGTGACTGTGACCATCGTGGTCGTGTCCTTCCTGACATTCGATCAATGTCACCCCTTTGGAGGCATCCAATAGATAGTTGCAGCGGATTAAAATATCCGTCTGAAATTCTTCCAATCCGGCGCCAGACATGATTACCATTTCTGCATTTTCCAAATTCTTCATTTGGTTTGTGGAAAGGGAATAGTCGTGCAGGCAGGAAACGTTTTCGTTGATAAGCAGAGAAACTTCAAGGCCGGTTCCGTCACAGAGGGCGGTGGTAAGATCATAGACCGGACGTGTGGTAGCCAAAATGGGCGCTGAATGATCAGATGGGGTGCAGCCACAGACTGTTAGAAGCAGCAGGACTGCCAGAAATAGACAAAATTGTTTCATATGGTTCACCTTATCGCAAAGATACAAACATTATACCATATTTGTCAATATTTTTAAAGCGATACGGGAACTGACAGAAAAAATTTGGATACTGGGTATTTGCTCTTGAACTTTCTGCAAACAGAGGATATAATAATCTTTTGTATTGTATTGTATTGTATTGTATTGTATTGTATTGTATTGAAGAAAGAGAGGGCTTTTATGAAACGCAATCAACGTGACATGTTGACAGGGTCTCTTTTCCCCAGCATTGTTTCTTATACGATCCCCATTATTTTGACAGGGTTACTACAACTGCTGTTTAATGCGGCTGATCTTGTGGTGGTAGGCTCGAAGGGAGATATTTACCTATCGGCAGTTGGCGCAACCAATGCGGTCACTACGTTGATCGTAAATCTGTTTATTGGCCTGTCTGCCGGTGCAGGCGTTACGTTGGCACACGCCATTGGCAGCCGAAACGATGAGGCAGTTCACCGCACAGTACATACCGCTCTGCCGACGGCGCTGATCGGCGGTGTGATTTTGACAATCGTTGGTGTTTGTTTTGCCGAAACGTTTTTGATCTGGATGAAGACACCGGATGAGGTTTTGCCCTATTCCACTGTATATATGCAGATTTATTTTTGTGGCATGATCTTTAACATGATATACAATTTCTGTGGTGCGCTGCTGCGTGCAGCAGGTGATACCAAGGGGCCGCTGATTTATCTGACCATCGCCGGTGTGTGCAATGTGGCATTGAATTTGCTCTTTGTTCTTTGCTTTGATATGACGGTGGATGGTGTTGCCCTGGCGACGATCATTTCCCAGGGAATATCTGCGGTGCTGGTAGTTTGGGCGCTGATGAAGCGTACGGATGCTGTGAAGCTCCATTTGAAGAAAATGCGCATCTACAAGGAGCAAATCAAGAAAATCGTCCAGCTGGGATTGCCGGCAGGGATTCAGGGTTCCCTGTTCTCAATTTCTAATGTGATGATCCAGTCTTCTGTAAATTCCTTTGGCAAGGTATTTATGGCAGGCAACACGGCAGCTGGAAGCATTGAAGGATTTCTTTATGTGGCTATGAATGCGTTTCATCAGACGGCTATCAATTTTACTGGCCAGAACATGGGCGCAGGGCAGTACAAGCGTGTGCGAAAAACTATGGAGATTTGTTTGGGCTGTGTGACGGTATTGGGAATTGTCCTGGGTGTAGGTGTGTACCTGCTTCGGGAACCGTTGCTGCGGATCTATATTACGGATTCGCCGAATGCGGCTGAGGCTATCGCTGCGGGCGCCGAGCGGATGCTGTATTTGTGTATTCCTTATTTTTTATTGGGAATTATGGATGTGACCACTGGTGTACTGCGTGGTCTGGGAAGCTCCGTGACACCCATGATTATCTCTATTTTGGGCGTTTGCGGCATCCGAATTGGATGGATTTACACCTTCTTTGCAAAAGATCACACACCGGGAATGCTCTTTATCTCCTATCCCATTTCCTGGATTGTAACATTTGTATTTGAATTTATTGCATTTGTTATTATTTATCGACGTCAAGTAAATAGGCGCAATGGTTTATCCAGCGTGCAATAAACTCATGCCGCAGTTCGTTGAACTGCGGCATGAGTTTTATATAATGCGGTCTACTATATACCAAAGGAAAATAATGATCAGAAAAACAGGAATCAGAACGATCAAACTTGCGGAAGAAATGGTAATAGCCAAAATACCCAGCCAGTTCATCAGACACACCAAAGCGGTGATGAGTCCAGCGGAGATAATGGAGCGAGCCAGTGCCCTGCCGACAAAATTGGAGAAAAAGAAGGTGTATAGAGCGCCGATAATGGGATTGGCGACAAATAAAGTGGCACCTACGATCAGTTTCAGACTGCCTAGTGCAATCAGCAACGCTAGAACACCCGACAGGATCAAGGGGGCACTCAGTCCCAATCCCTGAGGAAGCCATATTCCCAACAGAATGTCTAAAATATAGTTAACACCTAAGGCCAGGACAACAGTGGTGGCACGCAACAGCAGCCAGATCAATAGCTTTTTTCCTTCCGGAATAATGGAATTCATTAAATTGACCAGAAAAGCAATCATTAAAAGCTTTAGAAAGTGCGTGGAGACAAGGGAGAATTCAGCGGTTAAAATGGGGAAAATATGCAGACATCCATCTGCGATGGAAAGAAAGGGAAGGGGAGAGAGGAAAAGATCCCAATGTGTGCCAAAACAGAAAATGGAAATGCAAATCACATACAGGCATAGAATTTCCATGGCAGATGTGACGGCCTTGCCAAGTTGTGCCCGTTTTCCGAATAGGAAGCGGAACATGGAACTAATGAGTAAAAAACCGACAATTGCAATGCCGAAAAAGGTGATGTAATCAAGAATCGTGCTGATTTTTTGCTGTAAAACGGAAAAAAACAGGTTAACTTGTTCCATAAAAACCCCCTAAAATATGAAAAAAACAGCCGTCAAATGACGGCTGTTTCTTTATAGACCGGAAAAATATGAAGTTGAAATTACTTGATTTCAGCCTCAGCGCCAGCTTCCTTCAGCTCAGCGACCAGCTTCTCAGCGTCTTCCT
>CAZHPO010000042.1:0-10691 GCA_964534615.1 uncultured Oscillospiraceae bacterium
CCTGCACATTCCAGCCGCCTTCGTGCATCAGCATTCCGGGGCCACGGCAAATGGGACATTCTTCCAGTTCATAAAGCTCTTTCATTCGGTTTCTCCTTATCGAAAAATATTTTCTTCCGTATCATAAATCTCAATTCTAGCACACCTGGAAAAATCCGGTTTCAGTTCCGGCAAATACTTTTCCACCGCAACCACCAGTTGCGCCGGGTTCAATGTGGGATTTTGACAGCACACACGAGCCGCAACCACCAGTTGCCTATTCCCTTTTTCTATGGTCAAGCCACGGATCATCGGAATAATATTCTGCTCAGTCACGCCGTTTTTACTCTTTTTCTCCACCAGAACTTCTCCCTGACGGAAAAGCTCCTCCATTTGCTGGGCGGCATCATCCGGAATGGGACGATCGTATTCCATGGTCACCTGACAATCAAGATAGGCCAGATTTTTATTTTTACGGCCATCTTCATAGATCTGCAATCCACGAACGCCATCCACAAGCACTTCATTGAGCCGCCGCAAAATTTCGTCACAGGGCACACTTTCCCCTTCCAAATCAAAATCCAGCAGCTCGCATTGACTTTCCACGCCCACAGACATAGGCAGTGCAATTGAAACAGAGGGTCTGGGGTTGAAGCCATGGGTATGAGTCAGAGGCAATCCTGCACGCTTAAAAGCACGCTGAAACAGCCTCATCAGATCCAAATGGGAGATATAAACGGCGTTGCCGGTCTTTTCAAATAGCAATCTAGGCATCGCACTCGATCTCCTTTAACAAACAATTTGCACCACATCCGGCGCAGCCCTCCCGACAGTCGGGGGTAATCAGTCCGGCATATGCCTGCTTCCGCTCCCGACGGAGGAATTTTTTGGTCACGCCCACATTGATGGTATCCCAAGGCAAAATTTCATCTTCATCAAATCCACGGGTCGTATAATGAGCCATGTCTACACCACATTTCTTAAACGCATCCAACCACAGATCGTAGCGGAAATATTCATCCCAGCCATCCAGGTGGGCACCGTTTTTCACCGCCTCCTCGATCACAGGCGCCAGCTGCCGATCTCCACGGGCAAACACCGCCTCCAGTCGGCTTAAATCCGGAGCATGGTAGTCATATTCAATGGATTTTGAATAGAAATGGCTTTTCAGCAGTTTGCATCGCCGCAAATACTCCTCCGGAGTGATCTGCTGTTCCCACTGGAAGGGCGTGTGGGGCTTGGGCACAAAATAAGCTGTCGCTACATGGACACGCAGACCACGTTTTTTGTTGGTAGCCTCCGCCTTCCAGGTCTGGATGATCTTGTAAACCAGCTCTGCAATGCCTAAAACATCCTCGTCTGTCTCAGTAGGCAGACCCAACATAAAATACAGTTTTACATTATTCCAGCCACCGGAGAACGCATTGGCGCAGGTGTTCAGGATCTCATCTTCGGTCAAATTCTTATTGATAACATCACGCAAACGCTGGGTCCCTGCTTCCGGGGCAAAGGTCAGACCGCTTTTGCGAACGGTCTGCAACTTTTCCATCAGTTCCCGTGAGAAATTGTCTGCACGCAAAGACGGTACTGATAGATTGACATTATTCTGATGACAATAAGGGATCAACTCATCCGTCAGTGTTTTCAGTCCCCGGTAGTCGGACGTTGACAAACTGGAAAGTGTGATCTCATTATGGCCGGAGTCTTCTAGTGTTTCCACCGCCTGACGGTACAACACCTCCGGGCTTTTTTTTCGCACCGGTCGGCAAGAAAAACCGGCCTGACAGAACCGGCATCCACGAATACATCCGCGGAATACTTCCAGGTTTGCTCTATCATGGACGATTTCCGTGGACGGAACGATCATTTTTGTGGGCCAATATGCCTCATCCAGATTTTCGATGATTCGCTTGGTAATCTTTTCCGGCGCACCATTGATAGGAACAATTGCCTTCAGCGTTCCGTCTTCATGATACTGGTGGTCATAGAAAGATGGGACATATACACCGGGAATTTTGGAAACTTCCAACAGAAACTGCTCTTTTGTCCACTGCTGTGCCTTTGCCTGATCGTACAATGACACGATCTCCACCGTAATATCCTCGCCCTCACCCAGAGAGAAAAAGTCCACAAACGGCGCCAGCGGCTCCGGATTAAAGGCGCAAACGCCACCGGCAAAAACGATATTCTTCAGTTCTTTTCGATCACAGCTATGAACAGGCACATGAGAAAGGGCCAACATATTGACGATATTGGTATAGCACATCTCGTAGCCAATGGTGAAGGCAATCATGTCAAAATCCTTGACCGGCTTCTGGCTTTCCAGCGCCCACAAGGGAATATCATGTTCCTTCATCGCCTGTTCCATGTCTCCCCAGGGTGCAAAAACACGCTGGCACCAGACACCTTCCATCTCATTCATCACACCGTATAGAATGCGCATACCCACATTGGACATACCAATTTCATAAGTATCCGGGAAGCAATAAGCAATATTCACACGAACCTGAGCAGGGTCTTTCTTTATTTCATTGTACTCGCCACCAGTGTAGCGGGCAGGCTTTTGCACTGTGGGCAAAATGCGTTGCAAGCGTTTGTCCATACTGATACCCCTTTTGTTGATATTGCTATTATTGTACTGCCAAATGTGTCACTTGTCAAACAGTTCTCTTTCTTATTCGCCTCCAAATCACCCAAAAACCGACAATCGCAATGGGCAATCCCCATTTGAACGTTGCAATCACACAGCCAATTCCAATTCCCAATGCTAGGAAATGTTGTATGATCTCAAAAATACGATTTGCTTTTTCTCTGGGCAGAAACAGTCTAATCGCACTGCGAAGCACTCGTCCACCATCCATAGGAAACAACGGCAAAAGATTAAACAGGCAATGACACAGTCCACAAACCGCTAATCTTGGCATCCACTTTGCCAACAGAACCAGCAGGGCTGATCCAAAAGGTCCTGCCACTGCTGCAATCAGCTCCCTTGGTGGTTCCATGGGCTCAACTTCCATTTTGGCTCCCCCAAATCCCAGGCGAACGCCATATACGTGACCCTTCATAATACGAATTGCCCAATAATGGCAACATTCGTGGAACAATCCAGCCGCAATCGCTGCCAATATCCACTGAAATGGCAAAATCAGGAGCATCAGTGCCAGCAAAATCAGAAAGCTACCCTCTGTCTGTACCCACATTCTGGTTTTAACCATCTGTCAGCCACTCCCCCACCCAGGAAAAAACCGCTTCCGCCGGAGGTTCTTCCCCAGTTTGTATTTTCTGCACCAGAGTCTCCAAATAGCGGCCATCCGGCAAGAGCCATCCAGCAAGCACGTGCCGGGTCAACAGCAATACTGCAACCATAAACAGAGCCATCAATGTTGTCGTCCACCAATTATCTCCCGTTTTTGTTTTTTTACGTTCCAACAGCTTCACCCCCTTCCAAAATTGTACGAGCAAAAACAGAATCAAATACCATTTTTTCAAAATCCCACTGCTGGGACTTGACAGAACCGTTTTTTTTCATTATAATGTTGTGGTTATCGGGGTGTGGCGAAGTTTGGTATCGCGCTTGGTTCGGGTCCAAGAGGCCTCGGGTTCGAATCCCGACACTCCGACCAAAAATGAAGACTGCCCGTTAGGGCGGTCTTCATTTTTCTTTTGGCCCTGTCGGGTTCAAAAGACCGGCCCAAACGAAGCGAGAGCAAGAAACAGTCCGGTAGACTGTTTTTAGATCGTGGGAGAATCCATTTCTTTCAGTACGCATCCCGTAGGAATGTGGGCTGAAAGGACTCACTTTTCAATTGCTCCTATATGCAAATACTCCCTCATGTAGAACCATTCCACATGAGGGAGTATTTTTTACATACTTTTCAAAGACTGGATCAGATTTCTTCCACCTTGATGGTATTGGTGTTGCCAGTCTTTCCATTGATCGGGCCACCGGTGAGAACCACCCGATCACCTTTTTCCAGGTTCAGAATATCCTTAGCTGCTGCCAGAGCATGATAGAACATGACATCCATAGAAGTAAACTGATCGGCTAAAGTGGGATACACGCCCCAGCTCATGGCAAGCTTTCTCCAAACCTTTTCGTTGGTAGTAATGCCAATAATAGGCACCGGGCAACGGAAACGGCTGACCATCATAGCCGTCTTACCGGAAACGGAGCTGACCACGATTCCCTTTGCATCCACGTCAATAGCCATGGAGCAGGTGGCATGGGAAATGGCATCGAGTGTATTCTGGATCTTAAATTCAGAAGTCAGGAAACGGTGCTTGTAGGAGGTGTGCTGCTCCGTATATTCAGCGATTTCTGCCATGGTTTTAACAGCCTCCACCGGGTACTTACCAGCAGCGGACTCGCCAGAAAGCATAATGCAGGAGCTGCCGTCATACACCGCATTGGCCACGTCAGAAATCTCCGCACGGGTGGGGCGAGGATTATAGATCATGGTCTCCAGCATTTCGGTGGCAGTAATGACCCGCTTGCCCAGCAGACGGCACTTGCTGATCAAATACTTTTGCACAGAGGGCACTTCCACAAAGGGGATCTCCACGCCCAAATCGCCACGGGCGATCATAATACCCTCGCACAGTTCGCAGATTTCCTCAATATTTTCCACACCAGAACGATTCTCAATTTTTGCAACAATATCAATATTGCTGCCGCCATTGGCATCGAGAAAGTCGTGCAGTTCTTCCAAATCCTTTCTGCTGGAAACAAAAGAGGCAGCGATAAAGTCCACATCATTTTCGATGCCAAACAGAAGATCCGCCTTATCCTTATCAGACAGGTAAGGGCCGCTCATAACCTTGTTGGGGAAGCTCATGCTCTTACGATTGCTCATGGTGCCGCCGGTGATGACTCGGCAAATGGCATTATTGCCGGAAAGCTCCGTCACTTCAAAAACCACCAGACCATTACATACCAGGATCCGGTCGCCGGCTTTCAAATTTTTCACCAGATTCTTATAGTTAACAGAAACGATCGTCTCATCACCTTCCACGTCATCGGTGGTAAAAGTGAATGTATCGCCGGTCTCCACGGTAACACTTCCGTTTGCGAAAGTACCAATGCGGTATTCCGGTCCCTTGGTATCCAGCATAATGGCAATGGGCATATGAAGCTTCTCGCGAACACGCTTTACCAAATCTATTTTTCTCTTGTGTTCCTCATGGTCGCCATGGGAAAAATTCAGACGGGCAACGCTCATACCAGCCTGACACATTGCAGTCAAGGTTGCTTCGTTCTCACTGGCAGGGCCGATGGTGCAGATAATTTTTGTCTTTCTCATATGTGATACCTCTTTATAAGAGTTTTTTATTGTTCTCCTTTTAAATAGTACCACAATTTTTCTTTTCCGTCAATTATCTAATTCGCACCGAATAATGCTCCATCCAATAATTGATTTGCAACATATACACAATTGTTTGCGGCCTACGCATCAGCTGACCATACCATGGCCAAGTAAAATCCTGATGCAATAAATCTTCAAGGGCATCCTTTTTTACCAACTGGAAAATAGGGGCATTTTGATCCTGTAGCAATTGGCGAAGCATCTGAGAAACGATTTCCAGATAATGTGGATCATAGGTTTTTGGAAATGGACTCTTTTTACGATAAAGAACGCTTTGGGGAAGCACCCCCTCCATACAATGCCGCAGCAGACCTTTTTCCTGGCCTTTGAAATCCTTGTAATACCAGGGAACGCTGTAAAGGTACTGTGCAATGCGATAATCACAAAACGGCATCCGAATATTCAGTCCGCAATATGCACCCATGCGATCTCCGCGGTCGATCAGCGTTTGCATAAACCATTTGAAATTTAAATGAACCAACTGTTTGACCCGGCGATCCAGCGGACTGTTTTCCGGCAGGATATCTGCCTGAAGGATGGTATCACGATAGCGACTGTTGACAAATTCCTCCGGCTGTATCTGCTGTAATATCCATTGATCCAGCAAGGCCGTTCGTTCTTTGGTGGTCTGCGCCCATGGGAACGTGTCCACGTCCCGCATTTTTGGATCCCGATACCATGGATATCCGCCAAAAATTTCATCCGCACATTCACCGGACAGAACTGTTTCTGTCCAAGGACGGATCTGCCTGCAAAAAGCCAACAGCGAAATATCCACATCCCCCATCCCCGGCAAATCACGGGCAATGGTGGCATCAGCGATTCCCTCCACCAGATCTTCCGGTGTCAGTATTGTCCAGTGATGATGGGAATCCAGATATTCCTGCATGATACGAATAAATTCCGTATCCATATGGGGCTGAAATCCATTGGAAACGAAGTATTTGTCATTATCCTGATAATCCAGGGAGAACGTATCCAAAGTCTTTCCCCGTCGATCCAATTCTCTGGCACAAATGGCAGACACCAAACTGGAATCCAGGCCACCGGAAAGCATCGTTCCTATTTTTCCATTCACTTTCATTTGGCGATATATGGAATCCTTCACTAAAAATCTAACTTTTTCTGAAGTTTCTTCAAAACAATCCTTGTGTTCCTGATCTTTTAGCTGCCAATAACAATGGAGCTTCAATCGGCCTTCCTGATAGATTCCACAGCACCCCGGTTCTACCTCTTTCATCCCATAGAATACCCCACTACCCGGTGTTCGACCAGGGCCAAGCAGCAATATCTCTGCTGCGCCCTGGCCATCTAACTGAGCCTCTACGCCAGGATAGGATAGAATCGTTTTCATCTCCGAAGCCGCCAGCAGTCCTCCGTTCCATTGCATATAAAAGAGGGGCTTAACGCCAATTCGATCCCGTGCAAAAAACACTTGATTCTGTCGCTCACAAAGGATCATCAAAGCAAATACGCCGTTTAATCTATCCAGCATTTCCTCCCCCCATTGGGCATAACTGTGGAGTATCAATTCCGCACAACTACCATTTTCAATGTCGTGTCCCATTTTTATCAATTGTCGTTGAATCTCCTCTGCATTAAACAGTGCCCCGTCGCAGCAGATCACGTACCGCTCCCCTGCCCACTCCAATGCCAGCGGTTGCACCTGTTCCTGGGGAGAACGACCACTAAACAGCAGTTTTTTCCCCGGCTGAAAATAAACTTTATTTCCGTTTGGTCCGCGGCGTTTCATCGTCAAAAACATCAAATTCTCTACATTTTCATCTGCTGGCAAATCAAATACACCTGCAATCGCACTCATAGCATACGCTCCTTTCCGCAGCAATTTTATGCATCGCATTGCTGTTTTGTGCGTATGATCGTCCCATAATGGGCATACTGTATCCGGGTGATAACATGAAAGACAGCAAAGAAATTCTTGCCTCTGTGCTGCACACAACACAAATGGGACAAACCGGTATCCGCTCTATTCGGAACAACGCTACCGGTGCCGGACTCAAGCACGAACTGGATCAGCAACTGAAGCAGTATGATGCTATTGAAAAAGAAGCACTCCGTTTGGCAGCCAGCCGCGGATGGAGCTTAACAGATGTGCATCCGGCCCTGCGTAAAATGTCAGATGTCATGTCCAGAGCCCGGCTAGTCGGTGGAAATGTTGATTCAAAGATTGCCGGAATGTTGATTCAGGGCAATACAAGAGGCATGATCCTGGGCATTCGAAATCTCCATCAAATTCACGATGCAGATACTCAGGTAACACAACTGGCGCAAAAACTGCTGGATGGAGAAACCATCAACATCCAAAAGATCCAAACCTATTTATAATGCTCCTTTGGGGAGCATACATAGCACATTTTCGTTTTCGCCGCATAGAATAAGAAAGTGAAAATGAAAGGAGTGGTCACTCTGCCCGATACCGGTTACATAGATGTACTTGCCTATACCAGTATTGCCCAAATTCCTTTGGAAAATGTGGCAATTACCGTCACCGCCACTGATGGAACAGCCCTGGCCATGCGGCTTACCGACCGCAACGGCTCCATTTCTCCCATTGAAATCCCTGTGCCGGCACTGTCCGCAGGACAGTCTCCAAATACAGGGATCAAGCCATTTACAGCCGTCAACCTCTATGCTCGTCTGGAAGGCTTTGAGCAGGTGGAAAACGAGAACCTGCAGGTTTTCCCCGGCACAGTTACAAGGTTAAATCTGGACATGATCCCCCTGTCCGAACTGCCGTCAAGTTGGGACAAAACTGCCGTGTACGATACACCGGCCCAAAATCTGTAAGGAGGGCCACAATGCCAACTGTCATTCCCTTTGTACCCCAGGATATCACTGTCCACTTGGGCAGTCCCAATACCGCAGCGGCCAATGTAACCGTTCCATTTACGGATTATGTAAAAAATGTTGCATCCAGCGAAATATATCCCACCTGGGACGAAAGTGCTTTACGAGCCAATATTTTGGCTATTGTTTCTTTCGCACTGAATCGTGTGTATACAGAATTTTACCGCAGTCGAGGCTATGATTTTGACATCACCAGCTCTACCGCTATTGATCAGGCATTTGTAAACGGCCGAAGTTATTTTGAGAACATCTCCCGTCTTGTGGATGAGCTTTTCAACGACTATATGCGACGCCCCGGATTCGTAGAGCCACTGGCCTCCAAATTCTGCAACGGCACAACCGTCACCTGCGAGGGTCTCAGTCAATGGGGAAGCCAAAATCTGGCACAGCAGGGATATAGTTCGCTGGATATTCTGCGCAGTTATTACGGAAATATTGAAATCGTCAATAATGCCCCCATCATGGGTATTACCTCCTCTTATCCCGGAACCGCCCTGCGGCGAGGCAGTTCCGGGCCATATGTAGTTGTTATTCAGGTTGCGCTGAATCGAATTGCTCAAAACTATCCGGCCATTCCGAAGCTTGCCACTGTAGATGGAATCTTTGGCAGTCGAACAGAAGCATCTGTTCGGGCTTTTCAGCAGGTCTTTGGTCTGGCTGTGGATGGTGTGGTTGGGAAAGCAACATGGTATGCCCTGGTACGGCTCTATACTGCCGTTACCAGGCTGTCAGAATTGCGAAGCCAAGGCCAGCAGTTCTATAGTGTCAATTGGGAGTATCCCGACGCCATCGTTCAGGGCAATCGAGGTGAAAAAGTTCGTCTTTTGCAGTATATGCTGGCAGTTTTGGCAGAGTATATCAACCAGATCCCATCGGTGAACGTTGACGGGATCTTCGGTCCAGCGACAGCCGCTGCTGTCCGGGCTGCCCAAAACTATCTGAGACTGCCGGTTACAGGGGTGGTAGATGCCACCACGTGGGATGAGATCTACGATCAATTCTCCGGTATTGAAAATACCACTTTGCGTAATGGGGAGGTTTTTCCTGCTGTTAATAACAACAACTCCTCCGCCAACGCAAACCGCAGCCGCTATGCTCGCACCTCCACGATGACCCAATTCCCCGGAGAGAATTTGCAGACGGGCAGCCGTGACGGCGTGAAACAGGAGGTAGTAAGATGAGACCAGGAAAATCTTTTGTCGGTCAACCGGTACGCTCTTTGCAGACGATGCTCCGCATTCTGGCAGAGGACGATCATTCCCTGTCCCCTGTCATTCCCGACGGCATTTACGGAAATCAAACAAGAAACGCCGTATCTGTTTTTCAGCGAAAATACGGTATCCCGATTACTGGTGTAACCGATCAGCAAACCTGGGAACGGATCGTAGCCGAGCAAACTCCGGCCCTCATCCGTCTTGCCCCGGCAGAGCCACTGCGTCTGATCTTAAACCCAAATCAAGTCCTCCGCCGTGGAGATCGTCATCCATATTTATATCTGATACAGAGCATGCTGGTGGCTTTGGGGCAAATCTACGGCAGCATCATAGCACCCGGAATCTCCGGCGTTCTGGATGAGGCAACGGCTGACGCGCTATCTTCTTTTCAGTATTTAAGTGCCCTGCCCCAAACCGGAGAATTGGATAAGATCACATGGAAACATTTGGCCTTACAGTATCCGCTGGCTGTAAACATACAGGAAAGCAAAAACAAGCGATATCCCCAAAAATCCACCACATAATTTTTGAATATCACTTGATTTATCCCTGATAATACTCTATAATAACTCACAGTTCGGTAACCTGTTTTACCATTTCCCTGGAGGACACCATTGTTATGAAGGATTGGAAAAAAGAAATATTGACCATCCCCAACCTGCTCAGTCTTTTTCGGCTTCTCTTGATCCCGGTATATATCATCCTGTATCTGGATGCCACTACTGCAGCCGATTATGCTGTCGCAGCTTCTATTCTTGCTGTTTCCTGTCTGACGGATATGATCGATGGAAAGATCGCACGCCATTTTAATATGATTTCCAAGGTCGGAATTGTGCTTGATCCCATTGCTGATAAGGCAACCCAGTTTTCCCTTTTGATCTGCCTGGCCATTGAATTCCCGGTACTGTGGACATTGATGCTTTTGTTTGTTGTAAAAGAAAGTTTTCAGTTAATTGCCGGATGGCTGGCATACCGCAAAGGAAAAATGCTCACCGGTGCGCTGATTTCCGGTAAGATCTGCACCACTGTTCTTTTCCTTAGTCTGATCATCATGGTTTGTTTCCACCATCACATTACCCCCACTGTTGTATACATCATTACATTGATCGATGGATTGTTTATGCTTATCGCATTCGTACACTACGCCATCACCTATTACAAGAAAGACCCCATGATCCAGGATATCTAACACAAGTAAAAATATGCCCTCGGCCTGAGCCGAGGGCATATTTTTTACTTGTGTTCTTTGTGGATCAGGCCAAATGCC
>CAZHPO010000043.1:0-10561 GCA_964534615.1 uncultured Oscillospiraceae bacterium
GCTTCAGATAGTAGGGATAGCCAACCGTGACCAAGTTATCAAAGGGTTCACCGGTACGGCCATCATAAAGAATGGTCTTGCCGTCTTCACGCAGGCCGGCCAGCTTCAGTGTTTCACGGATATCCTTCTCGTTTGCGCCGTCAAACACAGGGGTAGCAACGTGCCAGCCCAGTGCCTTTGCAGCATAGCCCAGATGGACCTCCAAAACCTGACCGATGTTCATACGGGAAGGAACGCCCAGAGGGTTCAGCACCACATCCAGAGGTGTACCGTCGGGCAGGAAAGGCATATCTTCCTCAGGCAGAACACGGGAAACAACACCCTTGTTACCGTGACGACCTGCCATCTTATCGCCCACGCCGATCTTACGCTTCTGCGCCAGATAAACACGGACAGACTTGGTCACGCCGGGAGCCAGTTCGTCAGAATTTTCCTTAGTGAAGATCTTCACATCCACAACAATACCGGAAGTACCGTGCGGCACTTTCAAAGAGGTATCACGAACTTCTCTTGCCTTTTCACCGAAGATAGCCCGCAGCAGGCGCTCCTCAGGGGTCAGCTCGGTTTCGCCCTTGGGGGTGACCTTACCAACCAGGTAATCGCCGGCGTGGACTTCAGCACCCACACGGATGATGCCGTCCTCGTCCAGATCCTTCAGGGTATCTTCACCCACATTGGGAATATCACGAGTGATCTCCTCAGGTCCCAGCTTGGTATCCCGTGCTTCGGTCTCGTATTCTTCAATGTGAATAGAGGTAAATACGTCCTCACGAACCAGGCGCTCATTCAGCAGAATGGCGTCTTCGTAGTTGTAACCTTCCCAGTTGACAAAGCCGATCAGCACGTTCTTACCCAGAGCAACTTCACCGCCGGAGCAGGAAGGACCGTCGGCAATGATTTCCTCGGTGTCCACCCGATCGCCCACCTTAACAATGGGTCTCTGGTTGACACAGGTACCGGCGTTGGAACGGGCAAACTTGGTCAGGCGGTAGGTTTTGACATCGCCATCATCATAAATAACAGTAATGCAATCAGCAGAAACAGCAGAAACAGTACCGGGCTTCTCAGCCTTGATACAAACCTCGGAGTCCACAGCAGCCTTATGCTCGATGCCGGTAGCAACGATGGGAGGTTCGGTGGTCAGCAGAGGCACAGCCTGACGCTGCATGTTTGCACCCATCAAGGCACGGTTTGCGTCGTCGTTCTGCAAGAAAGGAATGAAAGAAGTTGCAATGGAGATCATCATTCTGGGAGAAACATCGATATAGTCGATGACTTCCCGATCCACTTCAATGATCTCATTACGGTGACGGCAGGTGATACGGGCATTAGCCAGACAGCCGTTTTCGTCCAAGGGCTCATTGCCCTGGCCAATGTAGTAGGCGTCTTCCACATCCGCAGTCATATATTCCACATCATTGGTCACAAATCCGGTAGCCTTGTCCACCTTGCGATAAGGAGCCTCAACAAAGCCGTACTCATTGATACGGGCAAATGTTGCCAGATAGTTGATCAGACCGATGTTAGGACCTTCGGGAGTCTCGATCGGGCACATACGGCCATAGTGCGTATAGTGAATATCACGCACATCCAAAGAGGCACGCTCTCTGCTCAAACCGCCGGGACCCAGTGCGGACAGTCGGCGCTTATGTGTCAGTTCTGCCAGAGGATTGTTCTGATCCATGAACTGAGACAGAGGGCTGGATCCGAAGAACTCCTTGATAACAGCGGTTACAGGGCGAATGTTGATCAGGCTCTGGGGCGTAACGGTATCCAGATCCTGGACGGTCATACGCTCACGGATAACACGATCCAAACGGCTGAAACCGATGCGGAACTGGTTCTGCAACAGTTCGCCCACGCAGCGCAGACGACGGTTACCCAGGTGGTCGATATCATCGGGAGTACCAACACCCATTGCAACGCAGTTCAAGTAGTTGATCGATGCCATGATGTCATCAACGATAATGTGCTTGGGGATCAAATCATCGATCCGCTCAGCAATGGCTTCTGCCCAATCAATATTCTCGATCTGAAGCATTTCTTTCAGCACAGAGAAGCGAACCTTTTCGGTAACGCCGTATTCTCTGGGATCGAAAGAAACAAAGTTGGCCATATCCACCATGTCATTGGCAAAAACCTTAACATTAGCGTCGCCCACCTTCAGAACAGCTTCGTTAACGCCCTTGGCAGACAGCTCCCATGCTTTCTCTCTGGTGATGATCTCACCGGGCATGACCAGGATTTCACCGGTCATGGGATCAGCAATCGGTTCTGCAGCCTCCCGGCCTGACAGCCGGATGGCAATCTCCATTTTCTTATTGAACTTGTAGCGGCCCACCTTACTTACATCATAGCGATGTGCATCAAACAGCAGGCCCTCCAAGTGGGCGGTGGCAGTCTCCACCGTAGGAGGCTCACCGGGACGCAGACGGCGGTAAATCTCCAGCAGGGATTCTTCCCGTGTCTTGCAGGCATCTTTTTCCAAAGTTGCCATGATACGTGTATCTTCGCCAAACATGGCCTTGATCTGCTCATCGGTGTTGACACCCAGAGCACGGATCAGGGATGTAATGGGCAATTTCCGGTTCTTGTCGATACGAACCCAGAAGACATCAGCGTTGTCTGTCTCATACTCCAGCCATGCACCACGGTAAGGAATGACCGTAGCTGTATAGGTGTGCTGGTCAGCCTTGTCCACTTCGTGGCCATAATACATGCCGGGGCTGCGGACGATCTGAGAAACGATGACACGCTCAGCACCATTGATCACAAAGGTGCCGCCATTGGTCATAATCGGGAAATCTCCCATGAAGATTTCCTGTTCCTTGATCTCATCAGTCTCCGTGTTGCGCAGACGGACACGCACCTTAATAGGCTTTGCATAGGTGGCATCCCGCTCCTTGCACTCCTCAATGGTGTACTTAGGCTTGTCTTCCATGGTGTAATCCAGGAAACTCAGCTCCAACTTACCAGAGAAGTCCGTAATGGTGCCGACATCCTTGAAAACCTCCCGCAGACCTACCTCCAGGAACCACTGATAGGAGTCTTTCTGGATTTTCAGCATATTGGGAATTTCCAGGATTTCTTTGTGCTTTGCGTAAGACTTACGCATGGTCTTACCGAACATCTTGTCCTTGACCATTTCCATATGGTTCATCACAGCCTTTCTTTCGGCAATCGCCGGAATTGTGTGTTGCTTAAAATTTGATACGCCAGGGTCGGTTGTCACTTTTGCGTTTTTTGCTTCTTGACAGCCGCCATGTTTTATGTTATGATGCTCATGCAAACGAGGATGGTCTCGAATGGGCATAATAACACACTATGGAGGTTCATTGTAGCATAGTTATTTTCATTTGTCAATGGTTTTTTGTGATTTTTACCGAGGAATTTCCTCGGTTTTTTTGCATTTATACCAAAAATCGTGGATCGTTGCTTTCTGATGAACGAACCCTGATTTTTATTTTCTGCTGTACCCCCCTCTGTTTTGTTAATTATTCACAATTTGCCGTGTTCTTCACCGACGAACAATAGAACTTTTTTACAAAATAGCTTGTCTTTTCAGCAAAAAGGTGTTATTCTAAAGCACGTGAGGTGAATAAAAATGGAATGGAATGATATTTACGACCGCAATCGCAATCTGACCGGTCGCCGTCATCTTCGGGGCACCCCCTGGGGGCAGGGCGAATACGGTCTTGTTGTCTGTGTCTGGGTATACGACGGCCACGGAAAACTGCTGATGACAAAGCGAGCGCCGGAAAAAAGTTTCCCCGGAACCTGGGAAAATTCCGGTGGTGCAGCGCAGGCAGGCGAAACCAGCCGTCAAGCCATCCGCCGGGAATTATTTGAAGAAACCGGTATCAATGCGCAGGAAGACGAGTTCGAACTTTTGGAATCCGATCAGGACGATGTGGCATTTTACGATCACTACTGCATCTGCTGCCAAACCCCTCTGGAGGAAATCGTTCTGCTCCCCGGAGAAACCGTGGATGTCCAATGGGTAACGATGGAAGAAGTCTACAAAATGGTCGAACGCAGGGAGATCTGTCAAGCCATTTCCAGACAGTTTCTCCGGCACGCTCCCCTGCTGCGTCAAAAGCAATCTGCACAATTTTAGCTTTCCATTTTCGGCAGATACGCCATAGATTTTCTCTTGCAAATGCTGTATTTTCTGTTGTATAATAGAAAAAAGCGTTTTTCAATGCCGGTTAAAACGCTGATTTGACCGGTTCGAAAAGCGCTCTTTTCATTCTAAGGAGGAAAAAGCTATGATTCAACTGACCCATATTCAGCATCGCAGAGGCAATGTTCCCCTTCGAATTGCCCGTGGCCATTTTGCCACCAACCACAGCCATATCAACTACTACATCGACATCACCTACCACAAGACCCGTATCAGTGAAGCCAAAGCCAGTGCATATCAACTGGTATCTCAATTCATCAACGACACCCCTGTAGATACCATTCTTTGTCTGGACGGTACCGCTGTACTGGGTGCCTTTGTCGCAGATGAACTGGCAAAAAGCGGTTTCTACACCATCAACTCCCACCAGACCATTTATGTTGTGGAACCGGAGTTTAGCAACAACTCACAAATGATTTTCCGGGACAATATTGTTCCCATGATCCGGGGCAAACATGTGCTGATCCTGATGGCCTCTGTTTCCACCGGTTTTACCGCACGGCGCAGCATTGAAGCCATCAATTATTATGGTGGCAAAGTAGCCGGTGTTTCTGCAGTTTATCGTGCCGTAGACAACATCGACGGTTATCCTGTTCGTTCCATTTACTCTGTCAACGACTTACCGGATTATGCCAGCTACAGCTATCAAGACTGCCCCTATTGCAAGGCCGGTCAAAAAATTGATGCTCTCGTCAACAGTTTCGGATTCTCCGAACTATAATATTATAACGAACAGCACCTCCGTGTCCAGCTGGATACGGAGGTGTTATTTATTCTGCAAATCTGAGTTCCCGTTCCTGGCATGTGAAAAGAATGATTTGGCGTTTTTCGGCATCTTCTTTCAAAATTTCCATAGCCGCCTTATGGCGCACATCATCAAAGCGCACCAATGCATCATCCATAACCAGCAGTCCATCGGGCATCAAAGCCCTGCTCACAGCCAGCCGTAATGCCAAATACATCTGGTCAACCGTGCCCTCACTGCGCCATAAGGTAGTATGTAGAACACTTTCCTCTCCGGTCCCTGCCCGCAAGGATAGATCCTGTCCGATCGTCAATCGATCATACCTGCCTTCTGTCAATCGTCCAAAAATCTTCTGAGCTTCCTCTGCAATTTTCGGCGCAAAGCGCCGTTGCAGCTCCGCCGTGGCCGCCGCCAATGTAGATTGCGCCAACTCCAGCGCTTCATAGGTTTGCTGCAATCGTGCTATACGCACTCGAACAGCTGCAAGCTGCTGGCGCAGGACTTCTTCCTGCCCCATAGACTCTTTTCGCCCCTGAAGCTGCCCCTGTTGCTGTCCCAACTGCTGTTGCTGCTGATATGCCCGTTCCAGCAGCTGTTTCGTCTGCTCCAGGGAATAGGACAAATGATCCGGTTTTTCAGGTTTTTGCAAAGGTTTTGCCATGGCAGAGACTACCTCCGCATGGGCCTTCACATTTTCATAGTTCTGACGTGCCTCCGTTAATTCTTCCCACTGTCGTGCCGCTTTTTCCCATTTTTGCAGACAAACGGATACATTTTCCCCCTGGGTCAGTTGCCGGATTTTGGCATTGAGCCTTTCCCTTTTCTGTCGAAAATCGGCCAAAATGCCCTCATGTTCTGCCATTTTTTCCTGATATATTCTTTCTTCTTCCCCGGCAGCAGTGGCATCTTTGATCCATTTTTCCACGTCTTCAGAACCGTATTTTTCGCTCAGGCATCCCATTTTTCGGCAGAGTGCTTCTTTTTGATTTTGGAAATAGCCCAGGGTAATGATACTGCCAAGCAAAAGTGCCCCCGTCATCACTGACAGCAAATTGTATTTGCCAACCAAAGACAAAATCAGTGCAACGGTCACTACGGTTCCAACACACAGGAATATCTTCGTTATTTTTCGACTGTTTTTTAGCTTAGATTGCAATTTCCGATATGATTCTCCATCAGCAACCGCCTGTTCCACAGACATCGCTCCGGTCGAGGCCGGCTTTTCCGGCACAGGGGGCAACATTTGCTGCTCCATGTCCAGCGCCATGGTTTCCTGATGAAGTTGCCGCAGTCCATTGGCCGAAGCTGCGCACTGTTCAGAATCAGGCAGTTCTGCGCACTGCGTTTCCATCTGATCCAGCTTCATTTTCGCTTCATCCCGGCGAATTTCAGCCTGCATGATCCGACGTTCATTTTCCTGACCTGCCGCATATTCCAAAGCAACTTTGTGGTTTTCCAGCTCTGATATCTGTTCTTTTATTTCCTGCTGTCGCTGGATAACATGATCGATCTGCTGTCGCAAGATGGCGATTTGTTCCAGTTTTTCTTCCAGATCCTCTGCCTCTTTTTCCGCAGCAGGCAAAAGGCCAGATCGATTATAGCGAACTTTATTCTTTAATTCTTTCAGCCGCTGCGCCAAAACATCTCCGGCATCACTTTCATCACCGGTGGTGACCAGAGCATTTAGACGGCGGCGGAGGGATTCATCCTCTGTCACCGGCAGATCGGTCAATCGAAGGAACCCGGAGCGCAAAAAGACGCTTCGCTCCACGCCCAGCAGTGTTTCGCCGCAATTGGCACCCGACAGCTCCCCGACCGCCATACCGGTTTTTGTTTCATAGGCTCGAAACTCCCCCAGAGGAGTTCTCCCCTTTGTCCAGCGCTCAATGGTAATGTCTCTGCCCTTCCAATGCAAATCTATCCGTCCTGACATTGGGCTTCCGGACCAGGGGGCGTAGCGTTCCTTATCTGCCAAAACCGTCTTCGTGCTTTTCGCTCTGGTTTCCAGGCCATACAGCATATTTACAAGGAAGGCGCACCATGTGGTTTTCCCCCACTCGTTGGGGGCATGGATCACATTGAGCCCCGGCTGGAGAATCAGTGTTTGTTTTTCCAGCTTACCAAAGGTAGCAGTCATGGAATAAATCTTCACGGCAACACCACCTCATTTCCATCCAATATTCTTCTGGACATTTTTGCTGCCAGCAGCGCAGTTTCCTGACCCTGCCCCTCGTTTTCATCATAAGCCTGCCGAAGCATTTTAAAATACAGTCCTTCCAAAGAATCTGCCCCAGCCCTTCCCCAAACGTCAACCGGCAGTTGCGTCCTGTCACGTAATTCCAAATTTGGGAAGTCGGAGAAGTTCCTTAAAAGTTCGGATATATCCGGTTTATCGCATTCACCGGTGAGTGTAATTCGATAAAAATTCTCATTTCCGATTGCAGGTAGTCGTGCGCAGATATCGGCCTGTGCCGTAGTCTGCACAGTTATCTCCCAATCATAGAACCGGGGTGTATCCAATGAAACGAACTGCGCTTGTGCACTGTCTTTCAGTCGGATCAACAAAACGCCTTTTTCTTCCAGTTCATCAAACCCTCGACCCATGGGGCAGCCAGGCCATGCACACAGAGTACGCCCTGCTTGGAAACTGCCGAACTTGTGAATATGCCCCAACGCCAGATAGTCCAGTCCAGATGCCTCCACCTGCCCCTGAGAAATAGGATTATAGGGTGATCCGCTCTGCACCGGGTCGCCATGGAACACACCGATATGATACCGTTCTTTTCCCTGGATTTTGAAATTCTCCAGCAATCCATGGCTATCCATCGAAATGAAGCCTGCTCCATAAATCCGGCAATCCAAATCCGTCAGTGCCACACTTTCCACAGTGGGATTTTTAAAAATATGGACATTTTCAGGCCAAATTTCTCCCATCCACAGACTTCCAGGAGCCAAAAAATCATGGTTTCCCGGAGAAATAAAAGTCGGAATTTCTACCTCCTCCAACGCATTTTTCAAAGCGAGGTAGCTGTCTGTCGTATAGTTTCCATCAAACAAATCGCCGGAAAGCAACAGCAGATCACATTTTTCCTGCTTGCAGATCCTTGTGATTTTTTCCGGAACCGAACGCAATTGCTTTCGCAATCGAGCGGCTGCGGCTTCGCTACGACCAGCAAACCCGCTATCCAAATGTAAATCGGCAGCATGAAGTATCTTAATCATTCAAATCCGCCCTTTCTGCGCACAGGCAACTGCCGGTTGCTCCATCAATGGTAAACAGCACTGCTTCCAGTTTTGTTTTCCCTTCTGCCCACTGATAGCGACTGGTCAGATCCCCCCTGAATTTTGCAATAGACAACTCCGGTCGAATGCCCAGCACAGATTGTTTGGGACCTGTCATACCCAAATCCGTCACGTAGCCGGTGCCCTTAGGCAGCACCTGCGCATCCGCTGTAGGCACATGCGTATGCGTTCCCCAGACCGCACTGACCCGGCCATCGAGCATATAGCCCATGGCCAGCTTTTCAGAAGTTGCCTCAGCATGAAACTCCACCAAAATGATTTTCGCCTTGATCTGGGGCAATATCTTTTCGATCATCAGGAAAGGATTATCCGGGCCATAATCCATATTGCAGCGCCCAATCAAATCAACGACCGCCACATCTCCTGCCTTGCTTTCATATATTCCCCAGCCCCTGCCAGGCACCTGGGGTGCATAATTAGCAGGCCGCAATATCCTTTTGTTTTCATCCAAATAGTCGCACAGTTCTCGCTTGCCGAACGTATGGTTTCCCATGGTGATCACATCCGCACCGGCATCAAAAACTTCCTCTGCCTGTCGGGGTGTCATGCCTACCACGCTGGCATTTTCACCGTTCACAATCACAAAATCCGCATTCGTTTTCCGCTTTAAATGCCGCAGTGAGCGAATGATCCGATCCATGCCGGGATTGCCTACCACATCACCTACACAAAGCACTTTCAATTCCATGATTCTACCTCCTGCGTGTCTTTCTTTTAGTATATACCAGTTTTTCCAACGATGCAAGAAAAAAAGAACGCCTGAGACATGGTCAGGCGTTCTTTTGCGTTCAATTGTCGTGTTATCAGGCCACTTGCATCCAATTGATGAGGATGACCCAAGCCAGACCGTAGTAAGAGATAACGGCCACCAAGTCGTTGATGGTGGTAATCAGCGGTCCGGAAGCTACAGCCGGATCAACACCGATCTTCTTAAAGATCACAGGAATGACCGTACCGGACAAACTGGATGCTGCCATTGCCAGCACCATGGACACACCCAGACAGCCAGAAATTGCAAAAGCTTTAGCCGCAGGATTGCCCTGCAAGCACAAATACCCACCAATGGCTGCAAAGGACAGCACGCCCATCAGCAAGCCATTGAGAACGCCGATCCGTGCCTCTTTCCACACCAGCTTCACCAGGTCTTTTCCTCCCACCTGCTGATCCATCAACACACGAATGGCCACCGCCAGCGACTGTGTACCTACGTTACCGGCCATACCCAGGATCAGGGACTGAAAACTCATAATAACAGGCAACTGGGCAACTACATTTTCGAATGTACCCACCACAGCCGATACCAGGAAGCCCATCACCAGCAGGATACCCAACCAGGGCAATCTTTTTTTCACACTTTGGTTGATTGGTTCTGCCAGATCTTCCTCTGCGGTCAAACCTGCCAGTTTTGCATAGTCATCGGCGTATTCTTCGTCCAGCACTTCCATAAAGTCCTGAGCGGTAACAACACCAATCAGCTTATTGTCATTATCCAGCACCGGGATGGATGCCTCAGAATAATCGATCAACGATTGGATGCAATCCGCAACCAGTGCATTGGCGTAGACATAAGGGTAAGAAAAGGTAATGATGGTAGAAAGATCGCTGCCCTCCCGTGCCATGATCAGATCCTTTAAATCGATAGCACCGCAAAAGGTCTTGTCCTCGTCCACCACATACAATGTGGAAATATTATCATTATCCGCAGCCTGGCGAACCAGCTCCGTCATTGCACCTTTGATGGTAGAGTTTTCAGGGATCTCGATGTAGTTTGTAGACATTCGACTACCGATCTCATCCTCATCAAAAGAGCTGAGCAGGCTGATCTCTGAGCGAATCTCCGGGCTCATCAGATCCGTCAGCGAATCCCGGTTTTCTTTTGGAAGCTTCTGCAGCAATTCCACAGCTGTGGAAGCCTCCATCATAGAAAGCGCCGCCACTTTCTGTCGGATAGACAGCGGCGCAAAATAGGTCACAATATCCTCAGAGTATTCCAGTACACCGACCAGAGACTCCATCGGCAACAGGCGGAACAGCTTTTTCTGTTCTTCCTCTGTCAGCAGTTCCAGTGCCATGGCAATATCTTTTTCATGGTAATCCAGGATCTTTTCCTGCATTTTCTTCGGTGTCAGGTTGCTCCTGACAATCTCAGCGATCTCCGCCGGAAAGTCCGGGGTCAATACGCCTGCTTCCTGATTATTATCATTCATTGTATGTGCCTCCTTTGCTTTATTGGCACGCAGGGGAAACAAAAAAGCCACCGTCGGCTCTTTTATATCAGCGTGCTTTGCTGGGGTAAGAACAGACAATGGCATTCTTTTATTGACACAGTA
>CAZHPO010000044.1:0-10471 GCA_964534615.1 uncultured Oscillospiraceae bacterium
CCAGGCCCCAGTCCTTTGCGTACTTGGCGGTGACGTCTTCCAGCTTGGTAGCTGCGCTGTATTCAACAGTGTACTCGCCGGGAACAGGCATGCCGGTTTCCTCGTCGAACTTATAGTTAAAGGAGAAGAAACTGGAGGTCAGGTAGCCGATCATGTCGGAGTCATTCTCGTCCTGATAAGTCAGTTCGTTCCAGTTGGACGGTGTACGGGTTGTGTAAGTATTATAAGTATAGTCCTTGCCATCATCAACCCACTGATAGGGCTTGTCGGGATCGACATCCCCGCCACCGGTGGGGGCGTTGGTTGTGCCACCAGCTGTTGTGGTGTCATTCTTTGGAGTGCAGGCTACGACGCTAAAGACCATAGCTGCCGCCAATAACAACGCCAATAGTTTCTTAATACTCATAAATTTCCCTCCTAAATATATTTCCCACCCGATTGGATGAGCCGGGGTCCTGCCATCCCTTGGGGTGGACAGCTGTTATTATTTGGTGGACTCCTTGTTCGCTGAGTATACCATAAACTTACAAGATAGTCAAGTCCCTTTTTAATAAAAGCTCAAAAAGCCATATGTTTGTTTTCACTAATTTGCTGACGTTTTTTGTGCCACCTTTGGTCATTTTGTCTTTGTTTTTGTGCAGTTTGTCTTTTGCGCACAAACATTCATCTTTTGTTCACGATGGGCGGCCATTTTATAATATTCACATTTTGCCAATATTATCCAATAGTTATTCATTCAAACTTTATTCACACCTCAAAAAAGCGGCAGGTGGCGCCTCTGCCACCCGCCGTTTATCTTATGAAAAGTTTCATAATTTGTTCAAATTTCACTTTTTCCCCGGTATCCAGCCACAGCATTTGCCGGTATTCATCGATTTTCACAATTCGACCGAAAACTGTATGGTAACTCCCCCCCTCTTTCTGTTTATCCGGGGAAAACACACACAGCTCCACTGCTGGCAAATTATCTAAATTTTCTTTGAGCCACCGGAGTTTCTCATCAATGGCCGCCACCTCTCCTTCTGTCAGGTCGATCTGTCTCTCTGTCTGTCGGGCAGTCTCCGCCAGCACATCGTCGTAACCGGTCAGTGCCGCAAAGGGTGCAAACTGCGCCGCCCGCTGGGAAAGGGGCATTTGCACCCGGTTGGAGGAGACGTGGTGGGGCATGTTTATGATTTTCTCATATTTCTTATCCACGGATTCTCTTTCCTCATTTCTTATGACCACCTATCTGGCCGTTTCTTTCCCTTGTGGTGGCGCCCTGCTGATAATTCATCCCCTTCAAAATGGCATTTTTGCCAAATTTCCGCTGGATCTGCAAAACCGCCTCCTGCTTGCGCCGTTCCTTCTGCTCTATCCGTTCCTGCTTCTGTTTTTCCTGCTGCTTTGTTTCCATGTCGGAAAAAAAGTCCAGCTGCTCCGGCTGTTCTGCCGGAACCTGATCCTCCGGCAGAACACGGCACGCCGCCACCGTCAACCGCCGCACCAGCAGTTGTTCCCCTACAATTTTATCATACAATTGCAGAGCCTTTTCCATGACCAGCCGTGTGGAAGAAGAATACCGCCCCAAATTGGCCGTGCCGGTGCTGTGCTTCGGAATGGTGCGACCATAGGGATCCGTCACCACCGGGCCGGTATATTCGATGCCGGGGGTGGTCAAGCTCTCCCGATCATAGCCGATGGTCAGTACGATCTGATCGGTCTTCAATCGTTTCTCCACCAGATCCAGCACCAGAAGATCCAGCATTTCCTCCACAATAAGCCTTGCTTTTTTCGCCGGATAAGGGCAGGACAGCACCTGTCCGGTAGAAATGCTGTTTGTGGTAGGTCTGTACGCCTTGATCTGCTGGATGGTACAAGGTTCCCACCCCCAGGCATGATCGATCAGCAACTGGGCATTCACGCCGAAAAGTTTATACAGAAGATCTTCGTTCCGATACTCCGTCGGCTTTCCGACGGAACACAGTGCCACGTCGCCCATGGTATATATGCCGTATTTCTCCAACTTCCGAGCATAGCCCCGACCCACACGCCAGAAATCCGTGATGGGTGTGTGTTCCCAAAGCTGATGCCGATAACTCATTTCGTCCAGTTGGGCAATCCGACAGCCATTCTCATCCGGTGGCATTTTCTTAGCCACGATATCCATGGCGATCTTGGCCAAGTACAGGTTGGTACCAATACCGGCGGTGGCTGTGATGCCGGTTTCCTCCAACACTGCCCGAACCAGCATTTGTGCCAATTGCTTCGGAGTCATCCCATAGGTTTTCATGTACGCAGTCAGATCAATGAACACCTCATCAATGGAGTAAGGGTGGATATCCTCCGGTGCAATATAACGCAGATATACATTATATATAGTAGAGGACACCTCCATATACCGCCCCATTTGAGGACGAGCCACAATAAAATCAATTTCCAGTCCGGGATCGGCGGTCAATTCCTCAGCGTTACTGGATTTTCCGGTGAAGCGGTGGTCAGAAATTTTGCGCAGTCGCTCGACGTTCGCCTTGCGCACCTGCTCGTTGGTCTCAAACAATCTGGCCCGGCCGGATACCCCATAGGCTTTCAATGCCGGAGACACTGCCAGACAAATGGTTTTCTCGGTTCTGCTCTCGTCGGCCACCACCAGCAACGTCGTTAAAGGATCCAGCTTTCGCTGTATACACTCCACCGATGCATAAAAGGATTTTAAGTCCACACACAAATAAAAACGTTCCACTCCACCACCTCCTTTTTTACCATTATATAATACGAACATTCGTTTTGCAACAACAAATTTATGGAAAGCAAAATCGCTGCCCGAAGGCAGCGATTTTATCATTTTAACTCTTTATCAAAGGCCAGTCGTTCTCCTCCACCCTGGATCACCGTTCCGCAATAGGAAAAACCATTCTTTTCCAGTACATGGCGCATTCTGACATTCTGTACATCTGTATCGATACGCAGATGATTCACACCCTTTTGCTTTACGAATGTCTCCACCCGCCGAAACGCCGCATCTGCCAGTCCTCTCCCCCGAAAATCAGGAGCAATGGCAATGCGATGGATTACGGCATAGGGGCCTTCCCCATGCCAGTTGCCCAGAATCTGAGAATAGGCCGGATCCCCGTCAAAACCGATGTACAGATAGCCAGCCAACCGCCCCGCCACCCGGAAGGCATATCCCTTTCCGGAGGAGAGGTCGGTTTCCACCGTTGCTCTATCCGGATACCCATCCGGCCATTGCACAAACCCCTGCCAACGTTGAAACTGCCGCCCTTGATTCAAAATCTCCATATAGTCGTTCAGTTCTTCCCAGACCGCCGGTACCAGTTCAAAATTTTCCATACCAAACCTCAAATTTCGTCCAGGAACTCCCGAACTTCGTCGATGGCATCTTCCAGCATCTCATGTTCATCTGCCCAGGCTTCATAGGCTTCACTATTCATATTTTTAGGCTCCCTGTTGTCCAGCGCTGCTACCCGCTGCTCCAGCTGTGCCAAATATGCTTCCAGTTCCTCTCTGGTCATTTCATCCAGATACTTTTCTTCCTGAGGTTTGTGAAATTCGATCATATTTTTCTCCTTACTTAAAATTCATAACCCGGTTGCCTCGATAGGTCAGTTTCCCCTGTTCTCCCACATGGTATCCATCAAAAGAAAGAGGTGATATATACAGGTCCTTTTTCTTTCCGCTGTACTCAAACACAACCACATAACGTTGATTTTTCCCGTTGCCCGGATACTTGGAAGCACCCTGTATCACGTTTTTATCTACCACTTTTGCCTGTACTGTGATCATTTTCCCACCGAAGCGATTCCAGCACATTTTAAACACCGCAAACAGTGCCAATCCAAAAAACAATGTCCATGCTCCGTACTGCACATACGCCCACATTCAAAGTACCTCCTTTTCTTGCTTGATTCCTGATTTTTATCATACCACAGTCCCAAAACCTTGTCAAGAAATGGGAAATATGCAAAAAGGTGCGCTGCACAACGCAGCGCACCTTTCTACCTCAACTTACCTTTGCCACCACCGGTTCATTACAGGTAATGGCCACCCGGATCCGTCGGGTGCCTTTCTCCGTAACTTCGGTGGTGATTTTGTCCCAGCAGCATCCACTGTAAGTTTCTTTTTCTCCAGAACGGGTGATGGTCACTGTAAATCCATCCGTCACCTCCTCCTGAGGAGACTGACTGGGTGCCACCAGATCTTCCACCGTCACTGTCCAACGTTTTTCGCCGGCCACCATACCAATTGCACCTGTTGTCGTATCCTTGCTTTTGACCGGGGTACTTGTAAAAACCGTGGCTACATCTGCCACACCGGATACCACAATTCCATCAATAGTCACTTTTGGCTGCGTAACAGAAGAAGCCACCGGAACTTCCTCTTTGCAGAAAGTCACCTGCAACGGCAAACTGAACAGGCCGCCCTTTCCACTGAAACTGCAACCTCCTACTTTGCATTGGGCTCCCAGCGCCCGCAATGCTTTCGCCGCTTTCAGTGCCAGATCTTCACAGGTTGTCCCCCCCTGGGATACCTGAGAATAGATTTGAACCACCGCTGTCATCTCATTGGACTCCGCTTTCTGTATTGAAACGGTGGCCACCGGCTCCGTCAAACTCGGCATCAAACCCGAAGGATAACCACGCTGCGCCGGGATATTCACACTTTCCAAAGCTTCAATGATCTTTTCTATCCAATTAAGTTCCATTGACCGCGCCTCCCTTTTCTACACACAGGCACCACTGGCACACCACATCTTCAAACACCGCCACCTGCTCTATTCGCCGCAGCAAATACTGCTGGCCATGCACCGTCAATGTTGCCTCTGGTGCTAGCTTCATTCCTGCCGGCAAAATACACACATATCGGCCTCTGGGAATTTCTCCGATTGAAGCAAACATGCGCTCCGCATTCTGCCACGCTTCGCTTTTCACGCTACGAAAAAACACTTTCACGTTTTGTTTACCTGTGGCCGTATCCACCTGCGCTGAAGCCCCATAACGGGCAAAAACACGATCCATCAGCCGTTGCATCTCATACCCCCCGAAATACAAACGTATCTCTGCAATATGGGCTGATGATCAGATCCGCCTGTCGGCGCAGGCATCTGGAAGCAGCGCTGGTACCCCCAGGAACCAGTGTCACATCCCCAAATTGTACCCGTCCCATATTGGCCCCTGGGTCTGTCTCTGACAGGGCTGCCAGGGCATACAATGCCCCGGCAGCCACAAAATCCGCCTTACAATCCTCCGGCGTCAACCCTTCTCGCAGACGCTGCATCATTCCTGCCACAGCACTTTGACAGAAAACCCGAAGCAGGCTTTCCCGATCGGCTTCCACCGTCCCAGACAGCATGACCGCCTGGGCATATACCTGTTCCACCAACATCATACGCACAATGCAGCAGCTGCATCGGTACAAATCTTTCCGAAACCTGCGATGGAGGTGATGGCTGCACGTTCCAACTGGCGGTCGATCAGCTTGTCATATTCAACCAGCACATCACCGGCGCAAACACGCTCCAAGGCGAAGCGGTTATCCAAACCAATGATCATATCATCCTCCACCGCACCGGTGCGATGCAGCTGTGCGCCTAGAGGGGTCGTCAGCTTGCCGGTGGCCTGGAAATTCAGGCCGGTCTGAGGGTTCTGCAGTTCAGGGATCTTCAGCATTTTGGTCATGGTTGCTGTGGAGCAAAGGATGGTATTCATGGTATAAGGATCAAACTGTCCCCAGAATTCCACCAGCTGATCATACCCCAGACTGCCTCGATTGCCGGAGATAGGTGTTGTCCCTACGGTGTATTTTACTGCTGCATTGTCGTTACCGTCACCGTCGAGCAGCACATTTACCGCATCAGAAAGCTGCTGTTTCTGGATGTGGGCACCGATCTGGCGCAACATAACCCCAAACAGATCCAGCTTCTGAAAGCGCAGTGCTTCGTAGGATGCCACCAGCATTCTGCCTCGCTTTTTCAGCCGGATCTGGTGTTCCTTACTCTTGACTTCCGTTTCAGGAATGGTTGCCCCCTCCGCTACATCTTTCAGTGCTTTGTCATCATCGGAAGCGGTGGAGTAGATAGAGCGGTAGTCCATTGCGTCGATCCCAGTAGTGGTCGCTGTAATGGCAGGCAGGATATCATTTTCTTCCATGCCCTGGCGAACGGTTCGAGCAATGTATTCCGGGAACAGCACTGCCGAATCCATGGTACGGAAGAATTTTTCCACAGGAGAAGATCCTGCCCCCTTTGCACGGATACCGAAACGCTTGAGCTGTCGCTGGAACGCATCTGTTCCTTCCAGTGCCGTGCCACGATAGTTCTCACTGGGATCCAGAGATTCCAGCACCTGGGTAAAATTCATACCCTCCTGACGATACATACCCTTTTCCAGTTTCAAATTGTCATAACCCATTATTTTTCCTCCTAAAAATTGTATATGGCCACCGATTTTTCGGCAAAACCTAAATTAAAAACCCACTTTCCAGGTTTTCCTCTCCTTTGACTCGATGCAGCTGTGTTTGTATCGGATACAGCTGCGCAACCCTGTTTTCCAGGGCAGCTTTCAGCTTTTGCAATTCCTCTGCACTGACCTTTCCGGCAATGGAGCGCAGCATGGGCTCCTCCACCCCCAGATCCAGGCTCAGCATCAGGCGAACCACATCATTTTGCAGTTGCTTTTCATACGCCCGTCCCAGCTGTGCCTGCACATACAGATGCCGAAACTCCGCCTGAGCGCCGAACTGATCGGCCAATTCCTTCAATGTCCGATTGCCACCGCTTGCCGCCTTGATGACCCCGGCTCCACGCTGAGCCGGCACCGCCACGAAAGAAAATTCATAAGCATCCAGCGGTTCCTGTAAGATCACATAACATTCCTGCCCATCGTAATAGTGGCCTTTCTCATGTCCGCAACTACCATACTCGCTGCCACAGACAGAGCAGACCGATCTTCCCATGGCGCATCCAACCGATACCTCCTTTTTGATGCCTGCCTCAATATCTGCGATCACTTCCTCCGCCTGACCGCCCCGGCGAATATATGCCCAGGCCTTGATGTATCCCACACCATTGTCCTGCACCACCTGGGTTTCAAAAATTCGAGCCACCTGGGCATCTGCGCTCCAATGGTGATCCACCACGCCGGTTTTTCCGATAAAAAGTCTGGCCAGAATCGGTAATGCCGCAGTATCAAACCGTTCCATATCCCGATCTACCTGATCATCACATAACCGCAGGGAAAAAACATATACCTGTTCCGCCGTCAGTTTCGCCTTTGCCTGTGCATTGATGGCCTCCATCTGGGCTTCTGTTGCCAACCCGGAACTGGCCACCTGCGTTCCTTTGCGAATATTCATTGTTTTCCTCCTTCAACTTTGAGCCTGCGCTCTGTACTTTTCTGCCTGTGCCATGTAATAATTCGCCTTTGCCTCCTCGGTGGTATCCTGCAAGTTTACATCCTTCCAAACGATCTCCACCCGATTGTCCATTCCTTCCAGGGCAAGGTATGTTTTGCAGATCTTCTGCAAAATCGGCTCCACCGTTCGCCGCAGCGCCCATAATTCACTGGTCAAAATATCCGCCTGCTGGGTACTCATACGCTCCGTGGTACTCCAGTTGAGGCCCAACAGGAACGGAGGCAATCCGGTTTTGGCCACCAGTTGTTCCAGAATCTGTCGCACCGGGATCTGAGAGTCCAAAATCGGCGCTTCACCGCCAATAACCTTGATCTGCACATCCCCCACCGCCACAAAATCTCGTACTGTACCATTTCTGGCATCCTCCATGGCTCGGCTCCACTCCTGTGCCACTTGGCGCCCTCGTTCCTGCGCTGCCGCCCCATCCATATTTTCATTATCCTTACAAATAACGCTATATCGGATATTTCCGGCTCTCTCCCAATTGACCCCAACGGTGGTGTAAATCTTCATCAGAATATCTGCCAGGAAGGGCATCCCCCTGAAAAGACTGACTCCATAAGGATGTGCAGCCTCCGGATTTAAGGTAGAAAACAGCAAAAGGTGCTGATATGGCAGTGGTGCCAGACACCCCTTGGCATCCGGACCCCACAGCTCCATCTCCAGCGGATTTTCGCCCTCCATTACCTGTAGTTGTGTCACATCCCCCCAGCAAACCGCTCTTAAATGTCCCCGATCCACCACCAGCTCTCCCACGCTGCGGCCATATACCAGCAGACTATCCAAAAACCCGGATAAAAAGCTGTCAATTCCCACCTGCCCTCGGCCACAAGGCATGGTTTTCAGAAACTTTTCCAATTGCTCCTGCGCCCTTCGGTCTTGACAGTTCACCTCAAAGCCTCCGGAAAGACGCACCAATTTGCCCACCGCTGCATCCAAAACCGGGATTGCCTCCCGTAACTGCCGATA
Source organism: uncultured Oscillospiraceae bacterium (assembly GCA_964534615.1). Taxonomy (GTDB): domain Bacteria; phylum Bacillota; class Clostridia; order Oscillospirales; family Oscillospiraceae; genus Faecousia. The sequence goes on from CAZHPO010000044.1 coordinate 8,380, forward strand.
CACCTGATCCTCCCCCGTCCCCAAAGGGACAAATCCCCGCAGGGCACCAAACGGGTGTCCCACTGCGCTGCGCAGCTGACAGGCCGTCGCTGTCACCGGTGCAGTTTGTTGTTTGCGCTTCATGTTTTAGCTCCCTTCCCTTTATGATTTCCGCCGTTCCACGGCACAGGCCACAAATCCATCCTCCCGCTTGCCTATCACCGTGGAAACAAAGTATCGCATTTCGTCCATGGCGTGATCGTGTTCCTTTTTTACCCGATCTTTTGATGGACTGCTCAAGTCCCACACATACTCATCCATTTCTCTGATCAGGTCCTCACATCCTTCACAAATAACGATTTTTCCAGTCTTAAGCAGATCCGCTGTCAGCCGAATACCGCTCAACACCTGATTTTCCGCCTTGCGCACCTTCCAGCCCCTCCGACGCAGAACCTCCATAAAGCTGGCCGCCGATGGGTCAACGATCACTGCCGTGACCATTCTGTTCCCCACCAGTCCCCCCAGCGCATCGGCATGCTCCTCATCCGTCATCTGCCGTTGCTGGCCACGGGAGTCGAAGTAGAATTCTTTTACTCGATACCAAATGCCTCTGTGCAGCCCCCACAATCCCATTGATGTGGGATTTACCGTTCCATAATCACAGGAAACATACCACTTCTCAAATTCTCCGGTCGGTACCGGCCTCACCATTGTCGGTTCAAAGAAATCATAGACACGTCCCTCTGCCTGCGCCCATTCTCCCTTGATAAAACGTCTGTAAAACACACCACTGTACAGCCGTTCATAACGCTGCCGGATGGCTGCGGTCAGCGATGGGTTGTCCTTCATGGTAAAATGCAGACGCAGGCAGTTTCGCTTTTCCCCCTCCAATATCCACTCCCGATAGAACCAATGGCTGGGGCCTGCCGGGTTGCAGTTGAACCAAAGGCGGCTTCCGTCCACTGAACATCTGGCGCATGCCTGCTCTACAAAAGAACGGGGCATCAGTGCCACTTCATCCAGTAATATTCCTGCAAAAGTAATGCCCTGGATCAGACTTGCGGAGCTTTCATCCCGACCTCCAAAAATATAAAATTGATTGCAGTGACCGTGAAAGGTGACTATCACCAGATTTTCCGACCGTTTTTCCTTCCATGTCGCCCCCATGCCACCCAGTCTCGGCAATATTTCCGAAAGAACGTTGCGTCGCAGAGAGGAAATGGTTTTTCCGCAAACACCAAACCGTTTTCCGTCAAAACTGACCATCGCCCACAGAAAAAAAGAAAGTCCCATGGCCAAAGTCTTTCCCGATCGCACTGCTCCATCGCAAACCAATGCCTCTTTGCCAAAATTGGGATTTCCCGGTGTCCACCAGGTCAGCACCGTCTTCTGCTTGGCAGAAAAGGACTGATAGCTCATGTCCCCTCCCCACTTTCCTGTAGGGCCTGTAAAAAGGACTCCAGATCTGTCCCCTGGCTTTGTGCCAATGCAGCCAGCTGTTCCAAGGCCTTCAGTCTGTCCACCAGTTTGATCTCCACCGTCCCTTTTTCATTGCGTTTGATCTCACTGAGCAGTCCCAGATCCAGTTTTTCCAATCCGGGGTCTTCTTCCAGTGCCAGGCGAACACAGTCATTGGCCTTACCAAATGCCAGCTCCGCCAAACGTCTTGCCACATCCTCCCGGCAAACCTGTCCGGATCGAATACGCTCTTTCAGTGTTTTCCCTCTTTGTTCCATAGCCGCCCTCCCTTTCATCCGTACCCCAAAACAAAAAAATAGTTGCCCCAAAACAGGCAACTATTTGAATAATCCTTGACAAACCCCTATATTTTCCGCTATAATACAAACAATATTGAAAAAAGCGATGAAAAGAAGAGTACGTGTCTATTCCCCGGTCAGAGAGCCCTGTTTGCTGCAAATGGGTACGGTAGGATGCACCGAACATGGTCTTGGAGCTGCAAGGTCGATATTCAGGCTTTGCCGGGTGCGCCCGTTAATGCGCTTTGAGGCAGGATCTTTCCTGTAAATCAAGGTGGTACCACGTCAATTTTGTCGTCCTTGGCTTGTCCTGGGGGCGATTTTTCTATTTTTAGGAGGAAACAATATGTGTGAAC
>CAZHPO010000045.1:0-10375 GCA_964534615.1 uncultured Oscillospiraceae bacterium
CCTGGACAGTTGCACCGAAGATATATTCGTTTTCGATGCCGGCTTCCTTGGCAATTTCCACGTTTGCGCCGTCCAGTGTACCCAGAGTCACAGCACCATTGAGCATCAGCTTCATGTTGCCAGTGCCGGATGCCTCTGTGCCGGCAGGGGAGATCTGCTCAGAAATATCGGCAGCGGGGATAATGTGCTCAGCGTAGGAACAGTTATAGTTCTGGACAAAGACCACCTTCATCTTATCGGCAACGGCAGGGTCATTGTTGATCATGCGAGCGATGCGGTTAATATAGCGGATGATGGCCTTAGCACGGGCGTAGCCGGGAGCGGACTTTGCACCGAAGATGAAAGCGGTGGGCTGGAAGTCAGGCAGCTCGCCATTCTTCAGACGGAAGTAGATATCCACGATGGACAGGGCGTTCATCAGCTGACGCTTGTACTCGTGCAAACGCTTGACCTGCACATCAAATACGAAGTCGGGGTTCAGGCGGATGCCTTCGTGCTGATAGATAACTTCGCACAGCTGCTCTTTCTTCTGCCGCTTGACGGCATTGAACTGACGAACCAAATCGTTATCGATCATGGGCTTCAACTTGGACAGCTGATCCAGATCTTTCAGGAAGTCGCCGCCGATGCGGTACTTGATCAACTGTGTCAGCTCCGGGTTGCACAGTCCCATCCAGCGACGGGGGGTGACACCGTTTGTTTTGTTCTGGAAGCGTTCGGGGAATGCAGCATACCAATCCTTGAAGCAGTCGTCCTTCAAAATCTGGCTGTGGATCTCAGCAACGCCATTGACATAACTGCCAACATAGATGCTCAGGTTTGCCATGTGTGCGGCATTGTCTTTGATGATGAACAGACCGGGATGCTCAGCCTTCAGCTTGGCATCAATACGGCGGATGATGTCCACGATCTCAGGAACGACGCTGCCCAGCAGTTCCAGATCCCACTTTTCCAGAGCCTCACTCATAACAGTGTGGTTGGTGTAGGAGAAGGTCTTCTGAGCGATGGAGAAACTCTGATCGAAGTCCATACCTTCTTCCATCAGCAGACGGATCAGTTCCGGAATCGACATGGCAGGGTGTGTGTCGTTCAGCTGCACAGCATAGAAATCGGAGAAATGGGTCAGGTCAGTGCCGTGAACTTTCTTATAGTTACGCAACACGTCCTGCAAAGAAGCGGAGGACAGCACGTACTGCTGCTTAATACGCAGACGCTTGCCTTCCCAGGTGGAGTCGTTGGGGTACAGGACACGGGTGATGTCCTCTGCCTTGTTTTTCTGTGCCAGGGCACGCATATAGTCCTGGTCGTTGAAAGCGTTAAAGTCCAGTTCTTCCTCTGCTTCACACTGCCACAGGCGCAGGGTACCGATGTTCTTGGTGCCATAGCCGATGACCGGCACGTCGTAGGGGACAGCCAGAACGGTGTGGTCGGGGAACTTGACTTTTACAGTGTGGTTATAACGGCGATAGGACCAGGGATCACCGTACTTGGTCCAGTCGTCAGCGGCCTCACACTGAGAACCATTGGCATCAAAAGACTGCTTGAACAGACCAAACCGGTAACGCAGACCGTAACCGGACAGGGGGATATCGCAGCTGACGGCACTATCCAGGAAACAGGCGGCCAGTCTACCCAGACCACCGTTGCCAAGCGCAGCATCTTCAATTTCTTCCAGGCAGGCCAAGTCAACGCCCTGGGCTGCAAACAGCTGCTTCATCTCGTCCAAAATACCCAGGTTGTACAGGTTGGAGTATACCAGACGGCCAATCAGGAATTCGGCAGAAATGTAGTAGGCTTTCCGCTGGTGCATACGAACACGCTTGCTCTCGTTCCAGTTGTCGGAAATGGCCATCATCACGGCCTGCCCCAGTGCTTCGTGCAGCTCCTGGGGGGTGGCTTCTTTCAAAGCCACGTCATAGGTGTACTTCAGCTGAGCCTCAGTATATTTGAGGATGTTCAGACAATTATAGCTCATTTTAAAATTCTCCTAATTTAGCTCATTTGCCCTGGCGACCATACAGCTGGGTCAAATGGTTGATACGCTGAGCAAGCTCGGCGGTGAATACGCCCTCGTTTGCTCTCCAGGTCCAGTTGCAATCGGTCATAGTGCCGGGGAAGTTCATTCGGGCTTCGCCACCCAAATTCAGATAATCCTGCATCTGCACCACGCACAGATCGGACACAGAAGCCATAGCGGTGCGGATGGTGCCCCAAACCAGACCTTCCTCGTCGGTCAGAGCCATGTACTCTTTTGCATAAGCCACAGCTTCAGCAGAGGCGGTGTCAAACCACTGACGCATGGTCATATTGTCATGGGTGCCGGTGTAGCAGACAGAGTTGACCGGATAGGTGTGGGGCAGGTATTCGGAAGGCTCACGGGAATCAAAGGCAAACTCCAGCACTTTCATGCCGGGCAGACCGCTGCCAGCCAGCATATCCAGAACGGCCTGGGTCAGGAAACCCAGATCCTCAGCAATCAGCTGCACATGGGGCAGAGCTGTCTGGATGGCACGGATAAAGGCCATATCAGGTCCTTTGACCCACTGACCATTGCGAGCGGTATTGTCACCATAGGGAACGGACCAGTAGCTTTCGAAACCACGGAAGTGGTCGAAACGGATGATATCGTACCGCTTTGCGGCCTCAGACAGGCGGTTGATCCACCAGGCATAGCCGTTTTTGCCCATCACGTCCCAACGATACAGGGGGTTACCCCACAGCTGACCATCAGCGCTGAAAGCGTCGGGGGGGCAGCCTGCCACGGCAGTGGGGCTCAGGTTTTCGTCCAGCTGGAACAGCTCAGGGCTGGACCAAACCTCCACGGAGTCCAGAGGAACATAGATCGGAACGTCACCGATGATGCGGATGCCATTGGCCTGTGCATAGCTGCGCAGGGAAGTCCACTGACGGTCGAACAGATACTGTACGAAATTATAGAAGCGGATCTCAGCCTCCAGCTCCTGGCGGATGTTCCAAAGTGCATCAGGGTTACGGAACTTCAGGCTGTCCTCCCACTGAAACCAGGGGGCACCGTTGAAGCGATCCTTCAGTGCCATAAACAGGGAAAAATCAGCCAGCCAGTGGGCGTTTTCGGCGCAGAAACAATCGAATGCCTCGCTGCCGGTAAACCGATTATAGGCAATACGCAGCACTTTTAACCGATTTTGGTATTGAAGACCAAAATCAACTTTATTATCCTGATTGCACCAGTGGATGTTGTCCAGCTCATCCTGATTCAGCAGACCTTCTTCCACCAGCATGTCCAGATCGATCATGTAGTGGTTTCCTGCAAAGGTGGAGCAGGACTGATAGGGGGAGTCGCCATAGCCGGTGGGGGTCAGGGGCAGCAACTGCCAGCATCTCTGACCGGAGGCTTTCAGGAAGTCAACGAAGCGATGCGCTTCCTTTCCCAGAGTGCCGACACCGTAACGGCCAGGCAGGGAGGTGATGTGCATCAAAATGCCACTTTCACGCATAAGAATATCTCCTTCTTATAAAGTTTCGGATGATGGATCAGTTTATGTTCAGGGAGGGATGGTTGTTACTTCCTGACCGATACACCACCATAATTACTCACTATAAGAATATATTTTATTTTCCAATTTGTCAAGGAAAAGCCTGGTGGAATAAAAAATTTGTGGTAATATGCAAATAACGGGCGAATTGTGGTGGGATTTTTTGCGAAAATCCCTTATTGTTTTTGAAACATGGTGTATTTAACATATTTCTACTTGTAAAAATTAAAAAAATATGCTAAACTAAATTGATTTAGAATAAAAAGAACCTCTGGAGGCTTCTATGTTGCATCGAATTCCGCACTAGTATCCTTCCGGTGCCAATAACCATATAAAAAACTACACTGGAGGAAAGTTATGTCAACTTTACAAGAAGAAATCAGCCGTCGTCGAACATTTGCGATCATTTCCCATCCTGACGCCGGTAAAACCACATTAACTGAAAAATTCCTGCTCTATGGTGGCGCCATTGCGCAGGCCGGCGTCGTAAAAGGTAAGAAAAATTCCAGAGCAGCGACTTCTGACTGGATGGAAATCGAAAAGCAACGTGGTATTTCCGTTACTTCTTCTGTTATGCAATTTCAATACGGCGGTTGCTGCATCAATATTCTGGATACGCCCGGTCACCAGGATTTTTCGGAGGATACCTATCGTACACTGATGGCTGCGGATGCAGCGGTCATGGTCATTGACGGCGCAAAGGGTGTTGAGCCTCAGACCAGAAAGCTTTTCAAGGTCTGTGCTATGCGCCATATTCCCATTTTTACCTTTGTGAACAAGATGGATCGGGAAACCAAAGATCCTTTTGATCTGCTGGACGAAGTTGAGCGGGAATTGGGTATTGAAACCTATGCTATGAACTGGCCCATTGGCTCAGGCAAGGATTTTATGGGCGTATATGATCGGGAAGAAAGTAAGCTGATTTTTTTCTCAGGAATTTCCGGTAAAAATCGTGCGGAAAAGGAAAGCGTGGATCTGTACGACAGCAGAGTGGCTGAGTTGCTGGATAGCGAAAGCAAGCATCGACAGCTGATCGACGATGTGGAGCTTCTATCTGCCGGTCGTGAGCTGGATCTGGAAGAAGTCCGCTGCGGCAAACTGTCGCCTGTGTTCTTTGGCTCTGCATTGACCAATTTTGGCGTGGAGCCATTCCTGGAGAATTTCCTGAGGATGACCCCTCCTCCGCTGTCCCGGACTGCGGATTGTGGCGTGATTGATCCTTTTGATACCAATTTCTCCGCATTTGTCTTCAAAATCCAGGCAAATATGAACAAAGCCCACCGGGACCGCCTTGCATTTATGCGTATTGTTTCCGGCAAGTTCCAGCGGGACGAGGAATATTATCATATGCAGGGCAAGAAGAAAATGCGCCTGTCCCAGCCTCAGCAATTGATGGCGGCAGATCGGGAGATCGTGGAAGAAGCTTATGCTGGTGACGTGATCGGTGTATTTGATCCCGGTATTTTTGCCATTGGTGATACCATCACCGTACCCAGTAAGAAATTCCTGTACTCCGGTATTCCTACTTTTGCACCGGAACACTTCTGTCGGGTGTCTGCCAAAGATTCCATGAAGCGCAAACAGTTCGTCAAGGGCACAGAGCAAATCGCACAGGAAGGCGCCATCCAGATTTTTAAGGTACCCAATTCGGGTATGGAAGAAGTGATCGTGGGTGTCGTAGGCACACTGCAATTTGACGTGTTCGAATACCGCATGAAGAACGAATACGGCGTGGATCTGCGGATGGAAATGCTGCCTTATGAGGAGATTCGCCGCATAGAGAGCTACACCGGCGACTTGTCGGATTTGAACCTGGGTTCTGATGCAGAACTGCTGGAAGATTATCACGGCAACAATCTGCTGGTGTTCAGCAGCTACTGGGCCATTGATTTTACCTGCCGCCGCAATCCTGGTCTGCAAGTAGCGGAGATCGTGGTCGAAGAAGGTTAACTTATTATTATATTAAGAGGAGTATATCATTATGGAAAAAATCAATAATTTGCCTGAGGAAGAAGAAATCAGCATCATCACTCTGACCGATGAAAATGGCAATGAGACGGAATTTGAATATCTGGATGTCATCGAATACCAGAGCAAGGAATATTTGATCCTGATGCCTGCTGACGAAAACTCTGCTGAGATCGTGATTTTGGAGATCGAACCTGTAGACGAGGAGACGGAGAATTATCTGGCAGTGGAAAATGAGGCGATTTTGGATGCAGTTTATGGCATTTTCAAGGAGCGCTATCAGGATATTCTGACTTTTGAGGATTGATATGCAATTTTCCAGAACCCAGATCCTTTTGGGCGAAGAAGCCATGCTGCGGTTGAAACAGGCGAAGGTGGCAGTCTTTGGCATTGGAGGCGTGGGCGGTTATACCGCAGAAGCTCTGGCTCGCAGCGGGGTCGGTGCATTGGATCTGATCGACAGCGATACAGTCAGCGTGACCAATATTAACCGCCAGATTTTGGCTACCCATTCCACCGTAGGACGGCTCAAGGTCGATGTGGCGAGAGAACGGCTGCTGGACATTGCGCCTGAATTGCAGATCAATACCTATCCGGTGTTCTATACCCCTGAAACCGCAGATCAATTTGATTTTACACAGTATGATTATATTGTGGATGCCATTGATACGGTGACGGGAAAGCTGTGTTTGGTGGAACGAGCCTTTGCGGTGGGGACACCGATAATCAGTTGCATGGGTGCAGGCAATAAGATGGATGGTACGGCTTTCCGTGTGGCCGATATTTCAAAGACCACCATTTGTCCATTGGCTCGTGTCATGCGAAAAGAACTTAAAAAAAGAGGAATAAACCACATGAAAGTGGTTTATTCCCTGGAAGAAGCATTGACCCCTGTGGGTGCGGAGGAGGAAGCGGCTGCGCTTGGTAAGCGCCAGATTCCTGGCAGCACTTCGTTTATTCCCGGTATTGCCGGATTGCTGCTGGCCGGTGAAGTAATCAAAGACTTGGCGCATTACCGATAACGGTGGTGCCGGCCGGAACAGATCGGGTGACGAAAGCGCTGCCACCAATGGTAGCTCCGGCACCGATGACCGTGTCACCTCCCAAAATAGATGCGTTTGCGTAAATCGTCACCTCGTCTTCAATGGTGGGGTGACGTTTTTTACCCCGTAGGCACTGGCCGCCTCTGGTGGAGAGTGCGCCCAAAGTAACGCCCTGATAGATTTTTACACCAGTGCCAATGACGGTGGTTTCACCGATGACCACACCGGTGCCATGGTCAATGAAAAAGGCAGGGCCGATGGTGGCACCGGGATGGATGTCGATTCCGGTGCGGCTGTGTGCGATCTCAGACAACAGCCGAGGCAGAACCGGCGTACCCAAACGGTGCAGTGAATTGGCCAACCGATGAACAGTGATTGCATGAAAACCAGGATAGGCGGCGATGATCTCAGCTTCATTGGTAGCGGCCGGATCACCGGATAAAAAAGCCTGTAGATCCTGCTGTAAAAGTGCCCGGATGTGGGGGATATCCTGCAAAAGTCCCAGGCAGATCTGCCGGCATCTCTCTTTATTGCCCCCCAGCAGGGGCAGCAAGATGGCTTCCAGACGGAATTGTATCTCTGCGACCAGCATGGATACATAGCTTTCCAAACTGCCATAGTCTTCGCCACGGAAGAAACCGGGGAATAGCAGAATCCGCAGTTTCTCCATCAATTCCTCCGAAGCGACCATGGTGGGACGTCCTACAGGGACAGTGGCATCAATGGTACGCCCCTGGCAATAGTCCTGCAAAAGCATTTGTGTGATTTGGTTTAATTCAGACATCTGACATTCCTCATTTCCTTTTCGATGGAGGTAAGCCCATGAAATTTGAAGATTTGATCGGTTCAACCCCTTTGTATCCTTGGGAGAAGAACCTGTTTTTGAAACTAGAATACACCAACTTGACCGGCTCTGTCAAGGATAGAGCGGCTTTGGAGATGATCCTGGATGGAGAAAAACGTGGATATTTGAAACCCGGTAGTACCATTATCGAGCCAACTTCCGGCAATACAGGCATTTCTTTGGCGGCCATCGCAGCCCAGCGGGGCTATGATTGCATCATTGTTATGCCGGATACCATGAGCCCGGAGCGGCGGCAAATGATGGCCGCTTATGGTGCGAATATCCTGCTGACACCTGGTGGGTTGGGGATGGCAGGTGCAGTGCAGAAGGCGAAAGAAATGGCGCAACAACAGCATCATTGCTGGATACCGGATCAATTTGCAAATCCGGCCAATGCCCAGGCGCATTACCGCACCACTGGCCCGGAAATATGGAATCAAACGGAAGGGAAGATAGATATTCTGGTGGCCGGTGTTGGCACCGGCGGAACCATCACTGGTACGGGAAGATTTTTAAAAGAAAAAAATCCCATGGTGCGTGTTGCGGCCGTGGAACCGGCTGGAAGCCCGCTGTTAAAGAGCGGACGTTGGGGGAGCCACGGGATCCAGGGGATTGGTGCTAATTTTATCCCCGAAGTGCTGGATAGAAGTTTATTGGATGAGATCATCTCGGTCACAGATGAGGAAGCTTTTGCCGGAGCCAGAACCCTGGCAAAACGGGGAATTCTGGCAGGAATATCTTCCGGCGCAGCTTACCATGGGGCGCAAATAGCCGCAAAAGCCTACCCGAATCAGAATGTGGTGGCGATCTTGCCGGATTCCGGCAGCCGGTATCTGTCTACCGGCCTATATTATGATGCCCAAACCGGAAAGGTGTAAAGCTTTCTGTGGTTCAGTATTGACATTTTGCATCGGGTCTGTTATTTTAGAAGAAACCATCCACGGAGGACAAAGAAATGAAGATCGTTAAGAAAAAACTGGAGCCCAAACAGAAAAAATTGATGCTGGTGCTGGCAGCTGTTGCTGTGGCATTGGTTGCCATCGTGGTGGTGGCATATGCGTTTACAGGGGACATTACATATACTTATACGGACAGTTCGTTGCAAGTGACCAACAGCTATATCAGCGGCGTGGAATTGGCCTATGAGGATATGGACTCCGTGGAATTGCGTCAGAATTTCGATTTTGGTGTCCGGGGCTATGGCTTCGGATCAACTCGACTTGCAATGGGCGTTTACCAGAATGACGAGTTCGAAGCATATACGCTTTATGCCTACAAATCCTGCGATAGCGTGGTGCTGATCCATTCCGGGGAAAAGGTGCTGGTAATCAATGGAGAAAATGCCACTGATACCCAGACTATTTATGATACGCTGTTGAAAAAAGTAAAATAAGAAAAAATGTCGGAGATGAAATGCAATCTCCGACATTTTTTCTGCTTGACAAGGAGAAAACCATGTGCTATAGTTTATTTAACGATTAGGTTAAATGTTAAACGAAAGGAGACAATATGGGACTGCAACAAACGCTCAAAGCATTGGCTGATCCCATTCGCCGGGAGATTTTGAATCTGTTGAAAAGCGGAAGATTGTCCGCAGGAGAGATCGCCGACCATTTCCCGGTGACCGGAGCATCCATTTCCCGGCACTTGTCGGTGCTGAAAGAGGCAGACTTAATTCGCGACAGCCGGGAGGGAAAATTTATCTATTACGAGCTGAATGCCTCCGTATTGGAGGAAGTAATGCTCTGGGTAGTGCAGTTAAAAGGAGGAGATGAAAATGAAGGATAATTTGCGTAGATACAAATGGCATATTCTGTTTTCCATGTTAGGATCGTTGCTTCCCGTGGCGATTGGACTGCTGCTGTGGGATAAATTGCCGGACAACATGATGACGCATTTCGGACTGGATGGCACGGGTGACGGCACCAGTTCCAAAGCGTTTGCAGTCTTCGGGTTGCCTGCCATCATCGCTGCGATCAACGGTATCAGTATCATCGCCACCGTTGCAGATCCCCGACAGAAAGATCAAAGCCAAAAGGCATTGGGAATGGTTTTCTGGCTCATGCCCATCGTCAGTATCATGTGCTGCGGCATGATGTACAGTCTGGCGCTGGGCAAGACCGTGGGCGTAGAACTGCTGACGCCTGCACTGCTGGCGCTGATGTTCCTGATTTGCGGTAACTACCTGCCGAAAGTCAAGCAAAACTCCACCCTGGGTCTGAAAATCAAGTGGACACTTTGCAATGAAGAAAACTGGAACCTGACCCACCGCTTTACAGGCAAGGTTTGGGTGATTAGCGGCATTGTGATGCTGATTGCCATGCTGCTGCCGACCAAGTGGATGATTGGCGTGATGCTGCTGGACATTTTGGTGATCGTCATTTTGCCCCTTGCTTATTCTTACCGCATTTATAAGCGGCATAAGCAGCAGGAACTCGATTACGCTGTGAAGCCCAAGACCAAAGGGGAAAAAGTGATCATGTGGGTATCACTGGCTGTGGTGGCGGTCATTCTGATTGGAACAGGAGTGCTGATGTTTACAGGCGATATTGCCTATCAGTACGGTGACAAGGCGCTGAAAGTGGAAGCTACCCATTATGGCGATTTGGTGCTTTCCTATGAGACAATCGATGCTGTGGAACTGCGGCAGGACTTTGATTATGGCCTGCGCAGCAATGGATTTGGCTCTGCACGGCTGGCTATGGGTACATTCACAAATGATGAATTTGGCAGTTATACGCTCTATGCCTATGGGAGCTGCCCCAGTGCGGTAGTCATTCGCTCCGGAGAAAACATTCTGGTGCTGAATTGCGAAACCGCCGAAGAAACCCAGACATTATATGAAACGATTTTGGAAAAGATAAAGTAAAAATGAGCCGCAGATGCGTTTTGCATCTGCGGCATTGCTTTTTATTACAGGTGGCTTTCGTTGATGAGGATATGCACATCATCCAGCTGCTTCTGGGAAACAGTGGTGGGAGCGTCCATCATCAGATCCTGTGCGT
>CAZHPO010000046.1:0-10222 GCA_964534615.1 uncultured Oscillospiraceae bacterium
TGACGACTTTGGAGTTTGAAGTGAATAGCTTATTTTTTTTGTGATAGGAGAAATTATTATGAAAGACCTTGCCAAACTTTTTGCCGAATGCGAAGCGGACCTGGCCCAAGTCGGATTTCGCCCCGAAAAATATCGATTTTCCATTAATACCCGTGCCAAGAAACGCTGGGGATGTTGCAGAGTCGTCGCAAACGGGGTGTACAATATCGAGATTTCCGAACGCTTGCTTGCGGATGACGTTTCCGACCAAGCAACCAAAAATACCATTATGCACGAGTTGATCCACGCCGTTGAAGGCTGTTTGTCCCATACAGGGAAGTGGAAGCAGATTGCAGAGGCGGTCAACCACCGGTTTCCGAACTACACCGTGAAGCGGTGTACAAGTGCCGAGGAAAAGGGAATCGCCCCCGCGACAGTAGTGCGCCGCAATGGCTCGTCCTGCGAGTATTGCATCCAATGCACAAAATGTGGCAGCCGAATTATTCGGGAGCGAATGTCTAAGGCTGTGCAATACCCGGAGCGCTATCGCTGTGCCAAATGTGGCGGAGATCTTGTGCGAGTGTACTGATCATAATTGAGAAAGCGAGAGATGACATGGATAACAACTTTGCAGATATTTTAGATTTCATCGAAGCCATCACAGAAGCCCAAGAAGCTGGTCGTGCAGAATGCGAATGTCCGCTTTGCTGTGGTGTTGTGAAACTGTCGGTATCGCCGGTGAACCAACATTTGTTTGCCAAATGCGAAAAATGCGGTATGGTACTGAGAGAGTGAAAAAGGAAACGAAAAACAATGGAAAAATAAGATGAGCGAGGGGCACGGGTGCTACTCAACTCATACTACTCTCAATAAGAAAGGAGAAAATTGGAATGGAAACTGAAAAACTCGATATCCAGCGCGGCGACATCGTGTATGTGAATTTTGATGCGGCCTCTGGCTGCGTCACAAATGGCTACAGGCCGGCGCTGGTCATTTCTAACGATATTGGCAATACCCACAGCCAAACGGTTATTGTCGCCACCATTAGCTCGAAGTTGAAAAAGAGCCAGATGCCGACACATTTGGTCGTCGAATACAATAAGGGGCTTCGGAAAAAGTCAATGCTTATGCTGGAACAGATCCGAACGGTGGACAAGCGTTGTGTTGTAGAGCGCACGGGTCGCGTAAGCGAGCGCTTCATGGAACGCGTGAATAGAGCGCTGTCAATCAGCATCGGACTGGATCCCGCGTACAACAACTGATTTCCGATGCACGCAATACATTTGTTATAAGAAAACAGAGGAGGTTCACCTATGGGACACGAAATCAGACACGAAACTTATCCAGAGAATGTGGACAAGAAAAAAGTTCAGGCAGAGTGGGACGACACAGTACGACATATCTGCTGGCAGGAAGGAGCAAGTGGTCTCGGTAGCCCTATTCGCTGGCTTGATAAGGTCTGCGGTTCCTACGAGGAAGCTGAGGAGTACATTCGAAAGCAGGACAAAGGCTGGTACGACCAGTTGGCGGTTAAGTATCTTGACTATCGTGATATTCAGCCGAGTAAGAAGATGACAGAACTTCGGGAGAGAGCCACAACGCTCTATACAGCCTATCGGCAGAAGGCTAACAAATTCCACTTCGCAGATGTTCAGGCGGCGTTCGTTACTTGCAAGGGTTGCGGTTCTAAAATCTCTCGCAAACATCTGAACGGGAACCAATGCCCCGTATGCAGAGCAGATATGCGACCTGACAGTACGCTGAAGTCCATTGCATCAGCGAAAGCCTCCCACGAGAAAGCCCTTGCAGCCCTGAAAGCCGAGGAGAAGAAACATCAGGAGAAGTGCCAGAAACAGGCTAAGGTAAGATGGCTCGTGAAAGTCGAGTACCACGTCTAAGGAGGCGTCAAAACTACCCCACCCTATGAAAGATGGTTACTACAAGCGATGTACATATTTTTGGAGATAATATAGCTGTTCATTTGGCCCCACCGTTCATTGCGGTGGGGTCGTTTTTTATGGATGCTACGCTTTTGACATAATATAAGTAGAAGTTATTTACAGACGGTTTGGAGCCGATGTAAATAGCTAATTTTTTTGAGGGGTAATTATTATGGTTATGACTAAAGAAATGGCAATTCGTATTTTGGAGATCGCTTTGGATGACTACCATGGCTACGCGCGGGATTTATTCTTCAATCCCACGAAAGATGATATCTATGCTGCTATTCAGGTTGCATTGGACGAGATTGGCAAGTGAGGCGTAAATATGGCTGTACAAAATCGTATTCACTCCGGCAGTAACGACACTTGCAAAAAATGCCCTGTATGGGGTTGTGATGCGGTATGCCGCAGTTCTCAATGCATGGAGCTGCGTGAAGAGTTCGGGCTAGATGAGGCTCAGGACGAAGTATTGTATCTGCTAAATGGTACAACCTATATGCACATCCAGATTTCTTCTGATGGCGCATACGACTACTCTCTGTACGATGCCGGCTCAAAACAACTGAGTAATGGCGGCGTCGTAGATGCGGAGGATGTCGCATGTATGCCGATGCAATCGGACTGGGCTTGTGCCCGGTACGCAATCTGTGAGCTGGAAGGCATCGTGATTGAAACGCTCGAATCCGCCGACCTCGATATTTTGGAGGATTTTGCATGAGAATCGAAAGCATAACAAAGGAAGAACTGCTTGCTGCGTATATCCGGCAGCATTATGGCGACAAAGAAGTGCTGGTTATTGAGTGGGACGGCGAGATGCCTGCGAAAGCATTCGATATGCTCTGCGAGGACCTGAGCGCGTTCTCGCCGCCTGTTGCGCTGCGGCAGCTTGGTAGTTACATTATTATCGAAATGCCTGCTGTGCTTGCGCAGCAGATTGTTGGACGGCACTACGTTCCAAACATGGAAGTTTGGGTTTGTGGCGACCTGCTCAAAGCGAACTAAAAAAAGCTATTCATCTGGCCCCACCGTTCATTGCGGTGGGGTCGTTTTTTATGGATGCTACGCTTTTGACATAATATAAGTAGAAGTTATTTACAGACGACTTGGAGTTCGAAGTGAATAGCTTATTTTTATGATTGGAGAAATTATTATGAAAACATGGAAAATTCCCGTTATTTGGGGCATGAAAGGATTTGTTTCTGTGACCGCACCTACGCTGCGTGAGGCTATTGCTATCGCCCGGGATAAGGAAGGCAATATTCCGCTCCCTCGTGATGGCTCTTATCTCGAAGACAGTTGGGAGATCGACTGCACTGAGGATCCCGAATACGTTCGGCAATGCTTCAACGAGAACCAGAAAGATGAAGCGGTCATGCCGACACTCGAAGCAGTGTTGCGGCAGCAGTTCAATTGCGAGTAACCATTCCTCGATGGCCCTTATTATGACGAATGTGAACGCGCCCCTATGACGCTGACTGACGAAGGAAGCAAAGCCTATGACAAGCTCATCAACCTGGTGTATACGCTGGGCAATCTTACCGGCTGCAATGTCAATCAGATGGTTGATCAGCTGAATCGTATTGCTAGTGAACTCTAAATCAGCGCAAAAGGAGAAAATATTATGAAAAACAATAACGAAAAAACTGAAACAATGTACGATGTCGTATATGAGGAACATACGAAGTGTCATTTCCAAGTCCGGGCAACTTCTCCAGAAGAAGCTACGGAGATTTGCGAAAACGAAATTCGTGAAGGCAGAAATCCGGGCTTTGATCTGAGTCGTCCGCATGAGACGATTGTTGCCGGCATTACTTCCGTATTGCCATTTGGCACCAAGCCCGAATGCATCTATACGCATGACGAAGCGGGGCGGATCATGGATATGTTCGAAAGCATATTGGAAAAATATGGCATTTGTGTACCAAGCCCGGAAGATGACGAGCGAGATACCGATAACGATACTGGAATGTACGGCAGCACTTACGCCGATCTGTTTGATCAGATTGAAGAAAAACTGCTGGAAATTCTAAATCGTAATACCAATGGGGAAAAAGTTGTTCCCTACGAGTATTCCGGAAAATACTGAGGACAGAGGAGCGGTATCACGAAAGATTGCCGCTCCTCTTACAACAAAATAACAGAAATGGAGAAATTAATATGAATTATCAAGAATATATAGAGAAAGCCAAAGAGCTGATCCGAGCCTTTTGGGTCAGAGAATATGATGATTGCAAAGAGGAAGATTTCAAAAATCTTGCTCATGTGCCGCTGGCATACACGACCCTGACCGATGCAGAATTGCCTATCGAAGTGTTCATCGACCTGGTGAACCGTCGTCTGGAAAGCTATGCCGGCTATGACACTGCGATTGAAGTGATCTGCTTCAAGACATTCGAAGATGTCATTACCCAGTGTGAAGTTCTGGACTTCGATGAGCTGGTGTATTTCGATGATTCCGTCCTTGCCGGTGCTTTGGCACAGTGGAAGGAGGCGGTCGTATGCTAAATGCAGCACAGATCGTCACTACTGAAGAGGCAAAGCAAGGTTTCTATCCCACCCCGCCTGACTTGGCAGAAAAGCTGCTGGAAGGACTTGACTTTTCCAAGATCCAGTCCATTCTGGAACCTTCTGCTGGCAGCGGCAATCTGATCAATGCCCTTGCAGAAAAGCGGTATTTGGCAATTGGCTACACCCGATATGAGGAATACCGGGCCAAAGTGGATGCCATCGAGATCGATCCTGCGTTACAGGCCCTTCTTACTTATAGTTGGGGCGGCCAGTACGATGACAAACTGCGTGACGAAATTGAACAGCTCCGCGAGAAATGGGACAGCGAAAACCGCTGTTACATTCCACTTTCCGCTGAAGATGCCCATCGAAAGAAAGAGCTGGAGATTGAACGCACCAAGAGAAGCGGCGTTACCCTCCACCTGATCCACGACGACTTTTTGACCTACGGTGGGCGTACCAAGTACGACCTGATTGTTATGAACCCGCCTTTTGCCGATGGAGATGCGCATCTGCTCAAAGCCCTGGCTCTTATGGAGCCTTACGGCGGAGAGATCCGCTGCATTCTCAATGCAGAGACCATCCGCAATCCGTACAGTAATCGTCGGAAGGTTTTGCTCGACCGGTTAGATAAGTATGGCGCAACCATTACTTTTGCCGAAAACGCCTTTATGGATGCTGAGCGTTCCACTGATGTGGAAGTAGCTCTCATTTCCATTTCCATTCCCAAGCCTACGGTTAATAGCCGTATTTGGGAATATATGGAAAAGGCAAATCCTGTGCAAGGAAGTGAAGTGGAGGAATGCACTGACATCGCTCCCAACAACGACCTGGAAGCCGCTCTTCGGCAGTATCAGATGGAAATAGATAGCGGTCTGGCTCTCATTCGGGAATATAAGGCATTACAGCCCTATATCCGTCCCTATGTGAAAGAGCCGGAAGGACGCTGGTACGGTGACGATGCAATGCTCACCCTGCATGTCGGCAAAAAAAGAAAGAATCTGGAAAACCAGTATGTTCGTTATGTGCGAAGAAAGTATTGGTACAACCTCCTGCACAAAGACGAGATCACCGGCCAGATGACTTCTAATCTGCAAGAGAAATTCCGGGGTATGGTTGACAGGCTGGAGAACTATGATTTCTCCGAGTTCAACATCCGTAAACTCCTTGCTGAGATGAATGCAGAGATGTGCCAGGGCGTAGAAGATACTATCATGGCTCTGTTCCAAAGAATGACGGAAGATCATTCCTACTACCCGGAGTTTAGCAAAAATATCCATCTGTTCAACGGCTGGAAGACCAATCAGGCCCACAAAATCGGCCAGAAGGTCATCCTCCCCTGTAATGGTGTTTTCTCTGTTTACTCGTGGCAAAAGAACGAAATGAGCGAGTATACCATGATCTCTACCATCAGCGACATTGAGAAGGTTCTGGATTATCTGGCAGGCGAACGATACGGTACGCAATGGAATACCGCCTCCCACCTCCAAATAGCTGCCCAAACACATCAGAACAAAGATATTTCCTGCAAATACTTCGCAGTCACCTTCTACAAGAAGGGCACCATGCACATCAAGTTCTATGACGAAGCGCAGCCGTTGCTGGATCGCTTCAACATCTTTGCAAGTCAGAGAAAGGGCTGGCTGCCGCCGACATACGGCAAGGCCAAGTATCAGAACATGACAGAAGAAGAAAAGGCAGTGGTAGATAGCTTCCACGGAAACGGTGATGCCGGATCCGGTGAAAAGGTCTACGGCGAGATCATGGCCGACAAGGGCTATTATCTGACTTCCCCGGCTGAAAGCTTTGCTGCCCCTCAGCTATGCGGCTAACTCAAAACACGACAGCCAACCCTGTATAATGCAGGGTTGGCTACTAAAAATCGGAGGAATATTATGTTAAAGAAGTTTTGGCAAAGAAACGGGCGTACCGCCCAGAGCACTATGCCCGACAGCGAAAAAGAGCAGCTGCTCATGGAAAATGCAGCACTAAAGCAGGAATACAACGAATGCTTTAAAAATTTGCAGTATGCAGAAGGCAATATTACGCAGTTACAGAAGGATTTGGACGAACAACGAAAGTTGGTGGAAAGGGCCAAATCGATTATTTCTGGCCTTTGCAAGATGGCAATGGTCGAATTGGACGACAAAACTATCTACGAACTGGTTGCGCCGTTGCTGGATGAAGACGGTCGCTATCTTTTTGCCGCTGCCTGCACTATCACCGGCCACAGCGTCTCCGACATTGAGAATTTCTACACCTACGAGTGTGCCCGTGGATATTTCGAAGTGATGGAGCCTCGTGGGCTGATGCCGTATCTGGAAGGCATGGTCTTCGGCAAACAGGAGACGGAAACTGTTGGCTGCTATGAGCGCACAGTGAAGTCTGAGATCCTGGAAACGGAAGATTGGCACAAATACCAACGCCAATTGTATTCGCTGGCCATCACCAAGATAGGCATCACAAGTTGACTATTTTGTGAAAAGGTAGTATAATAATGCCGAGGGATGGATATGAAAAATGTATTTGACGAACTCAAAACACTTATAGACTATATCGATACCGTCTACAAAGAATTTACGATGGTGTGGCTTTGCCAAACAACTACAACAATTAACCTAAAAAAATCATTGGTTGCTGATGTAAATGTTGATGGCGAGGTTTACAACCACATCATGGAGTATGTGCAATTATTGAATGAGAAGGGCGCAGATATAACTTTTCAGTTATCCTGTGTATGCTCTTTACAGGCAACAGCTCGTGTAAAAGCACATAACTCCATCGAGTACAAAATTCAAAACTACAAGACAGACAAACATGAATACGGAAAAATCCCAATTAACAAATGCGTCAATGACTTGTTCGGAATTAGAATACTTCTGGACCCACCGGTAGATTTTGGTGTAATTCGCACATTTGTCAAAGAAAACTATCAAAATAAGTACAGATGTATTGACTCTTCAAAGCTGGATTACAAAGCTGTCCACCTGTACTTCAGAGGAAATAATCAGTCCTTCCCATGGGAATTGCAAATATGGAATCAATGTGACGCAGAGAATAATTTTGCATCACATAGAAAATACAAGCAAGAATATACCACTTGGGAGAGAATAAGCAAGGAAGGAGGAACTACAAATGGCTAAACATTACATTATTATGAGTAGCTCGTACACCGATGGTGTTCGTATTGCACTAGATATTACGGAGGAACGACTGCTCAATAGCGAAGTAATCACCCAAATGATCCAAGATATTAAGGCCGTATGTGGCAAAGACGTTCCTCTGTCAACACACTTTATCGAAACGCCTACAGCATCATGGCAATCTGTTGCTGAATACGACCCATTTTTTGAGGGTGTCGAGCCTATAAACACGGTAGAAGAATTTTCTGCAAAAATCCAAAAAGACCGTGTTTTGAATGGACTGGATGTAGCCACTTACATTTTAACAAAAGTGAAATGCACACATCTGTCCCTTGAAAAGCTGGTTTATTTTGCCTATGCCGAATACTTGTGCGAATACCATAAACGCCTGTTTAAAGACGATATATATGCCTTTGCACATGGACCGGTGGTTAGTAGCGTATACGATACCTATAAGAAAAGCGGATACCAATATATTGAAGCTCAGTTACAACAGTATGATTGCGACCTGCGAACCGATGTGAAAGAAATGCCGGCAAGGAGCCGCATTTTATTCGCACGAAACGGCGCTGAGAAGCTGTGTTCAATTGATCGGACGCTCCAGAAATATGGTTCATATACAGCTGGGGCACTTGTTTCTTTGACGCACCGCAAAGGCTCACCGTGGTCCTTTGTTGATAGTAGTAGACCGTACCAAATCATTTCTGATGGCTTAATCCTTGCACATCATCATATTGAATGTGTATGATTTCGTTAAAAATTGAGCTATTCACACATGCCCGCTCCCAGAAATAGGGGCGGGCATTTCTTTGTACCAGCTACACTTTTAACATAATACAAGTAGAGAGTTATTCATGACGACTTTGGAGTTTGAGGTGAATAGCTTATTATTTTTTTGCAACAATGGAGGATTACAAAATGATCAAGATTGAGAGTAAAGAAATCATGGGTTGGGAAGCGGCCATCCGTGGTATGCGCAATCCTATGAATTCTTGGGACAAGAGCGATAGCGGTTGGTATTTTGAAGACCAGCTCCGTTCTGATGATATTGTCATCGAAGAACGCCATGGCTTATGTTATGCTATCGGCCCGAATGATTACGATCTCATGAAGCGCCTGCGCAATGCTGGCACTGACCATCGCAAGTATTTGCGTATGATCGCAGTGTACGCAGATATTACTGCGCCGCTGTATTGGTGGAAAGAATACGATACTTACAAAGTCAGCACCGTGGCGAACTCGTGCAGCACTATGCATAAGATCCACGCCAAGGAGTTTGCGCTTGATGATTTTAGCTCGGAGCATTTGTTTGGCAGCAGTTTGAGCATCCTCAGCGACACAATCAACGAGCTTAATGATTGGCGCGAAATCTATCTCGGTGGCGGTGTCGTTTACGACCGTGATGGCACGAAACGTATCTTTGAAGCTAAAAGCAAGGACGCATGGTGGCAAATGATCCAACTTCTGCCGAGTTCTTACAACCAGAAGCGGACTGTTATGCTGAACTACGAGGTTCTTGCGAATATGTACAAATCTCGGAAGTTTCACAAACTGGACGAGTGGCGTACATTCTGTCAGTGGATCGAATCGCTGCCTCTCGCTGAGGTGATTACTGACGAGAAAGCGGGGAGAGCCGGCAAAAGCTAACAAGTATCGCTACTACGACGCCTACCTCGCCGAGCATTTGCTATGCTTTCGAAAGCATGACGAAGGAAACGGGGCAGGGGAGCGGAGTGCGTCTACCAAACATTCCAAAGAAAAATCAGAAGCTTTCGATATTGACGAAAGCGAAAAGGACCGCTATAATTTCCGTTGGCGCAATGCCTTCGTTGCATGGATCGCCTGGGAACAGAGAGTAAATAATGGAGAAAATAAGAAAGAAGGAAAAGAAAATAATGAGAGATAATTGCAAAAACTGTATTGCTCAGTGCGAACACGCTGGAAAAGACAGGGAATTTGTTTGCAGAAATGGGAAAAGTTGCAAGGAAGTTGCAAGCGAAAAGTCGTTTTCCAAGCTGCTGTCTGAGCTGAACCGGTATGCTTCGGCTGCGGATATGCACAATGTAGATAGTTTTGGCTTCGTTTGCTTCCAAAATCTAAATACCCAAATTGAGGCTGCGTACAAGGACGGTCAGCTGCGGCACCAGGAGTACCGGGCGCTCATGTCGTTGTACTACTGTGTCGAAGACACCATTCGTTATGCTCTCGAAAAGAGGGCATGAGAAAGGCGTTGCAATTTGAGGGGATTTTGGATATAATAAACACAAAAGGATGTGAGAATTATGGATTACTCTTTGTTTCATGGCAGTGGCGTAGTTGTAAAAGAGCCTGAATTGCGAAATAGCCGTTTTGCAAAAGATTTTGGCTATGGTTTCTATTGCACAAATTTGTATGGTGAAGCTGAAAAATGGGCAAAAAAGCACAATAAGGGCACAGATGTCCCTACTGTGAATATCTACCGTTATACTCAAAACCCTACACTCAAAGTGAAATGTTTTTCGGATATGAGTGACGAATGGCTGGATTTTATTGCAATGTGTAGAAGTGCTGGTGATGTAACGCCGCATGACTACGACATTGTAGAAGGTCCAATGGTTGATGAACATTCGCCGCACACTCGTGACTTTAGTCGTGAGTTAGGCGAAAATA
>CAZHPO010000047.1:0-10020 GCA_964534615.1 uncultured Oscillospiraceae bacterium
CTCGCTATTATATGCAGATCGTTTCCACAGAAACCAAACGGCTTTCCCGTCTGGTTCGTTCCATGCTGGATGTTTCTCAGCTGCAAAGCGAGGGCGGCATTCCCCCGGAACAGCTGACCCGTTTTGACGTGGAAGAATGTGCCGGTCAAATGTTGATCACGTTTGAAAAGAAGATCATGGATAAAAACATTCAGGTGGATGTGGATATGCCCGAATGTCCCATTTACACGGTGGCTCAGCAGGATTATATTTCTCAGGTGATCTATAACCTGTTGGATAATGCGGTAAAGTTCTGCCCCGATGGAGGCAGATTGTCCATGAAAATTCGGGAAAGCGACAGTAAGATCTATGTTTCCGTAGGCAACGACGGCCAGACCATTCCGCCGGAAGAACTGCCCCTGCTGTTTGAACGTTTCCACAAAATGGATAAGAGCCGTACAGAAAATCGGGACGGCTGGGGTCTGGGTCTTTACATTGTCAAGACCATAGTGGGACTGCATGGCGAAGATATTACCGCAACCAGTCAGGGCGGTTTTACGGAATTTACCTTTACCCTGCCGCTGATGAGCTGATAGAAGGTCAGCAGAATCCAATTTGCAATTTAGAATTTTTCCCTATCGAGGTTTTTTATGCGTGAGCAAAAATCTGTTTTAAACGAACAATCCGAAAACTGGGACACCGGCACCTATCAGACCGGCCCTTCCAAACCCAGAAACAGCCAGAGCATAGCCATTACAGTGCTGCTGATGGCGGTGATTTTTCTGGGCGGTACGGCCAGCGCTCTGGGCGTTATGAACGTTCGGCTGTTGCAGGAGCTGATGGAGAAGGAAAATTCGGAGCTGTATCTGTCTGTGGAATCGACCCACGGAGCGGACGATGCTAAAGATAATTTCTTCCACAGCGATGCTTCTGTCGGCAATCAGCTGCCGGAGGAGGAAGTGCTGGAGCTGCGGCTGGGCATCCGGGTACAGGAACTGAATACCCTGTGCCGCCAGTATTGGGAATTGTCTGCCGGATTGCAGGTGACTTCCGTGGCGTACAGTGGAAGCCCCTTGCAGGAGGGAGATATCCTGACCAGCGTAAACAGCAGCAGCCTGTCGGAAATCTCTCAGCTATACAGCGTGGTCAACAATGCCCAGGAAGGGGATGTGCTGAAGCTGGGTGTCCTGCGGGCAGGGCAATATTTTACTGTGGATATCGGGGTGTAAGATCCCGAAGGCAAAAGAAAAGAGGAAGCTGTCCTGTGGGGGATACCTGTGCAGGCGACATTCCATCCTTTTGTGATTTTCTGTGGGCAGGGGCATTGCCTCTGCCCTGCAATGGGGAGAATTTTCAGGAGGCGTAATCAATGGAACCCATTTATCAAAGAGAATTTGTGATAGACGACATGGTGTCAGATTGCTTCGGCA
The DNA here is from genome assembly GCA_964534615.1 of uncultured Oscillospiraceae bacterium. Lineage (GTDB taxonomy): Bacteria > Bacillota > Clostridia > Oscillospirales > Oscillospiraceae > Faecousia. Next base: position 1,410 of record CAZHPO010000047.1, read on the forward strand.
AGCTGAGGCCGTCGTCTGTTTTGTATTTTGTGCAGGAAATGGCAGGTCGCCATGTAGATTCCATGGGGTTGGATCCGGCACCGGAGGATCGTGGGCTGCTGTGGGTGATCATTCGCCATCGGGTGCAGATCAGTCGGTTGCCCTGCAAGGGGGAGACCATTCGCCTGGAGACCTGGCCCATGCCCACCACAAGGGTGGCCTATCCACGCAGCGTGGTGGCCTATGATGAAAAAGGGCAGGAATTGTTCCGCTCTATCAGCCTTTGGGTGCTGATGGATAAGCAGAGCCGTGCCATGGTGCTGCCGGGAAAAAGCGGCGTGCTGGTGCCGGGGATCCTCCGGGGCAATGAGTTGCCCAGTCCCCACTCCCTGCCGCCGGCCATGGGGGGTTCTTTAGTGCGGCGGCGCGTGTGCTATACGGATCTGGATGTCAATATCCACATGAACAACTGCCGTTATTTGGAATGGGCATCGGATCTGCTGCCGGCTTCTTTCCACGCTTCCCACGATTTGCAGGATGTGACCATGTGCTTTTTATCGGAAGCCAGGGAAGCGGACGAACTGGAAATTTTGTGGAATTTGAGCCCGGATGGTCTGCTCCATATGGACATTCAACGCCTGGAAAAAGACAAAAAAACCCATATTTTTACGGCGGATCTACATTATTGTGTATAGTGTTCCGTAAACTAAATTATCTCCACAGTTTGTCACAAAGCTGTGGAGATTTTTTCAACATTTCCAAAAAAACCATTAAAAAACAGGGCTTTGACCCTTACGGCCTGTGGAAAAACCTGTGGAGAATGTGGAAAACTTTTAAAAACATAGGTTCAGTTATCCACAATTTCTATAGATTTATGTAAACTGATTTTCCGTTATTTCCCCCATGAAAATCTCTCCCAAATATGTTTGCCATCTTTGCAATAAAATACTTCCATTTTTATGGCTTATCGTGTATAATGATAAAAAAATCGGGGGGAAGACCTATGCACAAAAAGTTAGAAACCGTGATCCGTAAGATCCTGCATTTTCTGGAGGGTGTCATTGCGATTTTGACGCTGGTGGTTCTGGTGGGATTGCTGGGACTGGAAGTTTATCGGATGTTTACAGTGGCGGATTATTTTTCCACAGTAGATCATTTTCTCCATAATATCCTGACGATCGTGGTGGGTCTGGAATTTGTGCGTATGCTGGTGGATATGACCCCGGCCAATACCCTGGAAGTGCTGATCGTGGCCATTGCCCGGCAAGTCATCATTTCCCACAACGACCCTGTGAGCAATGTGGCCTGCGTGCTGTGCATTGCCGGATTGTTCGCTACCCGACGTTTCCTGATTCCAAAGGCCCAGATGACCATTGAAATGAGCGAGGTGGAAAAGGAAGAAACCACCGCTCATTGACGGGATATCCTGCTGTTTTTCGGATGAATCCGGCAGGCTTTACACAACCATTTTTCATACAGAAAACAGGCGGATCCCACAAGGGCGGTCCGCCTGTTTTATCATATCTGCCCCCGGCCGGACATACAATCTACCATCTTGTTACTGTGGAGGGGTTGTTATGAAAAAATACACCGTAGCGGTTCTGGGGGCTACAGGGATCGTGGGTAGAGAAATGCTGCGTGTGATGCAGGAGCGGAATTTTCCCGTGGGAGAATTGATCCCCCTGGCCAGCAGTCGCAGTGCTGGCACGGTGGTGAGCTTTGGTGGGAGGATCATACCGGTAAAAGATGCGCAGGAAGCGGATTTTACCGGCGTGGATATCGTGCTGGGGGCAGCTGAAAATGAGGTATCTAAAGCGCTGGCCACGGCCATTGTGGAAGCCGGGGCGGTATTCATCGATAATTCCTCCGCATTTCGGTTAGATCCCACGGTGCCGCTGGTGGTGCCTCAGATCAATCCTGCGGATGTGAAAAAACATAAAGGTATCATTGCCAACCCCAATTGCACCACCACCATCGTCCTGACGGCGTTGGCACCCCTGCGAAATCTGGCACCGGTGCGCAGTATCTGGGCAGCTACCTATCAGGCGGTGTCTGGTGCAGGGGCTGGGGGACTGCGTGAGCTGGTGGAGCAGGTTCAGCTGCTCGGCCAGGGCAAACCTGTCCAAAGTACGGTCTTTCCCCATCAGATTGCCTATAATCTGATCCCTCAGATCGGTCAAAACCAGTTTCTGGGTTATACCACCGAGGAAATGAAACTCCAGTTCGAGGGGCGAAAGATCTTACATGACCCGGATCTTCAGGTCAGTTGTACCTGTGTCCGGGTGCCGGTGATGCGCAGCCACAGCATTGCTCTGAGTGTGGGATTTGATCGGGTGGTGCAGGTAGAGGATGCCAGAAAAATCCTGGCACAAGCCCCTGGCTGTATTCTGATGGACGATTTGCCCGCCGGGGAATATCCCATGCCCCTGCTGGCTTCAGACCAGGATATGGTAATGGTGGGCCGCCTGCGGCCTGATTTGACGGATGAATGTCGATTGAGCCTTTTCTGCTGCGCAGATCAGCTCCGTAAAGGTGCTGCTACCAATGCTGTGGAGATCGCACAGCTTCTCATCAGCGATTGAAAAAGCTCCCTTGAAGAAAGGGAGCAGACCAAAAGCCTCCCTCAAAAAAGAGGGAGGCTTTGATATGGTTCGGATCATTCCCCAGGGGTAGTAGCCTTGGGCTTTCTTTTATGATAATAATTGTGGCGACGATTGTGATTTTTGCGCTGGGATGTTTCGGCAACAGCTTCCTGAAGCGGATGGTCCTTGGAGGGCTGGGGCTTTTTGGCCTTGGGCTGCCGTTCCGGTTTTGACTGCTCGGTTTTAGCAGATTCGACCTTCTGCTCGTTGGGGGTTTCCGGCTTTGCCTCAGCTTTCCGATTGCCACGATGACGACGGGATCGGTTGCCGGTCTTTTCCTTGGGCTCCTCTGCCTCAGGTGCAGGGGCAGCAGGCTCGTCTACGACACTTTCCTGCCGATAGCGGAAGCGGATGGGCTCCAGCTTTTCCACATCCTCTGTCTTTTCCAGACGGCGAACCTTTTTGCCGCCGCCGGAAATGGGAGCCCAGTCTGCCGGTGCCGGTTCGTCATTTTTCTTGGCTTTGCCGTTGCGCCAGACGGCGATTTCATCCACGGCAAACTGACTGATGGTATCGGTATTTTCGTCCAGACGGACTTTTACTTTTTGCCGCAGCAGGCTCACTTCTGTGACCACGCCCCGTCCTTCGGGGGTATCCACATAGGACTCCTCCTTGGGGGTGCGGCGCAGCAGGTCTTCGTAGGCATCCTGTTCGTATTTCAGGCAGCACATCAGGCGGCCGCAGGTGCCGGAGATTTTGGTGGGGTTCAGACTCAGGGACTGGGTCTTGGCCATTTTAATGGATACGGGCTGAAAATCGTCCAGAAAACTGGCGCAGCAGAAAGGTCTGCCGCAAATGCCCAGACCGCCCACCATCTTGGCCTTGTCACGGACACCGATCTGCCTCAGTTCGATCCGGGTATGGAAAACGGAGGCTAGATTTTTGACCAGTTCCCGGAAGTCCACACGCTCATCGGCGGTGAAGAAGAACAGGATCTTGCTGCCGTCAAAAGCACATTCTGCGGACACAAGCTGCATATCCAGACCATGTTCGGCAATTTTTTGCAAACAGATATCGTGGGCTTTCTTTTCTTTGATGCGGTTTTCCTCCACGATCTTCTCGTCCTGCGCAGTGGCAAGGCGGAGGACTGCCCGCAGAGGGGCCACCACATCCTTACCGGGGATTATATGATTGCTCCCTGTGCAGATACCGTATTCCGGGCCACGGGCTGTATCGATGATCACGTGGTCCCCCGGTTGATACTGCTTTCCGGCAGGATCAAAGAAATATATTTTCTGGCCGGGACGGAACTGGATGTCTACCACTTCCACATTCTCCGGCAGGGGTGTTTCGTTGATGATTTCTTCCATTTGGTTCTCCTTGTTGTAGATTCTTCCGGTTTGCGTTATCGCAGAGCCCAGCTCAAATAGCCGCAAATAGCAGCCGGGGAAACATTTCCCTGGGCGTAGGTGCTGCATTTTTGCAGCAAAGTGATGGCTTCATTCAAATCTGCCGGATTTCGGCTGGCAGATAGCTTATTGGAAAGGGGTGACAGGTTTTTTCCGCCGGAGCGGACCACCAGCGCACCCTCCAGAATTTCCGTCCACTGCTGTAAAAGAGGGATCAGCTGATCCCGTTTCCATTTTTCCATGGGAACCAGGGTACGGGTTAGAAGCAGGGCATCCTTGGTACAAAGAGCCTGCACAAAATCCTCGGTTTGCGGTGCCTGGGTCAGTCCCTGGGATAAAAGGTTCCTGGCCTGCCCCAAAAATCCGCCGCTGCGTGCCATGGCTGCTTCCACTGTTTCCACAGTTGCCTGTGGAAATTCTTTTTGCAGTGTCTGGCGCAGAAGCGCAGGTTCCAGTGCCTGCATTTTCAGCTCCACGCAGCGGGAACGAACGGTGGGCAGGATTTTTTCCGGATTTTCTGCCAATAAAATAAACAGACCGTATTTGGGTGGTTCTTCCAGAATTTTCAGGAGGGCGTTTTGCCCCTCCAGACCCATTTCCTGGGAGAAAATATAGACTTTTTTTTCTCCCTCATTGGGGCGGATGAATACATCGTCCCGCATTTGACGAATGATACGCACAGGCACAGTTTTGTGTTCCGGTTCTTCCACCGATATCACATCCGGATGGACACCATTCAACACTTTGCGGCACGGTTCGCAGTGACCGCAGGGGCGGTCTGCACGCCGGCACATGGCCGCTGCGGATAAAAGCCGGGCCAGTGTCTTTTTGCCGGAGCCTTCCGGACCGCAGATCAGGTAAAAATGAGCCAATTTTCCCTGCCGAAGTGCAGCTGTTAAATTGTCTTTGATTCGCTGGTTGCCCAGCAGGGAAGAAAAGGACATGGTGACCTCCGGTTGTGTGCAATTGATAATCGTGTTTTTTAGCCCCACAGAGCCGACAGCATGGGAATGACCTGCTTTTTACGGCTCATCACCTTGGCAAGGAAAGCGGTGTTTTCTTTCGGACTGACGTGGAAAGCCTGCTGGATGGTCTCATCATCACCCAGATAGATGATCTGGGTACCTTCCATCAGCACATCGGTCAGCATCAGGATCATCAGATCAAATCCTTGCTTGTGAGCAGTCTTTTCCATGGCTTCCAAAAATTCTGGCTTACGTTCCAGCAGATGGCTGCTGTCCACGCAGGTGATCTGAGACACGGCCAGTGAATGGCCGGCAATGTGGAATTCCTTATAGTCGCCAAAGAGCATTTCTTCAATGGTTTTATTGTCGGTGGAGGCGGAGAAAATCTCCTTGCCCAGCTCCTCCAGAGAAACCTTGGCCAGCCGTGCCATTCGTTCTGCTGTCCACACATCCCGGTCAGTGCAGGTGGGAGATTTGAACATAACGGTATCCGACAGAATGGCCGCTGCCATCATTCCGGCCATTTTTGCGCTGGGCAGCAGGCCACGTTCCTGGAACATGGAGGCGATGATGGTATTGGTGGAGCCCACCGGTTCGTTCCGGAAATAGACCGGGTGATTGGTCTGTACGTCAGCCAGACGGTGATGGTCAATGATGGCCAAAATCTCCGCTTCCTCCAGACCGGGAACGGACTGGGCAGCTTCATTGTGATCCACCAGAACCACTCTCTTGCGCCGGGGACGCAGCAGGTGATACCGGGTCAGCACGCCGGCCACTTTGTCGTTTTCATCCAGAATGGGGTAGCAGGGATCACGATGTTTCAGTACCTGCTCTTTTACCTCATCCACCCGGTCATCCAGATGGAAGCAGACCAGGTCGCTGGTGCGGCAGATCCGGCCAATGGGCGCAGACTGGAAGATCAGTCTGGCTGCACGGTAGGCATCAAAGGGGGTGAAGATAATGCAGGTTTTTGTGGGAAGAAGACGCATTTCCGGGGAAAGCTCCGTCTGACACAGGATCAGGCACCGGACGTTCATTTCCAGGGCACGGCGGATCATTTCCGGCTGATGGCCGCACAGAACCACACTGTCCTCCCGGTCAAACAGCAGATTTTCCCGATCCGTGGGCAGGGCAATGGTGATCTCGCCGGAGATGGCATCTGTACATTCGCCGGCGGCATTGAGAACTTCGCCTTCCAGCACAGACAGCACGTTGAAAAGAGGAACTTCTTCCAAATAGCCGGAGGAAACAAGATCCATGTTGTAACTTGCAACGTTTTCTCTGGAAAGCATACCAAAAAGTGTGCCATCTTCATTGGCTACCGGCAGTGCGGAAATATTTTTCTGCTGCTGTAGCTCTTTCCAGGCACGGCCAACGGTGACAGCGGCATCCAGAACCGGCGGCGTATCAAAATCCAGATCCCGAACCTGGGTATACATATTGTGGATCTGCTTTGGAGGCTGGAAACCAAAGCGATTTAAAACAATTTGGGTCTCGTCGGACACACGGCCCAAGCAGGCGGCCTCGTATTCCCGATCTCCCAGAGCGTTACGCAGGGCAGCATAGGCCATGGCAGCAACAATGGAGTCGGTATCGGGGTTTCGATGTCCGGTCACATAAATAGGGTCCATAAATGTCCTCCTTGAAATAGTAGGGTAGAAGACACTCCCCCAGAGGGAGGTCTGTTGTCATTATGAATTATTCTACGCTGACTTCTCCGGCCAGATTGGTGGCGAAAAGCTTGGCGATTCCCTGCTGGTCATATCCCTGACCGATGGCCCACATCAGCTTGGTCATGGCAGCTTCGGAAGTCATATCTCTGGCCTGGATCACACCCAGATGCAGCAGCTTCACGCCTACCTGATAAACACCCAAATTAGAACTGTCATACAGGCACTGGGAGGTGACGACCACATTGATCCCCTTTTCCAGCAGTCGGCCAATGGCAGCCAGACTTTCGCCCAGCACATTGATGCCGCCCAGACCAAAGGCTTCCAGCACGATGCCCTTGTAGCCCATGTCTGCCAGTGCATCGAAAATGCGAGGGGACAGGCCGGGGGTCAATTTCAAAAGGAACACATCGTCACTGATGGCGGTTTTCAGCGCAGGCTTGCCGGTGAAAACAGGCAGGACCTGCCGATCAATGGCCAGACCTGCATTGCTGACCAGAGCAGCATAGCGGGCATTGATGGATTCAAAGGCGGAGAAACCGGAAGCCCGGACTTTTACGCCACGGCAGCCCAGCATCACCTTTCGGTCGAATGCCAGAAATACGCCGGGGCAGCCGGCAGCGGCCATGGCAAAGGCAGTGCGAAGATTATCCGGACCGTCGGACAGCATATCTGCCAGAGGAAGCTGAGAACCGGTGAAAACCACCGGAAGATCAATATTGGGCAGCATAAAAGTCACTGCGGAGGCAGTATAGGCCATGGTATCTGTGCCGTGGGATACAACGATGCCATCAAAACCTGCCCGGTTATCAAAAATACCCTGGGCAATGACCTGCCATTCTGTGGGACGGATATTGGAGGAGTCCAGGCAGATCAGATCCTTGACGGTGATATCGTAGTATGTACGAAGCTGCTCCATTTCCCGTTCAAAAACGCCGGAGGAGTGAGGTTCCAGACCTTCACCGCCGGGCATGGAAGCGATGGTACCGCCGGTGGTCAAAAGTAAAATGTTTTTCTTATTATTCACGGGTATACCTCCCCATAATCTCTCTAGTTTGTATTATATCCATAAAAAGGGCAAATAGCAAGCAATTTTAATGATAAATTACGAATTATAAAGGAAAGGGCAACCCTCCCGGACAGCGCCAACAGAAGATTCTGCCCCCAAGCTTCGGCTTGGGGGCAGATTGTTATAAAGGTGAATGGAAAATCGCAACACTGAGCATTGTAGATTGTACAAATGCCTCTACCATCTCCGGTGAAGACTGTGTCGGTGGTATTCTGGGTAGCGGCGGCGGTTATGTAGTGACCGAGGACGTGGCCTGGTGTACCAACAGATCGGTAGATGATATTGTTGCAACCGGTGAAAACAAGGGTGTGTACTACGGCATCCTGAACTGAGAAAAGAGGTAGAGATCATGAATGCGGAGAAAAAATGTCCCAATTGTGGATTCCTGATGGTTCAGACCGGAACCGCAGGAGGAAAAATGCTCTATCATTGCAAAGGCTGCGGCCATGATGAATATGTGGATATTTCTACCGAGGGTCTGTCGGCCTTTGAAATGAAAAGGGCAGAATTGCTTACCCGTGTATCCAAGAGCATTCTTGGATGCGATGTTGGTCAGTGGGATTACTTGCGCCGGGATATTCTGGATTTCATTGGCCATTATGAGCAGACGCGCAACGATATTCACCTTCAGATGGCTATTGTAGCTTGTATTACCCATGGTTTCCGGGATATGGACAATGAAATATACAAGCAAACAAAGCTGATTTTTAAGGTGACAGAGAAAATGTACAAGGCTCACCTGAAAGCCATCAAACGGATGGGACATGGCCAAATCAAGGATGTGGAGCAGTACGAAGAATACCGGGTGATGTATAAAAATCGCCGGAATGAATACCGCAATACAAAGCTGATGTGGAAAGCGGTCATGTCTTTGGGAAAAATGGTAATCAAAGGCGGCATTTAAGCATCAAAAGCCCACTCCTTCGGGAGCAGGCTT
>CAZHPO010000048.1:0-9682 GCA_964534615.1 uncultured Oscillospiraceae bacterium
CATCAATGTGGGTGGAGAAGGTGGTGTGACGGCAGTGGTCAGACCAGTAGGTGTCTACCACACGAATTTCTGTGACGGTGGGATCCCGCTTTTCTTCATCCCGGAAATAGGTCTGCAAAAAAACCAGATCATCACCATCCATGGCCAGTCCCATGGATTGGCGCAAGTCTTCCAGCTGGCTGAAGGACATGGCGGTAAAGCCCACAATGGTGGCCACACCGGTGGGAACGGCGTATGTAGCTTGCAGGGAAGACGGGATCTCCATGGCTGCTTCTCTGCATTCCACAGGATTGATCAGGTGGCGGCGGATGGCATCCAGCTGTTCCGGCGTCAGTTTTCCTTCCAGCAGATAGACTTTCGCAGAGCGAACCAGGGGTCGCTGTCCCTGAGTCATCAGCTGAATACAGGAACTGGCAGAGTCGGAGCGCTGATCAAACTGACCGGGCAGAGACTCCACAGCCAGGGCGATGTAGTCTCCCTGGGGAAGCAGCTCATAGGTATCATCTACCTGAGGCTCAGAAAAAACGGTGGCCACAGCACGGCGGAAGGTGGCTTCATCTTCCATCTCCGCATCGTAGCGGTTCAAAAGCCGCAGGCCGGTCAGCTGGGAGATCCCCAAAAGGGTGTTGATTTCCTGTAAAAGATCCTGGGCTTCCTGCCGCAGACCTGTCTTTTTTTCGACAAAAATTCGACGAACCATTTTATTCCTCCAGCGTTATCAATTCAGAATTGCAAATTACAAATGAGGGGAAGGTTATTCTCTGCATATTTCCAATGCCCGGTGACCGATATCCCGGCGTAGATATTTGTTTTCAAATTCCACGCTGTCCGCAGCTGCATAGGCGCAGTCAATGGCTTCTTTCAGGGTAGGGGCGGTGGCGGTGATGCCCAGAACCCGGCCACCGGAAGTGACAAGTATTCCGTTATCCAGCCTGGTGCCGGCGTGATAGCAGGTGATGTTTTCCGGCAGATCGGCAGTAAAAGTGATTTTCTTTCCTTTTTCATAGTGTTCCGGGTAGCCACCGGAGGCCAGAATGACGCAAGCAGCTGCGGCCTGCTTCCAGCGGATGTCCAGATCACCCAGCTTTTCCTTTTCCACTGCCTCCATAATGGTCAGCAGATCTGTTTCCAGCAGGGGAAGCACCACCTGGGTCTCCGGATCACCAAAGCGGCAGTTGTATTCAATGACTTTTGGCCCATTGCCAGTCAGCATCAGACCAAAATACAGGCATCCTTTAAAGGGGCAGCCTTCGGCTGCCATGGCATGCACAGTGGGCAGGAAAATCTCCTCCATACACCGCTGAGCCATGGCCTCGGTGTAATGGGGATTGGGGGCTATGGTGCCCATACCGCCGGTGTTCAGGCCCACGTCCCCCTCGCCGATCCGCTTGTGATCCATGGATGAAACCATGGGACGTACCACATGGCCGTCGGTAAACGCCAGAACCGAAACTTCCGGACCGGTCAAAAATTCCTCAATGACGATTCGAGTGCCACTTTTGCCAAATTTTCCATTTTGAAGCATATCCGTGGCGGCAACTCTGGCTTCTTCCAGGGTCTGGGCAATGATCACGCCCTTGCCCAGTGCCAGACCATCGGCTTTGATGACCGTGGGCAGTGGAGCGGTGTCAAGATAAGCCAGTGCCTGATCCAGATCGTCAAAAACGGCGTAGGAAGCGGTAGGAATACCATATTTTTCCATTAAATGTTTGGAAAAAACCTTGCTGGACTCAATGCGGGCAGCTTTGGCATCGGGGCCGAAGCAGGGAATGTTTATTTGGTGAAGCCGATCCACACAACCCATGGCCAGCGGATCGTCGGGGGCGACGACGGCAAAATCCACGGCCTTGTCCGTGGCGAAGGCCAAAATGCCCTCTATGTCTGTGGCAGCAATGGGGACGCAGATGGCATCGCCTGCAATGCCGCCGTTGCCCGGAAGGGCGTAGACGGTGGAAACCTCAGGATTTTCTTTCAGTTTTTTGATGATGGCGTGTTCACGACCGCCACCACCGATGACAAGGATATTCATAAAGACCTCCGAGGAAGTTTTTGATTCAGAATCAAAGATGGCAAACCGGGCAGGCTTTTCCATCCCGGATGGGGCGCAGATGGTTTTTAATGGTGGAACAGTCGCACACCGGTAAAAGCCATGACCATACCGTTTTTGTCACATTCTGCGATAACGGCATCGTCCCGAATGGAGCCGCCGGGCTGGACAACATAGGAAACGCCGGTGGCTCTGGCTCGCTTGATGCTGTCGGGGAAGGGAAAGAAAGCATCGCTGCCCAGAGATACCCCGGTTTTGCTGTCCAGATAGGATCGTTTTTCTTCCGGGGTCAGCGGATCGGGGCGCCGGGTGAAATAGTTTTGCCAGATCCCTTCGGCGCAGACATCTTCTTCGTTGCCGTTGATGTAACCGTCGATGACATTATCCCGACCGGGACGCCCCAGATCGGAGCGGAAGGGCAGCGCCAAAACCTTCGGGTGCTGACGCAGGAACCAGGTGTCTGCCTTGGAGCCTGCCAGACGGGTGCAGTGGACACGGGATTGCTGTCCGGCACCTACGCCGATAGCCTGACCGTCATAGGCAAAACAGACGGAGTTGGACTGGGTGTATTTTAGGGTGATTAGAGATAAAATTAGGTCGATTTTTGCACTTTCTGGAATATTTTTATTGGAGGTTGCAATATTTTCCAGCAAATTTCCCCCAATTTCGATGTTGTTTCGCCCCTGGCGGAACGTAATGCCGAAGACCTGTTTTTCTTCCTGCTGGGCAGGCACATAGTCTGCATTAATGGCAACGACATTGTAATTGCCGCCCCGTTTGCTGGAAAGAATCTTCAGAGCCTGTTCCGTGTAGCCCGGCGCAATCACACCGTCGGACACTTCCCGGCTCAGCAACAGGGCGGTGGTTTCGTCGCATACGTCGCTCAGAGCCACCCAGTCACCGAAAGAGCAGAGTCGGTCAGCACCTCTGGCTCTGGCGTAGGCGCAGGCAAGGGGGGAGGCGTCCAGTTCCGGTACGTCATCTACAAAGCAGGCTTTCTTTAACTGTATAGGCAGAATTTTGCCTATGGCGGCGGAAGTGGGGGATACATGTTTGAAAGAGGCAGCTGCGGGCAAGCCGGTGGCGGCTTTTAATTCTTTGACCAGCTGCCAACTGTTCAGAGCATCCAGAAAATTGATGTAGCCGGGTCTGCCCTGGAGTACCCGAAGGGGCAGATCGGTTCCGTCAGACATGTAAATGGATGCCGGTTTTTGATTTGGATTACATCCGTATTTCAGGGAAAGTTCCTGCATTTTAAACCTCCAAGGATCGTTCAGAATTACAAATAAGACTTTGCCACTTCCGTGGGGAGAGGCGTTTTTTCAAAAAACTTAATTTCGATTGATGATCCGCTGCTGATATACGCCCGTGGCAGGATCTGTATAGCGAACAAAGAGGGAAATTTTATTATCTTCGTCCAAATTTTCCCAGAGTTCTTTGGTGAATTGGTCGATATCAGATGGAATATGGACGGCCACCGGCTCTCCGGCAAAGGAAGGCAGTGGGCTGCCGTTTCCCACATAGGTGTGAATAAAATGGCCATGGCCGGGCTGAACCGGATATTCATAAAAGAACCGGGCACATCCCCTGCCATCAGCATCGGCAGCCTTCAAAATGGACAGGCGATAGCTGCCGTCCTTTTCCTGAATACCGGAAATCCGGGGGGTCCAGTTGGGACCGTCATCTTCAAATTGACGGGCCCGCAAGGCATTTTCCCAGCATTCACCTTTGGCAAGAAAATCTCGGATGGTATCGGTTTGGTCGCCGTTGGTGACGATCAGATTGCCGTTCCATTGCCGGACTGGGTGATAAATGATCAGGTGCGGGTCGGACATCAGCCTGGGGTCTCTGGCTTCGGTGCGGATGCCATCTGGCTCCTGGACAAAAACCCGGTTGCGGCTGTTGAGGCTGCGCCCCATGATGAAATAGGCAGCAACAGAAACCCCTTCGGCGGTGCAGCCCAGAACAATGCCTCGACCGGGATAGCTGTTCCCGGAAAGCAGTTGACAGATATTTGAAGTCATAAGTAGCTCCTTGTCCATTACAAATGATAGGCTCTCCCTTTGGGAGAGTTAGTCGAAATCTTTGATTTCGGCTGAGAGGGGAAAGGGGGGGAGCCCTCTCCGTCACAGCTCATGCCGTGCCACCTCTCCCGGAGGGAGAGGCAAGATCTCCTCCGTCACCGCCTGCGGCGGCGACACAAGGCATTGGGGCGTTTTACGCCGGGCAGGTCAGTTGCTTGCAGACTTCCTCTGTGGCCTGGGGCAGCAGCACCCATTCGGCCTGCTCCATGACCCGGCGCTGCAAGCTTTCGGGGGTATCGCCGGGCAGCACTTCTACGGCCTTTTGAGCAATGATGGCACCGCCGTCGCAGACTTCATTGACAAAATGTACCGTTGCGCCGGTGATCTTTACCCCTTTATCCAGCACTGCCTGATGGACACGCAGACCGTACATTCCCTCGCCGCAAAAGCTGGGGATCAGGCTGGGGTGGATATTGATGATCCGATTTTTCCACCGGTCGGTGAAGCCTTCCGGTAAAATAGCCAAAAATCCGGCCAAAACGATCAAATCGATTTTTCCTGACAAAAGTTCCTGCAACTGATCTTCTAAATGATCTTTTTCCACCAGGGCAGTGGAAATACCGCATTTTTTTGCCCGTTGCAGGGCGTAGGCGTTGGGATTATTGGAAACCACCAGAGTGATCTCTCCGTGGGGGAGATGTCCCTGATTTTGGGCATCCAAAAGTGCCTGAAGATTGGTTCCCCCACCGGAAACCAGAACTGCAATTCGTGCTTTCATTTGAGAACCACCCGATCGTCACCTTGGGTGATATGGCCGATGACGTAGGCAGTTTCTCCGTGGCTGGTAAGGATCTGGATGGCCTTTTCTGCCTCCGCTGCCGGAACCACCACTGTCATGCCCACACCCATGTTATAGGTATTGAACATATCTCGCTGGGACACATGACCGAACCCGGCGATCAGGTCGAAAATCGGCAGGACACGGATTTTCTCCAGGTCGATCTGGGCACAAAGTCCCTGGGGGATGGAGCGGGGGATGTTTTCATAAAAACCGCCGCCGGTGATGTGGGAAATGGTTTTTACATCCACCTGCTCCAGTAATGCCAAAATGGATTTGACATAGATCCGGGTGGGGGTTAACAGAGCTTCGGCAATGGTTTGCCCATCCAGTTCATGTCGCGGCTCGTAGATTTGAGGGTTATTGTTGTCGATATCGAAAGCTTTACGGCACAGGGAGAAGCCGTTGGAATGAATACCGGTGGATGCAAGGGCAATGACCACATCGCCGGCAACCATTCTCTGGTTGTCGATCATTCGCTTTTTATCCACGATACCCACGGCAAAACCAGCCAGATCATAGTCCTCAGCAGGCATCAGACCCGGATGTTCGGCGGTTTCGCCGCCAATGAGGGCACAGCCGGACTGAACACAGCCTTCGGCCACGCCGCTGACAATGGTGGCGATTTTTTCCGGGATATTTTTGCCGCAGGCAATGTAATCCAGGAAAAACAGCGGTTTTGCACCGCAGCAGATGATGTCATTGACGCACATGGCCACAGCATCGATGCCGATGGTGTCGTGTTTGTTGGTCAGAATGGCCAATTTGACTTTGGTGCCGCAGCCGTCGGTGCCGGATACCAGCACCGGATCCTCCAGACCTTTGGGCAGGGCAAAACAGCCGCCAAAACCCCCAACATCATCTATGCAGCCTTGATTTTTGGTACGTGCAATGTGCTTTTTCATCAGTTCCACTGCCTGATAGCCGGCGGTAATGTCTACACCGGCAGCGGCGTAGGCAGCGGAGTGGGAGTCCTTGTGTTCCATAAGTTGCTCCTTATCAATTATAATTGGTCAGCCGTTCCTTTTGGGAAAGGCTTTTTATTCTTTTCCTGTCCAGCAATAGGTGCAGACTTTTTCCCGGTCAATACCGATGGCTTCCAGCACACCATCCAGAGACTGATAGCCCAGAGAGTCAAATCCCAGTTTTTTGCAAATGGCAGAAAGAAGGCATTGGCCTCTTTCTGTGGATCGGTCAGCATATTCTTGCAGATGTTGCTGGCCTTCATCTCCCTCCAGCTCCTGAATGGTTCGACGAGCCAGCAGATCCATATCGGAATTGCTTCGGGAGAAATTCAGGTATTTGCAGCTATACATAATGGGAGGGCAGGCCGAGCGCATATGCACCTGTGCAGCACCGCTGCGATAGAGAAAGTCCACCGTTTCCTGTAGCTGGGTGCCCCGGACAATGCTATCGTCCACAAAAAGCAGTTTTTTGCCCTCGATCAATTCCGGTACGGGGATCTGCTTCATTTCAGCCACCTGTCTGCGTACCTGCTGATTGGCAGGAGTAAAGGAGCGGGACCAGGTGGGGGTATATTTCACAAAAGGACGGGCGAAGGGTGCCACACTCTGATTGGAATAGCCTATGGCATGGGGAATACCGGAATCAGGGACACCGGCCACATAGTCCACATCCGGATGGATGCCTGCGGCGATCTCGTCCCGTGCCATGATCTGGCCGTTGCGATAGCGCATCAGCTCAACATTGACACCTTCATAATTGGAGTTGGGATAGCCGTAATATGTCCATAAAAAGCCGCAGATTCGCATTTTATCTCCGGCAGGTGCCAGCTGCTCGAAGCCGTCGGCGGTAATACGCACGATCTCGCCGGGGCCAAGCTCGTAGGCGTTTTCATAGCCCAGTTTCTGATAGGCAAAGGACTCAAAAGAAACACAGCAGCCTTCGTCATTCTGACCGATCAGCACCGGCAGTCGCCCCAGTTTATCACGGGCGGCAATGATGCTTCCGTTTTCGTCCAGGATCAACAGGGTCATGGAGCCTTCCACTGCATCCTGCACATAGCGGATGCCGGAAACCAGATCGGATTTTTGGTTGATGAGGGCAGCTACCAGTTCCGTGGGATTGACGGTGCCGCTGCTCATGGTGGTCAGCTGATGGCCGCCATCTGAAAAATAGTCGGAGATCAGTTTGTCTATGTTGGAGATCAGACCCACAGTGGTGATGGCGTACAGTCCCAGGTGGGAGCGGACGATCAGAGGCTGAGGATCGTTGTCGGAAATACAGCCCATACCGGCATTTCCGTGAAATTCCTGTAAGTTGTTTTCAAATTTTGTGCGGAAAGGAGTGTTTTCTATATTATGGATGGCTCGCTGAAAGCCGCTTTTTTCATCTCGCAGGATCATACCACCCCGACGGGTCCCCAGATGGGAATGGTAATCCACGCCGAAAAAGACTTCCATGGTCACATCATGCCGGGATACGGCACCAAAAAAACCGCCCATTTTTCTCTCCTTAAGCGAAGAACAGTTTGTTTAGAGTCATGGGATCGATGTATTCACCGTCTTTATAAACACGCATATTGCCGGAGGCAATCTCGTCGATGAGCATGACCCGGCTCTGAGCATCATAGCCGAATTCAAACTTGATATCATATAGATCCAGACCCTTTTCTTTAAGATCGTCGGCTACGATCTTGGTGATGGCCTGGGTCATGGCTTTCAGATCATCATACTGCTGACCGGTCATAACGCCCAGAGCTACCAGAGCATCCTTGGTGACCAGCGGATCTCCCTTTTCGTCATTTTTAAAGGTGGTTTCCACATAGGCAGGCAATTCCTGTCCCAAAGTGCAGTAATCCGAGTAGCGGCGATAGAAAGAACCAACGGCACGGTAGCGGCAGATCACTTCCAGACCCTTGCCGAAGACCTTGCCGGGCAGCACCTCCATGGTGGTATTTTCCAGATCGGCGGAAACATAGTGGGTCAGGATCCCGGCGGCATTGATCTTTTCAAAGAAATAGATGCTCATGCGCAGATTGACATCACCGACACCATCAATGGTCAGACCGACGGCGTTTTCACCGGGATCAAACACGCCGTCCTTGCCGGTGCAGTCGTCTTTGAACTTCAGTTCGTAGTTGCCATTTTCCAGAGCATAGACATTCTTGGTTTTTCCGGTGTAAACAAGTTTCTTTTCCATAATATGTTTCCTCCAAAATAATTCAGAATTATAAACAGGTCTCCCCGTCCGTGTCAAAAAAATCTTGATCTTTGACGGAAAGGGTAGCGGGTTTTCGAAAAGGGGAAGATTTTATTGGTTCAGTTCCGCTTGTAGCAGTGCTTCTTTTTCTGCAATGGCGGCGGCCATATCCCGGCGATCCTGTTCCAGCTTGGCGGCCAATGCATCGTCGGTGACGGCCAAGATCTGAGCGGCAAGGATGGCGGCATTTTTGGCACCGTTTACAGCCACTGTAGCCACCGGAATACCGCTGGGCATTTGTACGGTGGCCAAAAGAGCGTCTAAACCGTCAAAAACGCTACCAGTCAAAGGAATACCGATGACGGGTAGCGTTGAATTGCCGGCAAAAGCGCCAGCCAAATGTGCGGCCATACCTGCGGCGCAAATGATCACGCCGAAGCCGTTTTGTCTTGCAGAGGCGGCAAAGGCGGCAGCTTCTGCAGGGGTGCGGTGGGCAGAGAGGATGTGGCTCTCGTAGGGGATGGAAAAGTGGTCAAGCTGCTGGCAGGCGGCTTTGACCACCTGCCAGTCAGAATAGGAGCCCATGATCACGGCAACTTTCTTCATCGTTCATTCTCCTTAAAATGCATTTTGGGGAGCGATTGTGTGCGATCCTTTTTTGGGGCGGATGGTTACAGTCGTTTGCGCAAAATGTTATGCTGCACATAGTCGCCGGCAAAATACTGCCGGGAGAAAAGAACGGGGTTGCCGTCCACATCGTAGTCCACTTCCTCGATGTACAGTAGAGGTGTTCCCTGGGGAACTTGCAGAATATCAGACAGAGCAGCATCGGCCACAATGGGTTGCAGATGAGCCATGTCCATATAGCAATTGATGCGGCATTTGTTTTGGAGCAGCTGGAATACCGGTGCCCGGAAGTCCTGAGCCGTCACCGCTGTCTTCAGCAGGGAACGATCGAAGATATCCTGACAGTAGATGGCAGGTTTTTTGTCGGCGGTACACAGCTTTTTGCAGCGGACAAGCGTAGTGCCCTCGGCCACATTCAGCTTGAGGGCTTCTTCTGCTGTGGCAGGGGATTCTTCTGTTTCCACAAAGGCCACAGCCGGTGTGTGTCCGCTGGCGTGGATCATTTCCAGAAATTCCTGCTCCATGTCTATACGGTTGGGGATGTTCAGCACATGGCGGTTGATGATGGTACCCACACCATGGCGACGGGTGATGAACCCTTCACACTCCAGCACGGCCAGAATGTCCCGCAGCTGGGTGCGGGAAATGCCCATGACCTTGGCAAGCTCGCTTTCACGGGGCAGATGGGCTTCATTGGCATAGGCACCGGAACGCATCTCGTAGATCAACTGAGCGTGTGCCTGTTTTGCATAAATATCTTTAAAATCTGTCATATCGAACCTCCAATAAGGGAAAGGTACTACCTTTCGAAACCAATGTCATTATATGACAAGCTGCGACAATAATCAAGGGGTAATTGTGAATTTACTATGAAAAATCCGCCGCTCGAAAGAGCGGCGGATCAGGCAGTAAGTTTTAATTACAGCAGAGTGGAGAAGTGCTTGATGGTGCGGACCATCTGAGAAACATAGGAGTTCTCGTTGT
>CAZHPO010000049.1:0-9648 GCA_964534615.1 uncultured Oscillospiraceae bacterium
CTGGTTCGCCACAAGCTGGTGGACGTTCTGGGCTGCGCTGGCAAGGCCTAATTTATCTAAAAAATCCTCCCGAAATTCGGGAGGATTTTTCTTTGCAAAAAACCAGAGCAGGGTCTCCCTGCTCTGGTCATTTTTCGTTAATCTTCCACCCGGCGAATGTTCGCACCCAGGGCGGTCAGTTTTTCCACCAAATTTTCGTAGCCACGCTCGATATAGTGGATATTCTCCACTCTGGTTGTGCCATCAGCCACAAGACCGGCAATTACCAATGCTGCACCGGCACGCAAATCACGGGCAATGACTGTACTTCCCTTCAGCTTTTCACGGCCATTGATGGTCGCCGTTTTTCCGTTTACTTCGATCTTTGCGCCCATGCTTTCCAGTTCTGCGCAGTAGCCGAAGAATCGGGTCTCGTACACACTTTCCGTCAAACGGCTAATGCCGTCAGCCAAGGTCATGCACACGCAGATCTGCGCCTGCATATCCGTGGGAAATCCGGGATATGGACGGGTCTTTACAGTGGTAGCGTAAAGCCGCTGATTGTTGCTGATGCGGATAGCATCGTCAAATTCCTCGATCTCTGCGCCCATTTCCTCCAACTTGATGGTGATACATTCCATGTGCTTGGGAATGACGTTCTTCACCAGAACATCGCCGCCGGTTATGACCGCAGCAGCCATATAGGTACCGGCCTCGATCTGGTCGGGGATAATTGCATAGGTACCACCCTGCAGCTTTTCCACGCCACGAATTTTCACCGTATCCGTACCGGCACCAAGCACATTAGCGCCCATGGTATTGAGGTAGTTGGCCAAGTCAACAATATGAGGCTCTTTAGCCGCATTTTCAATAACCGTCAATCCCGGAAGCAGCACCGCTGCCATCATAATATTGGCAGTAGCACCAACGGAGGCCATATCAAGACTCACTCGGTTGCCCTGCAAGCCATCCTTACCAGGATGCATTTCCACATACTTTTCCGTCTCCTCTACCTTCGCCCCCAAGGCACGGAAGCCTTTGATATGCTGGTCAATGGGACGGCTGGCAAAACTGCATCCGCCGGGCAATGCCACATGGCAATGACCTTGACGGCCCAGCAAAGCACCCATCAGATAGTAGCTGGCTCGCATTTTCTTCACCAGCGAAACATCCGGTTCAATATCATGGATAACTGTGCTATCGATTTCAACTACGCCGGATTCAGGATAGGTGATTTTAGCACCCAATCCCTCCAAAATAGCAAGCAGAATACGGACATCAGAAATGTCCGGAACATTTTCGATTCTGGAAACGCCATTGACCAGCAAGGAAGCAGGAATAATAGCTACAGCAGCGTTTTTTGCGCCGCTGATGGTGACCTCGCCCCGCAGGGGGGTACCACCGACGATCTCATATCTTGCCAAGGGTGGATCACTCCTTGTTAACAACAATTTTACATATTAACTATACCACAAATCAAAAGTTATGTAAAGTATTATTTCCAATTTTGGCCGGGATAGTCTGTTTTATCTGCGCAATCCCTTGGGATAATGATTTTTGATCGTATGGCCGTCCCCTTTTCCCCAGCCGATGGAAATGCCGTCCACCTGAATCAGGCACCAGCCCTTCACATCAAACGCCACGGTTTCACCGTGCATATAACTGCGGATCTCAGCGCTGTCAACTGCAAAGGAAACACTTCTGGCACAATCATTCAGCCACAACGCCAGCGCATGTGCCGGTTCAAACCGGTCCTTTTTTATCTCGCCCAATTCCAACCCCGGACGCAGGACTTTTATCCCACGCAGAGAGGGCAATGCTTCCGGCGCCCAATAAAGGCTGTTTCCAAACAGAATTGCTTTTCCATCAGGCAACTTGATTCCCTGCTCTTTTGCAAAATCAAGCCACTGTTTTGGCAGTTTCTCTCCAGCGCAAAGTGTTCCTTCCGCAGCTTCGTCCCCTGTTTTGCGCAATACTGCCAGGAAATGTCCCTCTCCCAGCAACTTATGGGGCCATAGGCGGAAGCTACAGTTTTCCCCGGAGACAAACCAGGGTGCTTCCACCGTTTCGGGCACAAACTCCGGGTGCGCATGCAAAAAAGCCGCCACCGTCTGTTCATTTTCCTCCGGTGCAAATGTGCAGGTAGAATACACCAGCCGCCCCCCTGCACGGAGCAATTGCGCCGCAGAATTTAGGATTTCCTGCTGGCGGCGGGCACACATTTCCACCGTCTCTTGGCTCCAGTCTGTAACGGCAGCTTCCTCTTTGCGGAACATCCCCTCGCCGGAGCAGGGAGCATCCACCAGTACCCGGTCGAAAAAGCCAGGCAGTTTTTGAGCCAAATTATCCGGCCGCTCATTGGTCACCAACGCATTTGCAATTCCCAGCCGTTCAATATTGCGTGCCAGAATTTTGGCACGGGCAGGGTGAATTTCGTTACACAGCAACATTCCTTTCCCCTGCAAATAGCCTGCAATTTGGGTAGACTTGCCACCGGGTGCAGCGCACAGATCGCACACACGCTCTCCCGGCTGGACACCTAGCATGGCAACCGGTGCCATGGCACTGGCTTCCTGCAAGTAGTATACGCCAGCCTCGTGATAAGGGTGCAATCCCGGTCTTGCCTCCGGATCGTAATAAAAACCCTGTTTTTCCCAGGGCACCGGTTCTCCCACAAAGGGAAGATCCGGCTGTGCTCCTTTCAGGGGATTAAATCGCAAAGCTACCGCTCTGGGACGTTCCAGACTTTTCAAAAAGTCCTCATATTCATCACAAAGTTGGGTCTTTACCCGCTTCAAAAACGCCTCTGGTAGCATAAAAATCGTCCTCTCAACATACTTTTGGAATATTATAGCACAGGGGGCTTCTTTTTACCAGTAAAATATCGCCTCTATTCAGACTTTTGTCTGAATAGAGGCGTAACTCAGAATTGATATGCAAACACGTGTCTTCCGTCAATAAAGTTGCCAAAAATGTACTTGGTGCAGGCCGATTCTGTCAGGAAATAGACTCGACCGTTCAAAAATACCATTTCCTCAGACATGGGCGGTGCCTTCACCGTTTCCACCAGGTTCGCACTGTCCAGATAATACAGCGGCACATTCTGTCCCTGGACAGTTCCTACACGCTCGTCCATTTCGTAAAGCCACAAAGCCGAAGAACTCAGACCCCAGGAAGTTGAAAGAACGATTTTTCCATCATCCGTTACCGTCAGTCCCTGTACCTGCTCCCTGACAGACAATGCCGCCACAGGTTTATCCCCAATACCAAAGGGGATATTTTCATCAATTTTGTAGATCCAGATCAGCGCAGAGTTTTCATCCCCAGCAGGGGTTGTCAAATGCTGGTACTGGGCAGTCTCATAGCTGCCAGCTCTGTAAAAAGCGCCCGTCAGTAAATATCCGTTGACAACCGAACAAAAGCTGGTTCTGTCACCGGTATTGACACTGACTTTCCACTGAGCGTTGCCTCCGTCCAGCACATCCTTTAAAGAAAAAACAGCCAAATAATCCTCATCACTGCTGATATAGACATTATCACCGCTGATTGCAACGCCTCCGCAGTGGCCGGTATAGGGTGTCTGTTTATCCTCCATAAGCTCTACGAATTTTGAACTTCCATCCTCCCCAACCACATAGATCCGGGACGCTTTGGTATCATCTTTCATATAGCCGCTGATCAAAAACACCTTTTCCTGCTCCTCATAAACAAATCCCTGAGGAACAAATCCATCGTTCAGGCCGGGAATAGCCATGACCCGATCTGCATCTTTATAAAAATCGTGGTAATAAACCTTTGACCAGATAAATACGCCCATGCACAAAACCAAAACCGTACACAGGATCGCAGCCAAAGTACGAAGCAAAATTTTAGTTATTTTTTTCATAAAAAGCCTTCCTTTCTTATTATATCATAACAGAAAATGATCTGCCTGTCCAGTCAAAACTTTTACCGCAAAAGGACACACTTCTGGTTATATTGACCGAACGTTCCGTCATTCCAGTGTTGATTTTCAACCTGGTCTGTGGTATACTTTTGCTATTCGGAGTATCCAACAGAAAGGCTGTGAAAAAATGTATCAAATGGAAACCCTTTTTGATTTAAACCACACCCTTGGCGCCTCCTATCTGCGGCAATTCCGCTATCCATGGGAAGCGCTCAATAATATAAAAGACTGCATTTTGCAGCTGGGCAAGCACTTGCCCACCGATGAATACGCCGAGATTTATCCCCAAGTCTGGGTCCATAAGACCGCAAGAGTTTACCCCTCCGCTTTTCTTGGCAGTCCATGTATCATTGGCCCGGATACGGAGGTGCGCCACGGTGCTTTTATTCGTGGTTCTGCGCTGGTTGGAAGCAGTTGTGTAGTCGGCAATTCTGTGGAACTAAAAAATGTGATCCTGTTCGACCAAGCGCAGGTTCCCCATTACAATTATGTAGGCGATAGCATTTTAGGCTATAAAGCACATATGGGGGCAGGCTCCGTCACCTCCAACGTCAAGTCCGATAAGAGTCTGGTCGTCATTCACGGTGCCGAGGATATTCCCACCGGCATAAAAAAAGTAGGTGCCATACTGGGTGATGGTGTGGAAGTAGGCTGTAACAGTGTTCTGAATCCAGGCACCGTTGTCGGCCGTAACAGTCAGATCTATCCGCTGTCCTCTGTCCGGGGTGTCATTCCCGAAAACAGCATTTATAAGACCGGTGGCATCATTGTTAAAAAGGAGGCAAAAAATGGGTAAATATTTTGGAACTGATGGTTTTCGAGGAGAAGCCAACGAAAATCTGACCGCTGACCACGCTTTCCGGGTCGGACGTTTTTTGGGCTGGTACTACGGAGAAATAAAGCGCCGCAACAATATCGATACGCCTGCAAAAATCGTTATCGGAAAAGATACACGCCGTTCCAGCTATATGTTTGAGTATGCTCTGGCCGCCGGCATCACCGCCTCCGGTGCAGATGCCTATCTGCTCCATGTTACCACCACCCCCTCCGTGGCATATGTGACCCGGACAGAAGATTTTGACTGCGGCGTGATGATCTCTGCCAGCCACAACCCCTATTATGATAACGGGATCAAGCTCATCAACGCTCAGGGTGAGAAAATGGACGAAGAAACCATTTCCTACGTGGAAAGCTATCTCGATGGTCATTTGGAACTGTTTGGTCAGCAGTGGCAGGAATTGCCTTATAGCAAGCGGGACGCCATCGGGCGTACTGTGGATCACACCGCAGGTCGTAACCGGTACCTAGGCTATCTGATTTCCCTGGGCATGTACTCGCTAAAGGGAGTAAAAGTTGGTCTGGACTGTGCCAACGGCGCTTCCTGGAACCTGGCTCGATTGGTATTTGAAGCTCTGGGTGCAAAAACCTACGTGATCAACGCCGAGCCAGACGGTCTGAATATCAACAACAACGCCGGTTCGACCCATATTGAAGTTTTGCAGAAGTTTGTTGTAGACAACGGACTGGATGTGGGTTTTGC
This sequence comes from uncultured Oscillospiraceae bacterium, assembly GCA_964534615.1. Classification (GTDB taxonomy): domain Bacteria; phylum Bacillota; class Clostridia; order Oscillospirales; family Oscillospiraceae; genus Faecousia. The sequence goes on from CAZHPO010000049.1 coordinate 5,466, forward strand.
CTACGACGGAGATGCTGACCGCTGCCTGTGCGTAGATGAGATGGGTAACATTGTCACCGGCGATCATATTCTTTATATTCTGGGTAATTATATGCGTGCCGGTGGCCGTCTGGATAACAATACCGTTGTTACCACGGTCATGTCCAATTTCGGACTGTATAAAGCCTTTGACGAGGCTGGCATTGGCTACGCAAAAACCGCCGTCGGCGATAAATATGTCTATGAATATATGGTGCAAAACAGTTGTCGTCTGGGCGGCGAGCAAAGCGGTCATATCATCATCTCCAAATACGCCACTACCGGTGACGGTATTCTGACCAGTTTGAAAATTATGGAAGTGATGATGGCCAAGAAAAAAAAGCTCAGTGAATTGTGCAAGGGTTTGACCGTTTACCCCCAGGTGCTGAAAAATGTTCGGGTAAAAGATAAACCTACTGCGCAAAACGATCCGGTTGTACAGGCCGCTGTAAAAAAAGTTGCCGATCAATTGGGGGATACCGGTCGTATTCTGGTTCGAGAATCCGGCACAGAACCGGTGATCCGGGTCATGGTAGAAGCCCCCTCCAAGCAGCAGTGCCAAGCCCTTGTGGACAGTGTGGTAGATGTGATCTGTGCCCAAGGCCATAGCCGTGTATAAAATTTGTTACTAAAAACAGAGGAGCGTATATAAAATGTCTAACAAAGCAATCTTCACCCCCAATGCCCCCGCCGCCATCGGCCCTTATTCCCAGGCAGTCGCCGCTGGAAACAGCCTGTATGTATCCGGTCAACTGCCCATCGATCCTGCCACCGGTGCTTTTGCCGGAGAGGATATCGCATCTCAAACCCGTCAATCTCTGCTGAATATGAAGGCCATTTTGGAAGCCAACGGAATGTCCATGGCCGACGTGGTCAAAACCACCGTATTGCTGGCCGATATTGGTGAGTTTGCTGCCATGAACGCCGTGTACGCCGAGTTCTTTACAGAGCCTTTCCCGGCTCGTGCCGCTTTCCAGGTTGCAGCACTGCCCAAGGCCGCCCGTGTTGAAATTGAGGCCGTGGCTGTAAAATAATCAAATCATCTTTTGTGGCACACACCGGTTTTTCGGTGTGTGCCACAATCCTGTTTCTCTCCGCCCCGCCCATGATAACATAAAAAGCAGGTCTTCATTCGACCTGCTTTACTATTTCTCCAGGGATAGCTTCTGCCGACACTGGGCACAAACATATTTCCCCTCATAGGCTACCAGTTTTTCATACTCTCCGCAAAAAACACACCCAGGTGCAAATCGGCGCAGCACCAGAGTTTCATCTTTTACGATCATTTCCAGATCTTGTCCACTTTCCATATCCATCATCCGACGTACTTCAACAGGTATTACGATCCGACCCAGATTGTCCACCCGTCGAATAAGTGATAGTTTTTTCATTTTACCACCCCCTACTTTCGATTATATGCGACAAAAGCAGGCCGGTCAATGTCGAAGATCCGACAGTTTCCGTCAGAAATGGCAATATTTGGTAATTATTTATTGCAGCTTCTTTCAAAAAGTTGCATATTTGGGCTTTTCCCCTCATCATACTGGACATTTCTTTATTTCTATGTTAGTATTTGAAAATAAGACATTCGATTGAAGAACAGAAAGCAGGTATCTCTATGCTTCGTACAATTCAAGAAAGATTACGCCCATTGCTGCAATCGCACTGGCTCATGCTTCCCATTTTTATAGCAGCTGCTTTGATAATCGTTTTGCAAGCCCCCATTGAGGGAACCATCGCTTTTGTTTTGCTGATTTGCCTGTTACTGGTTCTGTCCGAAAATACGGCCATCACTTTACTGCCTTTTTCGCTGCTGTGTATGTTCGTATTAAAAGAGTATAATAGCTTTGATCGTTTCATCAAACTATGGTGGCTGGCTATTCCTGTGGTGCCCTCCCTGCTATATCACCTGATCGTCTTCCGGGAAAAACCAAAAAAGAGCATTTTGCCCTGGGGTATTGGAGCCGTTGCATTTTCCATCACCTTTGGCGGCCTTGGTTCCATTTCCGGTGCCGAATACTTTACCGGTGCAAACCTTTACTACGTGGCTGGTCTGGGAATCGGTATGCTGTTTTTACACCATCTTATTTCCGCAAAATATCATAGCCGGCCGGATTTCGACTTGAAAGAATACTTGTGTCTGGTCTTTTATCTGATTGGAATTTTCGGTGTTTTCATGCTATTCCAGCATTTTGCAGTCAACTGGGCTGTCATAAAGGAAACAGGAAAGCTTCCCTACATCCAGTGGAGCAACAACCTTTCCACATTCCTGATGATCGCCCTCCCCTTTGGTTTCTATTTCACCAGAAAAAACGCCCTGCATATGATCCCCACGCTTTTGATGATGGTATCCATGCTGCTATCCGGCTCCCGTGCGCCGCTGATTTTCGGTGTAATGGAATACTTTATCTGTGTTTTCATATTTACAAAACTGGACCGGAAGAAATGGTATGTATATGTCGGGCCAATGATCCTCTTTGTTTTAGCTGTTTTGCTGCTGCATAAGCAGGTATTTGACTACGTGTTGATCATCATGCGCTCCTATGATGGGCTGGAAGACGAACCTCGCTACAAAATGGCCTTGCGTTCCTGGGAGGAGTTCAAATCCAATCCTCTCTTTGGAAGCGGCCTTGGTTCCACCTCCCGGCAGGATATTTATAATCCAAAAAAATTTGCCATGAACTGGTATCATTCCGCTCCTTTCCAGATTTTCGGAAGTCTGGGACTGGTGGGAATTGCCGCCTACGGTTTCCAGTGGTACACCAGAATCAAGGTTTTCCTCAGTCGACGTACTGTGTTTGGATATACCCTCATGCTGAGTCAGGTAGGTCTGTTCCTGATGTCCATGGTCAACCCCGGTTTTTTCTGTCCCCTGCCCTATGAATTTTTCATGGTCATATTCTTTGCGGTTCTGATCAACGAAGAACCAGCTTCAAAGTAAACAGCAGGAAACCCACACGCTTTGGTGTGGGTTTCTTTTTGCAGCAAGAAATACTCACCCGATTCTACATCGCTTCAAAAATCGGGGAAAATCTGATATCTAAATGTTTTTTCTTCTGAACACATTGACATACGCCACAAATGGAATATAATAAAGTTAACCTAGATGAACCATTTATTTTGAGGTATACTTATGGACAAATATTATGCAGCCAATGCCGCATTTTCCAAGTTCAGCCGAAATTATATGGAGCTAAAAAAGAGTCTTCCCATCCGCCCCAGCGAAATGGGAGTGCTGAACATTCTTGCAGTCACCACCGGCCCCCACACGCCGGCAACTCTGGCGGAACGATTAGCAGTATCCAAGCCCATGATCACAGCCATCTTAACTTCTCTAAAAGAAAAAGGTTATATCATAAAAGAGCAGTCCCCGGAAGACAAGCGTGTATACTATGTGCATCTTACGCCCAAAGCGCAGCAGCTGGTTGCAGATGCCAGAGCAGATACCAACCGCCATCTAAACGAAATGATCGCAACCATGGGACAAGATGATTTTGATACGCTGGTATCACTGATTCAAAAGGCCAATCAAGTTCTGACAGACAACAGAGGTAAGATAAAATGACAAAAGAAGGAATTTACGATTTTATTGCCCGGCAGAAAACATCCATTATTTCCTCTGTGGGGGAGGATGGATATCCTGCCACTCGCGCATTGATTCAGCCGGTGCTTATTGAGGAAAACGTGATTTGGTTTGCAACCTACACTTCTTCTCGAAAGGTGCGACACTACCAGGCAAACCCCAGAGCCTGCGTCTATTTTTATGAAAAAGGCAGAGTTTTTCAAGGTGCTGAAATCAAGGGAACCATGGAGGTCTGCACCGATCAGGCCACCAAGGAACGGTTCTGGAAGCCATTTTTTATGCGATTTTATCGCCGGGGTGTTGCGGATCCTGATTATTGTATTTTAAAATTTACTGGCTTTGAAGCCCAGTGGTTCGCAAATCAACGGACACAAACAATCAAACTTTAAGGAGGCAAATATAATGGATCTCAACGATAAAATCTGGAATCCGTGGCATGGTTGCCACAAGTGCAGCGAAGGCTGTCAAAACTGCTACGCCTATTTTCTAGACAAGCGTTATGGCCGGGATACCAATGAAGTTCTGAAAAACAAATCCGACTTTACTCTGCCCATCAAAAAGGATCGCAACGGCAACTGGAAG
>CAZHPO010000050.1:0-9421 GCA_964534615.1 uncultured Oscillospiraceae bacterium
CTTGCAATTATGGGCATTTGCAGGTATAATAAACTGAATCGTTTTTTACTTTTTTTGAAGAGAGGTTTTGCTGTGTATCTGAAAAGTTTGGAGGTTCAGGGATTTAAATCCTTCCCGGACAAGACCCTGATCCGCTTTGGTGACGATATTACGGCCATCGTTGGCCCCAATGGTTCCGGTAAATCGAATATTTCTGATGCCATCCTTTGGGTCATGGGCGAGCAGAGCAGTAAAACCCTCCGTGGCGCAAAGATGGAGGACGTGATCTTTGGCGGTACCCAGAAGCGTGCGGCCGTCGGTTTTGCAGAAGCAACGCTGACTCTGGATAATTCCGACCGGGCACTGCCTTATGATGCGGATGAAGTGATGGTCACACGCCGTTACTATCGCTCCGGCGACAGCGAGTATTATATCAATCGCCAGTCTGCTCGACTGAAAGATATCAACGAAATGTTCATGGATACCGGTCTGGGCAAGGAAGGTTATTCCAATATCGGTCAGGGTAGAATCGACGAGATTTTATCGTTAAAGAGCGCTGACCGCCGTGAAATTTTTGAAGAAGCTGCCGGTATTTCTAAATACCGCCACCGTAAGGAAGAAACGGAACGAAAGCTGGAGCGGACGGAAGATAACCTGATGCGTATAGGCGATAAAGTTTCAGAACTGGAATTGCAGCTGGAACCACTGCGCCAGCAGTCGGAAAAGGCGAAAAAGTATCTGGAATTGAAGGATGAGTTGCAAGGCGTGGAAGTGGCTGTTTGGCTGGACACGCTGGAAAAACTCTCCAATGCAGCCCAAAAAGCGGAAGAAGATTATACTTCTGCTGCCTTTGTTTTACAGCAGGCAGAGGATGATTTGGAAAAGCTTTATGCCAAGGCAGAGGAAATGGGTGAGGTGCTTCGTCAGCGAGATGGCAATTTGGAAACCACCCGTGAAAAGGTGAATATGTTGGAATCCACCCACCAGCAGTTGGAAGGCCAAATGGCTGTGCTGCGGGGCAGTGTGGAAAACAATGAGCGCAATATTGCCCGCATTCAGGATGAATTGCAGGGGCAGGAAGATCGCAGCGGCGGCATTGCCCAGCAGATCGCACAGGCCAAGAGCCGGATTGATGAAATTGAGCAAACGCTGGCGCAAAAACAGGCCACCATTTCTGATTTGCAGCAGCAGTTAACCACCATGACTGCCAATGCCCAGGGAATGACTCGTCAATTTCTGGAGCTGCGCAGCAAGGAAACCAGCCTGGCAGCGGATATTGCAGGGCGGGAGGCAGATGTCCGTGCCCTCCGCCAAAGTCAGGAACAGACTCAAAGCCGCATGTCGGAACTGGAAAGTGACCTGACCTCCGGCGAAGCACGGCAAAACGAGGCGCAGACACAGCTGGAAGAAGCCAGAGGTGATTTGCGCAAGGCGCACGACGATGTGACCGCCTTTGGTAATACCATTGCCGGCTACACTTTGCGCCAAACCACCCGGATTAAGCGCCGGGATGAATTGGCAGAGCAGGTCAAGGCTGTGCTTTCACAGCTGAACACTGTTTCTGCTAAGGCGAAGGTGTTTCGTGCCATGGAACGGGACTTTGAAAGCTTCAATCGATCGGTCAAGATCGTTATGCAGGAAGCCCAGAGAGGGACCTTGCGCAATATTCATGGCCCGGTAGCGAACCTGATCCAGACGGAGGATGATTACACCATAGCCATTGAAATTGCTTTGGGTGGTGCGCTTCAGCAAATCGTCGTTGGTAATGAGCAGGATGGTAAGGCTGCCATCCAATTCTTAAAACGGAGCAATGGCGGTAGAGCCACATTCCTGCCCGTGTCCTCCATTGAAGGCCGCCGTCTGAATGAAAGTGGACTGGAAAAAAACAAGGGTTTTGTTGGCTTGGCTTCTGATTTGGTCAAGAGCGAAGGCATCTATCGGCCAATTGTTGAAAACTTGTTGGGGCGGACGGTTATCGTTCGAGATATGGATAGTGCCATTGCCATAGCAAATCAGTATCGCAACCGGTTTAAAATCGTTACTCTGGATGGTCAGGTGATGAACCCCGGCGGTTCCATGACCGGTGGTTCGACCAACAAGGAAGCTGGAATTTTGTCCCGTGCCAACGAGTTAGAAAAATTGACTGTACAGGAAAAAGAACTGGAAGAAAAAAAGCAGGAGCTGGAACTGCAATTACAGGAAGCTCAGCGTTCTGCGGATCAGGTACAGTATCAACTGGATACAGCTCAGGAGCAGCTGCGATCCGCCCAGAGCCAGGTGCTTCGGCTGGAAGGGCAGGAGAAACAGTATGAGATCATGCTCAATGCCATTGTGGAGGCAGTAGGTTCGGCCAGCCGGGAGCTGGAAAGCTTGCGTCAAAGATACCATAGTGATGATACACGTTTGGGTGCCCAGGAAGCGAAGATCCAGGTGTATACCCAGCAGCTGGCAGAAACCAGACAGCGGATCGCTGCATTGGAAGACAGTCAGAGCGAGGCAAATGAAGAAACGTCCCGTATTACAGATCGCATAACTGCCCATAAGACAGAGGAAGCAGCGTTGCAGGCTGAACGCTCGACTGCGTTTGCGCACGTGGAAGATTTGCAGAATTTACAGGGGGCAATGGCTGGCGACCGTCAGCGGCAACTGGCACTGATTCAGCAGACAAAGGAAGAAAATGTTCGAATTAGCCAGGAAATTGCAGAACTTCTGGAGCGGCAGCGTTCAAATGATGCAGATGCGGAGGCTTTGCGCCAACAATTGCGCCAGCTGCAAGAAGCCAGAGCCAACGCCGAGGCTACCAAGACCCGTGCAGAACGGGATGCACAGGAAAAGAACAAGGATATTATGACCATGCAACGTGCCTGCGCTGCGCTGGAACAGAAAAAACTGACTGCATCCATGGAGGAAAAGCAGATCATTGATAAGTTGTGGGACAGCTATAATCTGACCCCCGGTACGGCGGCGGAGCATAGAGGTCAAATCGAATCCGTGGCGGCTGGCAATCGCCGTATTTCCGAACTGAAACGAAAAATCGGATCTTTGGGAACGCCCAACCTGGGTGCTATTGAAGAATTTGCCAGAGTCAATGAGCGGTATACGTATCTGACAGATCAGCGTGATGATGTACTCAACTCCAAGAAAGAACTGGAAAACATCATTAAGGGGATCACCCAGGAAATGACCACCATTTTTGTTACAGAGTTTGAAAAAATCGACAGATACTTTGGACAGACTTTTGAAGAAATGTTTGGTGGCGGCAAAGGTCAGTTGATTTTGGAAGATCCGCAGAATCCTCTGACCTGTGGCATTGAAATTCGGGTACAGCCTCCCGGAAAACAGGTGAAAACCATTACCCTGCTTTCTGGCGGCGAAAAAGCATTCGTGGCCATTGCCCTGTATTTCGCCATTTTGAAAGTGCGGCCCACGCCCTTCTGTATGCTGGACGAGATTGATGCGGCTTTGGATGATCGAAATGTGGAACGGTTTGCATCTTATATGCACAACCTTAGTAAGAAGACCCAGTTCATTGTCATAACGCACCGTCGTGGTACCATGGAGGCTTCGGATGTGCTTTACGGTGTGACGATGCAGGAGCAGGGCGTTTCCAAGCTTTTGAGACTGGATTTGAACCAGATGGAACAGTATTTGGGAATTTCCCAATAAAGAGCGCTTCCGGAGGAAGTGCCCGAATAATGACATTTAAGGAGTTTATTCATGGGCTTTTTTGATAAGATCAAAGCTGGACTGACCAAGACTCGTGAAGCCTTGAGCAGCACCCTTGGCAGTGTGTTTACCGGCTTTTCAGAAATCGACGATGACTTTTATGATGAGTTGGAAGAAAGCCTTATTTTGGCTGATTTGGGCGTAGAAACATCCACAAAAGCGGTGGAGCGGCTGCGCAAGGCAGTTCGTGCCCAGCATTTGAAATCCACAGAGGAAGCCAAGGTAGCACTGAAGGAAATTCTGGTGGAAATGCTGAATGTAGGAGATACTGCGCTGGCATTGGATAGCAAGCCTTCCGTGATCCTGGTCATTGGTGTCAACGGTGTAGGCAAGACCACGACTATCGGCAAAATCGCCACACAGCTAGTTCGCCAGGGAAAGAATGTGTTGCTGGTAGCAGGCGATACATTCCGTGCTGCTGCTGCTGATCAACTGGAAATCTGGGCCGATCGATCTGGTGCAGATATCGTTCGTCAGAATGAAGGTGCCGATCCTGCCTCTGTTGTCTATGATGGTATTCAGGCCGCAAAAGCGAGAGATACGGATGTGATCATCATTGATACCGCAGGCCGCCTTCACAACAAGCAGAATCTGATGAATGAGCTGAATAAAATCAGCCGTATTATTGAACGGGAATTGCCCAATGCGTCCCGTGAGGTGCTTCTGGTTTTGGACGGCACCACTGGCCAGAACGGTCTGATACAAGCCAAGCAATTTAAGGAAATTGCCGGTGTAACGGCCATTGCACTGACCAAGCTGGATGGTACGGCAAAGGGCGGCATTGTTATTGCTGTGGCAGATGCCCTGCAAATTCCTGTGAAATTTGTAGGCGTAGGCGAACAGGCCGATGATTTGATGCCTTTTGAGGCGAAATCCTTTGTGGATGCACTGATTTGAGTATGAAAGTTGTATTGGCCAGTAAAAATCCCCATAAGCTGGAAGAAATCAGCAAGATCACGGAGAAATTTGGATTTGAGTTGATCTTGCAGTCCCAGCTGGGGGTGGATATTGAGGTGGAGGAGACAGGCTCCACCTTTGAAGAAAACTCTCTGTTAAAGGCAAAAGCGGTCATGGCGGCTACCGGGCTGCCGGCCATTGCCGACGATTCCGGCATCGCAGTGGATGCACTGAATGGTGAGCCGGGGATTTATTCCGCTCGCTATGGATTTGACGATACCCTGGACGACTGGGGACGGCTGCAACTGCTGCTGAAAAATATGGAAAATGTGCCTGATGGTCAGCGACAGGGAAAATTTGTCTGCGTCATCACCTTTATTGCTCCGGATGGAGATCTGATCCAGGCCAGGGGAGAGATCCATGGCGAAATTTTAAGGGAAGCCCAGGGGGAAAATGGATTTGGATATGATCCCATTTTCTATTATCCGCCTTTTGGGAAAACCTTGGCTCAAATCCCGGCAGAGGAAAAAAACCGGGTATCCCATCGAGGGCAGGCACTGAAAATTTTAAATGAGAAACTCAAGGAGAAAAAATATGTTGACAAGTAAGGAAAGAGCAGAACTGCGTGCCCAGGCAAATACACTGGATACGGTTCTGATCGTTGGTAAAGACGGCGTTACCGACTCTGTTATTGCAGAGGCCGAAAATCTGCTGACTGCAAGAGAATTGATCAAGGGCAAGGTGCTGGAAACTGCACTCATGTCTCCCAGAGAAGTCAGCGACGCAATCTGCGAGGCAACTGGGGCAGATGGTGTATCCTGCATCGGCAATAAGTTTGTACTCTACCGTTTCAGCGAAAAGTGTCAGGCTGAACGAAACGCCACCGGCAGAGCTAAGCGGAAAGAAATCTCTGTTGCCAAGAAAAATCCGGTTCGTAAGGGCGCACAGGCACGCCGTCAGGCTGCCAAGAAGGTTCGGGAGCAGCGTAACGAATACTTCCGTCAGCAGGCAATCGAAAAGTCCATTGAAAAGGCCAGAGAGCGCCAGCTGCGCAACGAAGACTAAATAAAAGAAAATACCTTGGATGAAAGGAAGGCTTGCCATGAATGAAAATGCAGTTCGAGGCAGTTTTGTCAGTCCGACCTTTGCTGCCTATATCCAAAGCACCGGGCGGTGCGACCCAAATCGGAACTTCCGAAATCTTCCCTTGGAAGATTTGGAAGATGTGGTTTGTGCGCTCCTAAATCCCAAGCGGGTCAAGCATGTCTTGGGGTGCCGGGATACAGCAGTGGAATTGGCACATCGCTGGGGCGCCAACGAAATCGATGCTGCCAGAGCAGGTCTTTTACATGACATCACCAAGGTATTTGATGGCCCGGCTCAATTGACTTTAGCACAGGAATATGGTATTATGCTGGATGACTTTTTACAGGCAAATCCCAAGACCCTCCATGCACTGACCGGTGCTTATGTGGCAAGAGAGATGTTTGGTGAAAACGATGCTGTATTCCATGCCATTGAAAGCCATACCACCGGAAAAGCCAATATGAATATGTTGGAAACGATCATTTATGTGGCTGATTATATGGAACCAAACCGGGATTTCCCCGGTGTGGAGAACCTTCGATATTTGACGACTGTGAATATGAAGCAGGCACTGCAATGTGGCCTGGAAATGACTTTGGAGCACCTGAAAGAACAGGGCGCAAGGGTTTCTCCGGCCAGCCGGGAAGCACTGGAATATCTTTACAATCAGAAATAACATCCAAGAAAGGATATACAATATTATGTTAACTGCAAGAGAAGTTGCTTACGAAGTAACCAAGGCGCTGGATGAGAAAAAGGGACTGGATATCAAGTTGCTGCGCATCAATGATGTGTCCAGCCTGGCGGATTATTTTATCATCTGCACCGGTACTTCCAATACCCACGTCAAGACACTGTGCGATTACGCCGAGTACGCCATGGAGCAGCTGGGCGAGCCGATGCTGGGGCGTGAAGGACACCGGGGCAACACTTGGGAACTGCTGGACTATGGTGCAGTTGTGGTTCATGTGTTTACTGAGGAAGCAAGAGCTTTTTATAATCTGGAGCGTCTGTGGGGCGATGCAGAAGCCATTGACCTGAAAGATATCATCACCGAATAAGAGACTCGGTTGGGAAAGAGGTTTTCGTTATGAATTACGAACACAGTGCCGTTGAAGCAAAATGGCAAAAGTATTGGCAGGAGAATGACACCTTCCACACAGATGTGTGGGATTTCTCCAAGCCTAAATACTATGTTTTGGATATGTTCCCATACCCCTCCGGCGTTGGCCTCCATGCCGGCCACCCGGAAGGCTATACCGCTACCGATATCATGTCCCGTATGAAGCGGATGCAGGGATACAATGTACTGCATCCCATGGGTTATGACTCTTTCGGTCTGCCTGCGGAGCAGTATGCTGTTTCCACTGGCAATCATCCCAACGGCTTTACCCAGGAGAATATCAAAACCTTCTCTGCACAGTTGCGGGAATTGGGATTTGACTATGATTGGTCCAAGATGATTGCGACTTCGGATCCTGATTTCTATAAGTGGACTCAGTGGATCTTCAAAAAACTGTGGGAAGCCGGCTATGCCAAACGGGTGGAGATGCCAGTGAACTGGTGTGAGGAGTTGGGAACGGTGCTTTCCAACGACGAAGTCATTGATGGCAAGTCCGAGCGTGGCGGTTATCCGGTGGTTAAGAAAAATATGATGCAGTGGGTCATTGACCAGCCTGCCTTTGCTGAAAAACTGCTGGAAGGCTTGAATGAGATCGACTGGCCTGAGTCCACCAAGGAGATCCAGAGAAACTGGATCGGTAAGTCCACCGGTGTAGAAGTGGACTTTAAGCTGGTGGGTGGCGGCGATTTTTCAATTTATACCACCTGTATCGAAACCATCTATGGTATTACCTTCATGGTGCTGGCACCTGATGGTAAGATCGTGGAGAGCCTGATGGATCGGATCCAAAACCAGGATGAAGTAAGAGCATATATTGCCGAGTCCGTGAAAAAGAGCGACATGGATCGTACCGAACTGAACAAGTCCAAGTCCGGCTGCCGGCTGGAAGGCATTTATGCCATCAATCCGGTCAACGGAAAAGAAGTGCCTGTGTTCATTGGTGACTTTGTCCTGGCAAGCTACGGCACCGGCGCAGTTATGGCAGTGCCCAGCCACGACCAGCGTGACTTTGAGTACGCCATTGCTCACAACATCCCCATGATCCAAGTCATCGATGGTCGAGATGTGTCGGAACATGCCTTTGAAAAGCAGGATTATTTGGGCAAGGGCTGTAAGCTGCTCAATTCTGAGGAGTTTACGGGTTTGATCGTGGAGGAGGCAAAGGAGGCCATCACCTGTAAGCTGGAAAAGGCCGGTGTTGCTCGCCGGAAGAATAACTACCATTTCCGGGAGTGGATCTTTGCCCGTCAGCGTTATTGGGGCGAGCCTGTTCCCTGTGTTTACACTGAAGATGGCGAAACGCACTTCCTGCCCGATGAAGAATTGCCTTTGATTCTGCCGGAGTTGGAGGACTATAAGGGCAAGGGCGGCAAAGCTCCGCTGGAAAATGCTACCGAATGGAAGCAATATGAGGGAAATGGTATTCGTGGTGTTCGGGAAACATCTACGATGCCTGGATCTGCTGGATCCTCCTGGTATTATATGCGCTATATCGACCCCAAGAATGATAAGGCTTTCTGTGATCCCAAGCTGCTGGAACACTGGATGCCCGTTGACCTGTATATCGGTGGTCCGGAGCATGCGGTTGGACATTTGATGTATGCCCGTATCTGGAACCGCTTCCTGTATGACAACGGCCTGTCTCCTGTAAAGGAGCCATTCAAGAAGCTGGTACACCAGGGGATGATCCTGGGTGAGAACGGTATCAAGATGGGTAAGCGTTTTCCGGAATTTGTGGTCAATCCCAGCGACATCGTGCGGGAATACGGCGCAGATACCCTGCGACTGTATGAAATGTTCATGGGCCCGCTGGAAGTTTCCAAGCCCTGGTCTACATCTGCCGTGGCCGGTGCGAAGAAATTTATCAACCGTGTTTGGAACTTCTTTACCGACAGTGCAAATATCACTGAAACTGACGATGGAAAATTGACTAAGATCTATCATCAGACAGTCAAAAAGATCACTTCCGACTATGAGGTGTTGGCATTCAACACTGCCATCGCTCAGATGATGGTCTTCGTTAACGAAGTATACAAGGTAGGCACTTGTCCCAGAGAGTATGCTGAGGGCTTTATCAAGATGATGTCCTGCATTACGCCCCATGTAGGCGAGGAAATGTGGCAAATACTGGGTCACGAGAACTCTATTGCTTATGAGCCGTGGCCCACCTATGATGAGGCAAAGTGCAAGGACAGTGAAGTGACCATCGCTGTTCAGGTAAATGGCAAGATGCGTGGTACCGTGGTGATGGATGCCGATCTGGACAACGACACTGTCGTGCGCAATGTCCTGGCCAATGAGAAAATTGCAGCTTTCCTTGAAAAGCAGGGCGGCAGCGTTGTTAAGACCATTGTGGTCAAAAATAAGCTGGTCAATTTGATCGTCAAGTAAGTAAAAAAAGAAAAATAAAAGTTTTTTGTAAAAATTTCGATTTCTTTCTTGACAATTGGACAAAGACCATATATAATATCCTAGCCTACTGATAGGCCCTGAACGCATCCTGGACTTAGCCGGATGCCATCGGAGGGAGGGAAAAGATCATGGAAATTCGCGTTAAAGAAAACGAAACTCTGGAGAGCGCTCTGCGCCGTTTTAAGCGTAGCTGTGCCA
>CAZHPO010000051.1:0-9384 GCA_964534615.1 uncultured Oscillospiraceae bacterium
GTCTGCTCCACAACATAGGGAATAAAACTCATGGTCATGTCTCCTTTCATAGGGCCTTAAACATTCTAACCACTTGCCGGAAAGGTTATTCCGGGAAAAAACAATTACTCAGCCTTTGCCTCGGGAGCGACAGCCGCAGCGTTGTCAACGATGACCTTCACTGCCTTACGGGTCTCCAGGCTTGCCTTGATCTCCTCAACAGGAACCATAGACTTGACCTTCTCTACTTCCAGAGAGTAGGTAGTAGCCAGAGTCTCATACTCAGCAGCAATCTCCTCCTCAGAGATGGTCAGACCTTCTTCCTCCACGATCTTTGCCAGCATGACATTGACCTTGGCCTGCTTCTCAGCAGCGGGACGGAAAGCATTACGAATGGTGTTCATGTCGCCACCCATCATCTTAGCGTACTGCTCCACGGAGTAGCCGCTCATCTGCAGCTGGTATGCAAAACGCTCCATCTGGGTATCCAGCTCAGCCTCGACCAGAGCCTTGGGCATATCCAAAGTGGTGTTTTCAGCAGCTTTGTCAACACATGCCTGCTCGAAGGCGGAATCGGACTGCTTCTGAGCATTCTCCAGAGCCTTGGTGCGAATGTCATTCTTCAGCGCTTCCAGAGTGTCAAACTCAGAGACGTCCTTTGCGAACTCATCGTCCATTGTGGGAACGATAACGGTAGAAACCTTGTTGCACTTAACATGGAACACCACAGCCTTGCCAGCCAGCTCAGCATGGTAATCCTCAGGGAAGGTGATGTTGATGTCCTTCTCCTCGCCAGCAGACATGCCAACGACCTGCTCCTCAAAACCGGGAACGAAAGAGCCGGAACCCAGCTTCAGATCAAAGTTCTCACCCTTGCCGCCGTCGAAAGCCACGCCATTGTCGAAACCTTCGAAGTCGATGTTAGCAGTGTCGCCCATTTCAGCTGCACGCTCAACAGTCTCGGTAGAGGCAACGTTCTGTGCCATGGTGTTCAGCTCAGCCTCCACCTGCTCCTCGCTGACGGTAACCTCAGCCTTGGGAGCTTCTACGCCCTTGTACTGACCCAGGGTAACCTCAGGATAGACCTCAGTGGTCAGAGTCAGCGTAACAATGCCATCCTCGGAAATGTCCATATCCGTCAGGTTGGGACGGCCAATTGCCTTCACGCCCTGGTTGATGACAGCTTCTTCGTAAACGGTGGGGAAGATCTCGTCCAGGCCATCTTCGTAGAAGACGTGAGCGCCATACATGGACTCAATCATCTTCCGGGGAGCCTTGCCCTTACGGAAACCAGGCAGCTGGATATTCTTGCGCTGCTTCAGATATGCGGCATTGACGCCCTTCTCCATCAGATCCTTGTCGATCTCGACGACGATGGTAGTCTCATTGCCTTTTCTTTCGATGTTCTTAACAGTCATGTTGCTAATCCTCCAAATTGTAGGTCGCATAGTGCAACCATTCTATTTCTATTTTAAGCTGTTCTATTCTAGCAAACATTCTTCAAATTGTCCACCCTTTTTTCAAACTTTTTAGGATTTTTTCTTTTTTAGTTTGGGGTTTTCATTTTCGCCCCCTCTCATAAAGTCGAAAAATATGTTTTAAAATTTTCAAGTTGACATTTTTCCTCTACTGCAGTAGAATAAAGAAAATCCTCTACTACTGTAGAGAAAGGAGCTTCGATCATGCTAACACCGAAAATCCATGAAAGCGAATATCGTTTTTGTCTAATTCTGTGGGAGAACGAACCCATCCGCAGTCCAGAACTGGTGCGTTTGTGTAAAGAACGACTGGGCTGGAAAGAAACCACGACTTACACCGTAATGAAACGGCTGGAAGAACGAGGTGTATTAAAAGTAGAAAACAAAATTGTCACTTCTCTTTTTTCCAAAGATCAAATTCAGGCCGCCGAGCTGGATGAATTTGTAACCAAGACTTTCGAAGGCTCTCTGCCTGCCTTTATTGCCGCCTTTGGAAAACGACAGGCACTATCGGAAAAGGAAATCGAGGAGATCCAGCGCATCATTCAGGGATAAGGAGGTGCAACCATGCAAGCATTGTTTTCTGGCATCGTCCAATGGAGTCTGATGGCTTCGTTGTTTGCACTGGCGGTAATTGCCCTTCGTCTTCTGCTGCCCCACTCTCCCAAGTGGATCATCTGTCTGCTCTGGGGTTTGGTTGCCCTGCGGCTGATTTGTCCAGTATTTATTGAAAGTGACTTCTCTTTGATTCCGAACAGACTTTCCAACGGACAACTCTTGTCCGATTTTGGAAATCAATACATTGGTGATGTGGACATTATATATGAAAACAACGCCAATTTCACCGACGCTGTTAACGCCGGACTGACCCCTATTTATTCCGATGCAGGTGCCTATGTCATTACGGCAAAAGGTAGCTATACTTCCCCTGCCACTTTAAAGGATACGCTCTTGCCTGTTCTCAGTTATGTATGGTTAATCGGTGTGATGGCGATGCTGTTCTATATCACAGTCAGTTACATCACGCTCCGACGAAAAATGGCGGAAGCGACACGAGTTCGGGAGAATATCTGGCAGTGTCAAGCTGTTGTCTCCCCCTTCGTACTCGGCATATTCCATCCTCAGATCTATCTTCCCTACCATATTTCCGACGAGGACGCACAAAATGTACTGGCTCACGAACAGGCACATATCCAGCGAAAGGATCACTGGTGGAAACCCCTTGGGTTTCTGCTGCTAAGCATCCATTGGTTTAATCCGGTGCTATGGCTTTCCTATGTCTTGCTTTGTCGGGATATCGAAAGTGCTTGTGACGAAAAAGTCATCCGACATATGGAAAAATCTCAAAAGCAAGCATATTCCACCGCATTGCTCCATTGCAGTGTCCATCACCGTCGAATCGCCGCCTGTCCCCTGGCTTTTGGAGAAACTGGCGTGAAAGAAAGGATCGTGCATATTATGACTTATAAAAAGCCTGCTTTTTGGATCGTCATTGCAGTGATTATGGTATCCATCATCGCCGGTGTCTGCTTTCTCACTGCACCGGAATCACCCCGTGAGCCGGGAGTAACTGATGAAAAGTTGCTGGAAATGGCTCACCAGGTTGCTCAGTGGGATCAAACCTGGCTGGAACAGCCCTTGTCAATATTAAAGAAAAATGAAACCTACCAGGCAATTCTTAGCTATGGAAGTGAAGCGGTAGATTTCTATGTGGATCAACTGAAAAAGAATAGGGCTTCAACATCCAATTCCATTTCCAAAGAGGGGGAAACGCAGATTGTCATGGCCCTGGCCTGTGCCCAGATCACTGGCATCGGCGTTGACAGTTATGGCACAGATTGGACTTCCGGCCAGCAATGGCTTAAGTTATACCAGTCTTCTCAAAAGTCTGATTACTGCCCCGATCTGACCGTGACAAATCTCTATCTGGACTGGCAAAAGAAAGATCTGCACTGTTTCGGACAAAATGTCGATATACAGCAAATCTGGCAGGCAGAATATCCTAACAGCGAAACCATTACGGCGAGTCGCTCCGGCCTGTATTGTTTTGTTCTTTCCCCTTCTTCGGATTTTCACATTTCCGAATACAAAATCTACCGGTCAGATGGAACCCTTTATGATACCGGCAACCGATCAGTTTTATCGTCCCGGAGTTTGTGTGTTCAGCAGACAGATGACGGCTGGCAACTAATCGAGCCTATTCATACCGGCGAATATATTTATGTGCTGGAAGTATATTGGGATCATTATGATGTCACCACAACTTATGGTTTAAAAGTTGTAGTAACAGAAGAAAAAAGCGGCTATGAACTAGCTTATCAAAGAGTAGTGAACTATTTTAGCAGCCTGGGAACAGACCTGTACATCAACTATGAAACAACCATCAGTTTTGCAAATGCAACCAGCCGTAGCTATTATTACATCTTCAGCGTGAAGGGCTTGTCCGGTGGGGATCGTCAGGTGGCCGTAACGGTTGATAGCAAAATCATGTATTCGTATTCCACGGAAGGCGATACCATTCTCTTTGAAGAAATCTTGGAATAAGCAACTCCCCGGATGCCACGGCATCCGGGGAGTTGTTAATCCATCACTTTATAAGGCTTAAATTGCAGTTTATCAGCGGCCACCAGCCGGAACTCCACCCCATCCCACATTCCCTCCTGTGCAAGAGAATGGCTGGCGCCATGAAGGTGTCCATAGAAGCATTGCCTTACTTCGTATTTTTTCAGCAATTCCAGGATCTCCGTACATTCATAGCCCTTATATCGGGGTGGATAGTGGAGGAATACCATTTTAGGTGTCTGTCCGGCTGCTTTCAGGGAGGTTTCCAATCGAATCAGCTCCCGTTTGAACACCTTTTCATCGTGTTCGCCACTGCGTTCTTCTTCAAAAAACCAGCCACGGGTACCGCAGATGGAAATTCCTTGATGCTCAAAGCAGTTATTGTTAAGGATATGAAAATCTGCAAAACCGTTTTCTGCGCAAAAGCGGTTAAATTTGGCCACCGTATTCCACCAATAATCATGGTTTCCTTTGAGGATGATCTTTTTTCCGGGAATGTGTTCATTCATCCAGGCGAAATCTGCTTTCGCCTCCTCTAAACCCAGCGCCCAGCTCAGATCTCCCAGCAACACAGTGGTATCATTTTCTGTGATTACAGACAGCCCCTGCTTCAGCTTGTCCATATACCCTACCCAGGCACCGCCAAAAATATCCATCGGCTTCGGTGCCCCAAGGCAAAGGTGCAGATCGCCAATTGCATAGAGCGCCATGACCGATCCTCCCTATTTTTATAATCGAATGACCCTTTTTTCCAGGTCTGTTTCTTTGATCCGTAAAATTCTGCTGACCAGCGTACTGTCCTTCATCGGACTGCGATCCGCCATCAGCAATGTGGGATTTTCTTCTCCCGTTGTTGCCCGAAAATCCTGCAAGCTGCCATAGGCCAACGCTGCGTAGGGACTTAGAACGTAGCTTCTGGTTCGGTAAACCCCCGGAATGATTGTTGCCACTCGGCTGTCACTGATGACAGCGGCAAAAATTCCCTTGCATAGCATATTCCGCTGCTCCTCTGTCAGCGTATAGGTTCTTCCTTTGCTGCAATTGAGTAGATATCGTTTATTCTCATCCACCCCAAAAACGCCATGGATCAGTCGTTCCAAATTTCGAGGCAAGATCAGGTCCGCCTCAGCCGTCCATGTGGACACAGCCCTCTCTCCGGTGGCAAAATCTCCCCTGTTCAGCAGATCCCAGAAGCCACCATTGGCGTTACATCCGCAAATGATATTACCAACTGGCAATCCCATTTCTCTGGCGTAATAAGCAGCGATTACCATGGTAAAATCTCCGGTAGCCACAGCCACGTCCAACTTTTCATAGGCTTTTACCATCTGTGTGGAGAGCATCATACCGTAGGATGCAAACAGCAAAGAGATACGCACCGCAATTTCCATCCAATTTGTCGGTTCTTCCTGGTCACCGCCAATTCGGTTGGACAATGCCTGCACAATTGCTTCGACACATCCTCCATTATTGTGCCATAGTTCCCCGGCAACGATCTGTCGCCCCACTACCGATAAGCGAACTGGCATACGACCGATGGCAGCCTCAATATCCCATGCAGTTAAACTGGATGAGAAAAGCTCATTGAGTACATTGGCAATGGTTTGCGTCAGCGAAACAGTCCCAATGGCCTGGATCTGTGCCCGATCTAATTGGGGCATCCGAAACGGCACAAAAAGGCCTCCATCCACATAGCAATCAGCGTGAACGGTTTTATAAGCCGTCACCACATCGTACTTATCCCGTGTGGTTCTATATAGCACGCTTCATCACTCCCACTGCGTTGTTCCAGAAAATATCTTGTACCATGGTCTCCGTCAGGCCACATTCCAGCAGTCTCTGTGCCATGGCTGGGTAGCTTTGCACCCCTTCAAATCCTTCCGGCAGTTCGTCGCAGCCGTCCAAATCGCCGCCCAGAGCAATGTGTTTGCCCTCAGGATCAAGCTCAAGGAAATGTAAAACATGATCGCAAACGGTATCCAGTGTAGGCTTTTCACCTATAAAACTGGCAAATTGATTGATTCCTGCTACACCACCGGTCTGACAAATCGCCCGGAACATATCATCCGTCAAATTCCGACTGACATTGCACACAGCTCGGCTGTTGGAATGGGTCGCCACAATGGGAGCATTGGTCATTTCAATAATATCCCAGAAACCTCTGTCGCTGATATGGCTCACGTCCACCAGCATGCCCAATCTCTGTGCTTCTTTTACATATTCCCGTCCCATATCCGTCAGGCCCTCGCCAGTCTTATGAGAGCCCGTCAAAACATTGCTCTCATTCCAGCCCAGGGTAGAAATACGGAATCCTGCCTTATAAAGCATCTCCAACATTGCAGGATCAAAGCCGAAACCTGCCGGTCCTTCAATGGTCAAAATTGCAGACATTTTTCCATTTTTGCGATTATCCTCGATATCTTCTGCTGTAAATGCCTGGGCGATCATGTCACTGTTTTCTTCAAGGAGAACCATGATGTTCTCCATTTCACGCTCAAAAACTGCCACAGGAGAAACCTGGTGCCAATCCACCATATACGGCGTTGTAAAGCAGGCGAAACACTGGGCATAACATTCCAAAGTTGCGGCTCGTTCCAAGTCAATATGTAATTTATTAGAACGGAGATTCCCCTTCTGCTTCAGATCCTTTCCGATCAGGGCAAGGGCTGTGTCACAATGGAGGTCAAAAACTGGAAAATTCATTCAAATGCTCCTTCCAAATGGATGATTTCAGGTTTTTCCGTGTTGCGTCCCTGAGGCGCATATATTTCGATCACATCAAATCGAGGCTGCAAGGAAGATGTGTGCGTTTCCAAATAAATAGAAGCGGTTACCCGAATCCTGTCCTGCTTGTGATGATCGACATATTCTCTGGCCAGTGCAAAAATGGCATTTTTACGCAGCTTCACTTCAACAAAGACCAGATATTTTTTGTTTTTAACGATCAAATCGATCTCACCAAATTTGGTACGATAGTTAGCAGCGACCAAAGTATACCGTTTTTTTCGGAGATACTCTGCTGCCAACGCCTCCCCCCACGGGCCATTAAGGTTGGCCGGCATGGAACTTCCTCAGGAAAGTCATACGATGAATGGGACTGGGTCCTAAGTTCCGCAAAGCTTCATAGTGTGCCTTTGTACCATAACCTTTATGTATCTCAAATCCATAACCCGGATATTGCTCAGCCATCGCCAGCATCACATCATCACGGCTGACTTTTGCCAGCACAGAGGCGGCCGCAATACTGGCACTAAGAGAATCCCCTTTGACCACGGTTTGAACCGGAATTCCAAAATCTTTTTCCCGATTTCCATCAATAAGCGCTAATTCCGGTTTCACCGACAGTTGTGCAATTGCACGTTCCATTGCCAGGAAAGTTGCCTGTAAAATATTGATCTGATCGATCTCCTCGTGGCTGGCGAAACCAATTCCATAAGCAATGGCCTGCTCCTGAATTATCGGAAACAACTCACGGCGGCGCTTGTCACTGAGTTTTTTACTGTCTGTCAAGCCGGGAATATCCAAATTAGGAGGCAAAATTACAGCAGCAGCACACACAGGACCTGCCAAAGGCCCACGCCCTGCCTCGTCCACACCGCAAACCATAGTAAGCCCTTTTGCAAAATGGGTATTTTCAATTTCCCACATATTCACTTCACTCATTTCAGATCCTCCGGCACTTCCAATGTAAATCTGCCCAGCTTACCGCTGCGGAATTCATCCAGCAATACTTTGGACATCCGTTCTGTATCGATCTCGCCGCCTCGCAGCATATAACCACGTTTCTGTCCGGCCGCCTGCAAAAGCTCCCAGCCAGGCATATCTTCCGGGCAGTCAATACCATACCGCTCTTTTACCTTTTCCGGATACCGCTGCCACAGCAGCTCCATCAAACGGCAAGCAAGTTCTTCCAAATCCATGATGCCGTCTTTCACGGCGCCGGTATATGCAAGCTTCATACCCACTTCGGGGTCTTCGAACTTCGGCCAGAGAATGCCGGGGGTATCCAGAAGCAACAATCCGTTGTCCACCGTCACCCACTGTTTACCACGGGTAACACCGGGGCGATTTTCTGCTTTTGCGCCTTTTCGACCGGAAATCTGATTGATCAGAGTAGACTTACCCACATTGGGTATTCCTACTACCATGATCCGCAATGCTTTAGACATTCCCTTTGCTGCATCTCTTTCAATTTTTTCATGCAGCAACTGACGCACCGCAGGGGTAAAGGCAGTTATTCCCTTACGGCTCTTACAGTCAGTAGCAACCGCAGCCATGCCTTTGTTCTTAAAATACTGCACCCAGCGATTAGTTGCATCCGGATCTGCCAGATCCAGGCGATTTAAAATGACAATTCTGGGTTTATTGCCACAAATGCTGTCAATATCTGGGTTTCGGCTGGAAATCACGATTCTGGCATCCACGATTTCACAAACTGCATCCACCAGTTTCAGATCCGCTTCCATTTGGCGGCGAGTCTTGGTCATATGCCCAGGATACCATTGGATATTCATATTTGTATCTGTCATCCGTTCAACACTCCGATCCTGCTGTAATCGGCGGCCACACTACCGCCATCTGTGCCGGGAACGATCAGAAAAACGACTTTTCCAAGAATCTCCCGACAGTCAATCAGCCCAATTTGAGGGCTTCGACTATCCATTGAATTATTGCGATTGTCTCCCATAACGAATACACAACCTTCGTCCACGGTCAGCGGAAAGCTGGTTCCTTCCTGCCGCATAGCGCTGGAATTGTCCGGAAAATATACATAGTTTTCCTCCAGCGCCTTGCCATCCACATATACAATCCGATTTTCAAAATCGATATCCACGGTCTGTCCTTCGGTTGCGATCACCCGTTTGATGATATTTTCACCGTTTCGGAAGGAATCTTTACTTGCCACAATAATATCGCCTTGCTTGGGCGTACGATACAGCACGGGGCTAATCAGTAGCAATCGATCACCATCCACCAGTGTCTGATTCATGGAGGGGCCTTCCACCATCACCACCCGGAACAGCAGTGCGATTAAAATCATAAATCCGGCAAAAATATACAGGTAATCTCCAAAGCTTCGAAAAAAACGCTGTTTGGGATTAAGGTCACTGTCTTTCTGTTTTTCCTTCTTTGTAAAATCAGACATTGAAAATGCCATGTTTTCCTGCTTTCCTTTGGTCAAGAAGACCAAATTGCACAATTTCACTAGTTAGCATTATACACCCATTCCGGCAAAAAGAAAAGTAAAATTTTCCCGAAAACAAAAAATATGCCCCAACAGAAGTTGCGGCATATAAAAAAAGAGGGTCGCCCCTCTTTTTTTATGAAGTTACGATTAAACGCGCTCCTTGATCTTAGCAGCCTT
>CAZHPO010000052.1:0-9181 GCA_964534615.1 uncultured Oscillospiraceae bacterium
GTTTTTGCCATAGTTGCAGCCTTTCTGTCAGGCATTTTCACAGCGATGTAGTAGCTTGTTTTTCTTTCTGCAAAGGTGAAAAAACAAGCCCTACTCTTTCCTTGCCCACTAACAACTGTATCTACTTCCCAATGCCCAGCTTCTTCACGGCGGTACACACTCTTATCCCGTTTGCAAATGGAACATTCCTCTGTGACAGTAAGAACGGCGCAGGAGATACTGCTTTTGTGCCGTATGGGGATAATAGGTTGGGACGTCGTACATATGGGTACGGTTCCTGTTGATCTCTCTGCTGACCGTGCTGGGGCTGCGGCCGATTAGTTCGGCAATCTTTCGATAACTTAACCCCTTTTTATAAAATTCCCGTATACAACAGCGATCTTCTATGGTAAGATGGTGGTAGTTCATACAGATCTCCTCTCGTGGTTTATTGTGTGGTAACTCTATTCTACCAGAGATCTGTATGAACTTCTTCTATTTTTTTCAAGTGTTGCACTTGATAGTATAATTCACCATAAGAAGAAACGGTGCGTAGAATATTCTACGCACCGTATTTTAGTATTCTCTGACCACGGCTTTGACCAGACCGATCAGCTCCGCTTCGGAGCCGTCAATGGGGTCATAGTTGTCGTTTTCCGGCATGAGCCAGATCTCACCATTGCGGCGGCGCAGACGTTTAACTGTGGCTTCGTCGCCAATGCGAGCGACGACGATCTGCCCGTCCATAGCGGTCTGCTGAGGGCGAACCACCACTTTGTCGCCGCTTAAAATACCGGCGTTGATCATACTGTCGCCCCGGACACGGAGGGCAAAGCAGTTGGGGTCGCCGTCCCAGGCCATGGTGCCTTCCTGATTTTCCACGGCCAGAATGGGAACACCGGCGGTGACCACACCCACAATGGGGATCTGGCCGGGACGCTGACTGGTGACGATGGCACGCTTCAGCCCTTTGGCGCTGGGCGCTTGCAGAAGCCCCTTGTCCTGCAAGGCTTGCAGATGGTAACTGACGGAAGCGGTGGAACGCAGTCCGACGGCAGCGCCGATCTCTCGAACAGAGGGCGCATAGCCATTCTCCTGGATAAATTGGTTTACATAATCCAAAATGAGTTCTGCCTTATTGCTGGTTCTTGGCATATACATCCACTCCTTTTTAGTCTTTTACACATTGTAGCACAAATGAACGAAAAATGGAAGTGTTTTTTCACACATTTTTTCGTTTTTCGCATAAAATGTTTTGGAGGAGGGATCATTATGGATAAAAATATGGAGCGGCGGGTTTGGCAACGGGTCTACGGAAATCCGCCTCCACGTCGAACGCCCCGGCAGCGGCAGGAACTACGGCGCAGCCTTGACCGGGCAGAAACAAATTTGCGTTTTTATGAGAGCCAGAGGGGAGATCCAATTTACGCTGAGGCATTTTCCCGGTTAGCTATGGAGACCGCAGAACACTGTAAAATGCTGCGGCAGATCATGCAGGGGTAATTGCCAGAATAATACTTGCAAAAATCCTGCTTTCATGCTATCCTATACAAAAAGAAAGCAAGGAAGTGGAGCGTATGCGACTTCAAGAATCAGGAGAAATGTATTTAGAGACGATTTTTGTCTTATCTCAGACCATGGATGTAGTTCGCTCCATTGATGTGGTGGAACACATGGGCTATTCCAAACCCAGTGTCAGTCGTGCGGTGAATTTGCTGAAAAAGAACGGCTATCTGGAGATGGAAGACAATGGCGCTCTGCATTTGACACAATCCGGGCTGGCGGTCGGAGAGAAAATCTATGCCCGGCATAGAACATTAACGGCTCTGCTGATGAAACTGGGCGTTGACCGGGAGACTGCTGCGGAAGATGCCTGCAAAATGGAACACGCCATCAGTGATACCACATTTGAGGCCATTTGCCGCCATTTGGAACAGGATTTCTAAAAACATAGCATAACGCCACCGAGTTTTCGGTGGCGTTTTTTTACAGCCGTACTTCTACCGGCTTGGAAATGGTCATGGTTTCCGGGGTGACGGCGCATTCCATGGCCAGCACGTGGACGCCGGCGGCCTGTGCTTCTCGCAGCGCAGCACCAAAGGCAGGATCGGTGATGTCGTTGGGGTGCAGGTATGCCACATTTTCCATTTGTACCACGAACAGCACGTAGGCACCAAACCCTTCCTGAGCCAACCGGGTCAGTCCCTTCAGGTGTTTGACACCTCGTTCTGTGGGGGCGTCGGGAAAAGCGCAGATGTTATCATTTTCCAGTGTGACGCCCTTGACTTCCAGAAAGCATTGCTGGCCTGACTGGGTAAAAGCAAAGTCAAAGCGGCTGTCGCCGTAGGTATATTCCCATTTCAGATCCTCAATTTCCCCCGAACCACCACTTTTCAGCCATTCCCGGACGGCATGGTTCGGGGCCTGAGAATCCATATTGATGATTCGTTGCCCCTTTTGGACGGAAATCAAATCGTATTTGGTTTTCCGACTGGGAACATCCCAGTGCTGGCACCATACCTGCGCCCCCACCGGCAACAATTCTCGACAGCGGCCAGTGTTCTTGACGTGGACGATCTCCGTTTTTCCTGCAATTTCCACATGGGCAATAAAACGGTTGGGACGGGAAAGAAAGCGACCGGCGATCATATTTTCGTACTTCATAGTTCACCTCTTGGTTCACAGATAGGGACTATTTTATCACAGTTTTCCCCCGGTTTCAACGAAAAACCAAAAGATTTTGCCCCGCTATGCAGATGCAATTACAGATTGCTTTTCCTGTGAAATTGCAGTATAATGAAAAGAAATCCATTTTTACTGACTGTCATATTGGAAAAACAGAAAAGGAGTTGGCCGATATGTATAAAAAGTACGGGAAACGATTGCTGGATATCCTTCTGTCCGGTTGTGGCATCCTTGTGCTGATCCCGGTGTGGATTCTGCTGGCAGTGGCCATTAAAATTGATGATCCGGGGCCGATCCTGTTCAAGCAGAAGCGCATTGCCCAGGATAAAAAGGGACAAAAACAGTTTTTTACCATCTATAAGTATCGTTCTATGAAAATGTGTACGCCAAGGGATTGCCCCACCCATCTGCTGGATGATCCCCAGCGTTATATTACAAAAGTCGGTGGATTCCTGCGCAAGACCAGCTTGGATGAATTGCCCCAGATCTTCAATATCTTTATGGGACAAATGAGTATCATCGGTCCACGGCCTGCGTTGTGGAACCAGAATGATCTGTATGAAGAACGGGCCCAATATGGGGCCAATGCAGTGCGGCCGGGTTTGAGCGGCTGGGCCCAGATCAACGGCCGTGACGAATTGCCAATTCGTGTAAAAGCGAAGCTGGATGGTGAATATGTGCAAAAGCTGAGCTTTGGATTTGATGTCAAATGCTTTTTTGGCACGATCCGCTCTGTGCTGCGTCGTGATGGTGTAGTAGAGGGTGGAACGAGCAACAGGGAGAAGGAGAAAGTCAAAAAATGAAAAAGATCCTCATCACCGGAGCGAACAGCTACATTGGAACGGCATTTGAACAGTACACGCTTCAATGGCCGGAAAAATATCAGGTAGACACCATGGACATGGTGGATGGTAGCTGGCGGGGAAAATCCTTTTCCGGTTATGACTGTATCTACCATGTGGCGGGCATTGCCCACGCCGATCACGGAAAGATCTCCCCTGAGAAAGCAAAGCTGTATTATGCAGTCAATCGGGATCTGGCCGTTGAAACGGCGCAAAAAGCCAAGACTGAGGGCGTAGGACAGTTCATTTTTATGAGTTCTGCCATCATTTACGGTGAAAGCGCACCGATTGGAAAAACCAAGCTGATTACAAGCCAGACCCCACCGGCACCTGCCAATAGCTATGGCGACAGTAAGCTACAGGCAGAACTGGGGCTGATGCCTCTGGAAGATGATTGCTTTAAGATCGTTATTTTGAGACCGCCGATGATCTATGGCCCCGGTAGTAAAGGAAACTATCCAATTCTGGCAAAAATGGCAAGAAAACTTCCTTTGTTTCCGGCTGTAAAAAATCAACGCTCTATGCTTTATATTGGGAATCTGGTGGAATTTGTTCGCCTGATGGTGGAGTATGAGGAGCGGGGGATCTTCTGGCCCCAAAACCCGGTCTATTCCAATACTTCGGAACTGGTGCGTATGATTGCCGCAGCCAATGGAAAAAGGATATGGATGGTACCGGGATTTTCCTGGGCACTGAAATTACTCAGTCATGGAACGCCTCTGGTCAATAAAGCATTTGGCAATTTGCAGTATGACATGGCGCTCAGTCGATACCCCCATGATTATCAGCACTATACGTTGGAAGCTTCTATTGAAGCGACAGAAGCGATGCAAAAGGGATCGGTCTAAAATGGATGAGGGAAAAAACAGTTCCAATGCAATCAGCGGCGCTTTGACCTGGAAGCTGCTAGAACGGTTGGGCGTTCAAGGAGTCCAATTTGTGATCCAGGTTCTGATGGCACGCATTTTAAGCCCGGAGCATTATGGCGTATTGGCCATGATGCTGATTTTTGTAAATCTCGCCAATGTGTTCATCCAAACAGGCTTCAGCACAGCACTGATCCAGAACAAGGATGTTACAGAGGAGGACTACAGTTCTGTATTCTGTCTTTCCACCCTGGTGGCGGGAGCGGCCTATGTCCTGATTTTTGTGGCAGCACCGCTGATCGGAAGATTTTACAAGATGCCTGAGCTGGTTGCGCCGCTGCGTGTGATCGCACTGGTGCTGTTTCCCGGTGCGCTGAACACTGTCCAATTGGCGAAGGTGAGCCGGGAATTGAATTTTCGGGTGGTTTTTACCAGCAACATCTTGGCTATTGTCGTTTCCGGAGTGGTGGGACTTTTGATTGCATGCAATGGCGGCGGACTGTGGGCACTGGTAGCCCAGGTGCTGCTGAATGTGACGGTGGCCAGTGTGACAATGCTTTTTACCGTTCCGTGGAGACCTGATCTGATTTGCAATTTCCAACGGGTAAGGATGCTGTTTTCTTTTGGCTGGAAATTGTTGGCTTCTGGACTGCTGGATACGCTATATCACGATTTGAACAGTCTGATTATTGGAAGAAAGTACAGCAGCGGCACCTTGGGCTATTATAATCGGGGCAGACAGTTTCCCCAGTTTCTCATCAATGCGGTCAATGGCACAGTACAAAGTGTGATGTTGCCGGTCATGTCTGCAAAGCAGGATGATCGTCAGCGCCTGAAAGAGATCGCACGAAATTCTGTTACTATCAGTTCGTATATTCTATTTCCGGTCATGGCAGGTCTGGCAGCGGTGGCTCCACCGGTGGTATCGCTGCTGCTGACGGATAAATGGTTGCCCAGCGTGCCGTATCTGCGTATTTTTTGTTTTTCATTGGCCTTTTATCCGGTTCACTCCTGCAATCTTCAGGTAATCAATGCCATGGGCAGGAGCGATGTGTTTTTAAAACTGGCGGTCATAAAAAGATCAATGGGATGTATCCTGCTGTTTGGTGCTGTGGTTTTGTTTGACTCTCCTGTGGCGCTGGCGCTGACAAGCGTGGCGGCTACGCTTGTCAACTGCTTTGCCAATGCCTATCCGAACAAGAAACTGATCGGCTATTCCTACCGGGAGCAGATGCAGGATGTCCTGCCTTCCGGATTGGCTGCAATGGGAATGTTGGCAGGTGTCTTGCTGGTTGGCAGACTTCCGCTGCCCGACGTTGTGCGACTGACGGTACAGGTCTTGTCGGGTGTGGGGCTATATTTGCTGATTTCTGCCATATTCCGACTGAGCCCCTTTGTGATGCTGCTGAAGATCTGTGGAAAAAAGCGTTGAAAAAAGTTTTTGTTTTCCAATTTTGCAATGGAGATGTCAATATGAAAAAACGACTTTGGTTAAAGATCATTCTTGGAATGTTGGTGACCATCCTGGTGGCACTGGTGGGGCTGGTGGCCTACCTGACGGTCACAGAGTATCAACCCAAGCAGTGGCAGAGCGCCGAATGGCTGCAAATCGATCACTCCGCGGCTGCGCCGGTCGGAGACAGCTTGACCATTTACAGCTGGAACATTGGCTATGCCGGCGTGGGGGCGGAAACGGATTTTTTTATGGACGGCGGCAGTAATGTCAATCCCTCCGATGAAGCGGTTGCAAGAAATCTGACAGCCATTGAGAATTTCATCTCCTCCAATTCGGCGGATGCCTGGCTGTTACAGGAGGTGGATGTCCACTCCAAACGAACAGGCTATGTCAACGAATTGGAAGCCATATCGGAAGTCTATCCCGGCAATTTTGCCCTGGCCTACAACTACAAGTGTGCTTTCGTGCCCATTCCCTTGCCGCCCATCGGCAAGGTGGAAAGCGGTATCGCCACCTTCACAAACGGTCTGACAAAAGGCGTATCGGAGCGGATTGCTTTGCCCTGTCCCTTTTCCTGGCCCAGTAGCACCGCCAATTTGAAGCGTTGCTTGCTGGTGACACGTCTGGCCATCGATGGCAGTGAAAAAGAAGTGGTTCTTGTGAATCTTCACTTGGAAGCCTATGATGATGGAGAGGGAAAAGCTGCCCAGACGAAACTGTTGATGGAGATTTTGCAGCAGGAGTACGCAAAGGGCAATTATGTCATTGCCGGTGGAGATTTCAACCAAACCTTTCCCGGCGTGCTGGATACCTTCCCGGTGAAAGGGAATGTGTGGGCACCTGGTGTTATGGAAGAAAGTGCCTTGCCTGACGGGTTCCGCTATGGGTTCGACGGCAAGACCGCTTCCTGCCGACTGCTAAATAAGCCTCTGGATGAAAGTAGCCAGATGTATGTGTTGGATGGGTTCATTGTTTCTCCCAATGTGCAGATCGATTTGGTGGAGACGGTGGATCTGGGTTTTGCCAGTTCTGACCATAATCCGGTGAAATTGCAGGTTACACTGATCCCGGAATAAGAAAATGATCCCTGCGCCATTGCGCAGGGATCATTTTGCGTCTGATTACAGTTCTTTTTTGTCATAGGTGTGGACCCAGTCGGCTTTCTTGTAATAAATCAGGAAAACCACACAGCTGACACACCAGGTCAGGGGATAGGCCCAGAAAATGGTCTGGATGGTGGGGTAATACCGGACGGCAATGGTGATGTAGGTCACGCGCAAGATGCACCAGCAGGCCAGCATGGTGAACATAGGCATTTTTGCTCGGCCTGCCCCACGCATAACAGCAGAAATGCCATGAGCCAGAGCAAGGGCAAAGAAAAAGAAACATTCGGTTCGCATTTGCAGTACACCAATGCTGACGACGTTTGGATCATCGTTGAACAGGCGAATCACCCAGGGACAGGTGAAATAGAGAATCGCACCCAGCAGCTCTGCTAAGACCATGGCACAGACGATACCAAATACGGCACCCTGTTGGGCTCGTTTGTGCTGCTTTGCGCCCAGATTTTGTCCAATAAAGGTGGTGATGGCGGAAGTGAAAGCGGTGATGGGAAGGAAAACAAAGCCTTCGACTTTCGAATAGGAGCCGCAGCCGGCCATGGCATCGGGGCCAAAGACATTGATGTTGCTTTGTACGACTACATTGGCAATGGAAATAATGGAATTTTGTACGCCGGAGGGAATGCCTTGACCGGCAATTTGACGCAGCATGGGAAAATCAAATCGGATGTGGCTGAAAATCACTTTTTCAGGGCCGGAAGCACGCAGAAGCTTGACAAAACATAGCACAGCGCTAACGGCCTGGCTGATGACTGTAGCGATGGCTGCACCGGCTACCCCCATTTGCAGCGGACCGACGAACAGCAGATCCAAAGCCACATTGATGACGGAGGAAAAAATCAGATAGTAAAGAGAACTGCGGCTGTCACCCACTGCCCGTAAAACACCCATGCAGGTGTTATACATCAGGGAAAAGAAGGCACCCAGAAAATAGATGCGAAAATATGTGGTGGACAGGGAAAGCACCGCCTCCGGGGTGTTCATCCAGACCAGAATCCGTGGGGTCAGGAAAACGCCCAACAGGGTCATAATCAAGCCGCAGATAGCACCGAATGCAATATTGGTGTGGATGGCAGTCGACATGGAGGGGTAATCTTTTGCACCGAAATAGCGGCTGATGACAACGCCTGCACCCAAGGACAGGCCCATAAAGAAGCCGGTCATCATAAAAATCAAGTTGCCGCTGCTGGAAACGGCGGCCAGCGCATCTTTGCTTACAAAATTGCCAACGATTATGCTGTCGGCGGTGTTGTATAGTTGCTGGAACAGCTGCCCCAAGAAGACGGGTACGGCGAAGGCAATCATGTGTTTCCAAATGGAGCCGGTGGTCATATCCTGATTTTTGCTGATGGTGTTCAAGGGGTCACCTCCTAGGGAGTTTTGTATTATTATAGTGCTTTTCGTCAGGAAGGTCAAGGTGTATAAAAAACGTCGGTATCCCAAAAGTACCGACGTTTTTGCATTTAAAGAACCATCATCAGTGTTCCGGCGGCAATCAGCACACAACCAATGGCGGATTTTACCGTAAATTTTTCGTGGAGGAAGACAAAGGCCAAAACCAGAGTGAGGACCACACTGAGCTTGTCAATGGGGACAACTTTGGAGGCTTCACCTACTTGCAGTGCCCGGTAGTAACACAGCCAAGATGCGCCGGTGGCAAGGCCGGATAAAATTAGAAATATCCAGCTTTTTCGGCTGATTTCTGAAAGACCGCTTTGGGCGTTCGTCAGAAAAACCATGCCCCATGCCATGACCACGACAACCATGGTTCGAATGGCGGTGGCCAGGTTGGCATTGACACCATCAATGCCGACCTTTGCCAGAATTGAGGTAAGTGCGGCAAAAACCGCAGATCCCAAAGCAAGGATAAGCCACATATAATTACCTCTTTTTATTGGAATAAAGTTATTATAGCCCAAAGGAAAAAAGAAGTCAATGGACGGACAACAGGGGGGTGCAGAATTGTCGGAAAATGGACGAGCAGGGTAGAATAAACTTTTAACGGAGGTGATGGTCGTGTTGACCACCGTATGGCTAATGCTCAGTTCTCTTTTGTACTCTTTACAATTGTCGTCGGGCAGTTTCCCGGCACCCTTGACTGCTCAGGAGGAACAATATTATTTGGAATTGGCTGCAAAAGGAGATATGGAAGCCAGAAACATCCTCATCGAGCGTAATCTGCGCCTTGTAGCACATATTATGAACAACGGTTGATGCACGCAGATGGAATTT
>CAZHPO010000053.1:0-9066 GCA_964534615.1 uncultured Oscillospiraceae bacterium
AATTGCAGATCTCGTCGTTTCGGGGCATGGTGTTGACGGTCACGTGGGCTTTGACCCCATGATCGTGGGCGTATTTTACGGCGACGGGCAGTTCCTCCGGGGAAAAATTTCCGGCGAAGGAGCGCATGCCAAAAGCAGTGCCTGCCAGATAGACGGCATCGGCACCATATAGAACGGACATTTTTAGCCGTTCCATATCACCGGCTGGGCTTAATAATTCCAATTTTGCCATTTTATTTCTATAACTCCTTGATTTGAATCAAATATATGGGCACTGCGTTGAACTTTTCCGGAGGATAGAACTTTTACCAGTGCATGATAATCATATCGTGTGTTGAGGGTGTAGGTGCCGGGTTTGATTTTGCTACTGCTGTTTGTGACATTGGCATATAGCCGAAAAAGCCAGGAATAATTCACCAAGCCCTGCTTTTTTAAATCTTTGGCAATGTCTTTTAAACTGTCAGTATCAGAGACAGTAAACGTTACCTCTTTCTCTTCTTTGCCAAAGGCCAGCACGTCTGCGGTAAAGAGCCACAGTACATTGCCTAAAATGATACCGACCAGAAAAATGGCGGTCAGCCAGATGATCGGTGGGATGGAAATACCACGAGAACCGGATTTCTTCCTGCCCTTTTTTGAAATAAAGGTTTCTTGCTGTTCGTGGGTGTTCTCGTCCATAAGGTGCCTCCTGTTATCGAATTACGATTTGAGAAGCCACCTGCTGTGCTGCGTCAGCGCCTTTTAAAGCAGCGATCAGTTCCAGTGCGAAGGCAGTGGCGCAGCCGGCAGAAGTGCCGGTGATCACATGATCGTGCCGTACACAGGCTGCGTGCTGGATCAGGGCAGTGCCCATTTCGTCTTCACAGCCGGGATAGCACACGGCAGGGATACCGTCGGTAATGTGGAGCTGCGCCAGAATGGTGGGGGCAGCACAGATGGCTGCCACGAACTTATGATTGGCGTGGGCAAAACAGAGGGCATCCAGTGCTTTGGGACAATTGCGGATGGACTTTACGCTACCCAATCCGCCGGGGAGGACGATCATATCCAAACGAGTCAGATCCATTTGATCAATGGTAATGTCTGCGGTGATGGGAATATTGTGGCTTCCGTACACAGTTTGCCCATTGAGACCGACAGTTATAACACCAATACCGGCTCGACGCAGAAGATCAATGGGGGCGATAGCTTCCATTTCTTCAAATCCGGTGCCCAATAGTACATATACCATCATTACACCTCCAGACAGGCGCGGATCAGTCCGTAAATTTCTTCGTGAATATCCTCAATGGAACGCATTTGACCATCTTTTACACAGTTGACCACCGACCAGTTGTAGTAAGCGGCGGCGGTGCGTCCGGTTTCACGGCAAGTTGCAAGATAGGAACTGTTCTGTTCGTGGATATCGGCTTTGGTGTTGGTAGTTGCTTCCCGTGAACGCATGAGCTTTTCGGTGAAAGCGGTGGGAACATCCAGATAGATCACCAAATCCGGTTTGGGCAGATCCAGCTTATCATATTCAAACTCATAGAGCCATTGCAGGAATGCGGCCCGATTCTCCGGCTTTTCTTTGGCGGCCTGATGGACAGCGTTGGAGGTGGTGTAGCGATCAGAGAAGATCAGACCCCCATCTTCATACCATTTACCCCAATCCTGTTTATAGGATGCATATCGATCAACGGCGTAGAAAGCCGATGCAGCGTAGGCATTTACATCGTCGGGATCAGAGCCGAAGGCACCGCCTAAGTACATTCGGATCAGTGCGGAACTTTCCTCACTGTAGCGGGGGAAGACCAGCTTGCGAAATTCAATATTTTCACGCTCCAACCGCTCCGCCATCAAGCGGAACTGGGTGGATTTTCCGGAACCGTCGGTTCCTTCAATTACGATCAGTTTACCCATTTTTTTGCCTCCTGAAAATAACCATACTATAATAAAATATCATACCATATTTTCGGTGGTTTGTCCACTTGCAGGAGTAGATATTTTTCGATGTTTTTTACGGAGGGTTCAGACAGAAAGCACAGAAATCATGTTGCAAAATGGAGTGAAAGCTGTTACAATGACTATAACATGAATATAAAGAAAAAAGGACGAAATTCATATGAGCGAAACGTTGACTTTTGCCGAGTTGGGCTTAAGTGAAGCGATGATAAAGGCATTGGACGCAAAAGGATATGGATGGCCCACTACCATTCAGGCAGAGGCGATCCCTTATTTTTTGCAGTGGCGTGATGTGATTGCAAAAGCGCCTACCGGTACCGGCAAGACCTTTGCTTTTGGTATCCCCATGATCGAACATATTGATGCCGCTTCGGAAGCCGTTCAGGGATTGATCCTGGCACCGACCAGAGAGCTGGCAATTCAGATCGGTGACGAGTTGCGTAGCCTGCTGACTTGTTTTGAAGGCATCCGTGTGGCTGTACTTTATGGCGGTACGGGCATTGGAAGCCAGATCAAGGCATTGGAAAAGAAACCTCAGATCGTGGTGGCAACTCCCGGTAGACTGATGGATCATTATAATCGGAAAACCATCCGTCTGGACAAGATCCAAACCGTGGTTCTGGATGAAGCGGACCGTATGCTGGATATGGGCTTTTTCAAGGATGTTACCAAAATACTGGATAAAATCAAAAACAGAAAGAATTTAGGACTGTTTTCTGCAACCATCTCCCAGGAGGTGATGACTGTTTCCTGGATGTATCAGCGAGATGAGGTGGAGATCACGGTGGAACCTCGGAAACAGGATCGCCCGGATATCGACCAGTATTGCCTGAGCTGCACGCCTCTGGAGAAAGCGGAAAAGACCCTGAACCTGATCAAAACGCAGGGATACGAGCGTGTGATTATTTTCTGTAATACCAAGCATATGTGCCAGCGATTGTCGGATGACTTGCAACGGGCAGGTCTGGACTGCGACTGCCTGCACGGAGATATCAAGCAGAGTCAGCGTGAAAAAACCATGCTGCGTTACCGGCAGGGAAAACTGGCCATTCTGGTGGCCACGGATGTGGCATCCCGTGGCATTGATGTGGACGACGTGGATTGTGTGATCAACTACGATGTGCCGGAAGAAAACGAATACTATGTCCATCGGATCGGACGTACCGGCCGCGCAAAGAGAAAAGGTGTGGCCTGGAGCATGATCGGAAATTTCCCGGAAAAAGCAAAGCTGGATGAAATTGCAAAGTATTCCAATTATCAAATCAGACCGATGGTTCTGGGAACTGATGGCCGACTAACCGAAGAAGTGATCAAAGTGCCGACACCGTCCAGGAGGCGGCTGCGTTGACCGGGGCGGAGGCAGGATTTCTGCTGCTGACCTCTCGGCTTGGTGATCCTGATCGAAAGGTGCTGACACCGACACAGCTGCGGATTTTATCCAGCAGGGTGCAAACGGCAACCAAAGCGGATGACGGGCGGCAATTGAATATTGAAGATCTGGTGGAGCTGGGCTATGGCCGGAAAATGGCAGAACGAATACTGCTGCTTTTGAGCGAAGAAGAACGGCTGCACTACTATTGCCGAAAAGCGGAAAAACAGGGATGCGTTGTACTCACACGGGTCACCGGCAATTATCCGCAGCGACTTTGGCGCAAGCTGGGGGAGGAAACACCGGGGTGCATCTGGTGCAGAGGAGATATGTCGTTACTGACGCAACCAAAGGTTGCGCTTGTGGGAAGCCGTGATATTTTGGGTCAGAATCGTGATTTTGCGGCGGAAGTGGGCCGACAGGCAGCCCTGCAGGGGTATGTACTGGTGTCCGGCAATGCGCGGGGCGCAGATCAAATTGCGCAGAGCGCTTGTTTGCGTGCCGGGGGTAAGGTGATTTCCGTGGTGGCTGATTGTCTGGCGGAAAAACAGATTACGGATAACATTTTATATCTGAGCGAGGATGAATTTGATTCGTCCTTTACAGCCCAGCGTGCCATCAGTAGAAACCGTTTGATCCACTGCCTTGCGGAGCTGACTTTTGTGGCACAGTGTGGCTACAAGGAGGGCGGCACATGGAATGGAACTGCCAAGAATTTACGTCACGGCTGGAGCAATGTGTTTTGCTATGCAGATGGCAGCCCGATTATGGAGTTGCTGCAACAGCTGGGAGCGGAGAAAATCGAAACAGCGCAACTATATGATTTTGAACAACTACCCCGGAAAAATGCCGGGTTTTTAGATGATTTTTAGGAGGACAGGCCATGAGCAGAGCAGATGAACTGTATAAGCAAACCTGTTTAGATATCTTACAGAACGGCTTTTCCGATGAAGGGCTGGAAGTGCGCCCCAAGTGGGAGGATGGTACCCCCGCTCATACAATTAAAAAGTTTGGTGTGGTCAATCGGTATGATTTGGCAAAAGAGTTCCCGATTATGACACTGCGCCGTACCTATTGGAAGTCTGCGGTGGATGAACTGCTGTGGATCTGGCAGAAAAAGTCCAATCGGATCGAGGATCTGGGCAGCCATGTGTGGGATGAGTGGGCAGGTGCTGATGGCACCATTGGCAAAGCTTACGGCTATCAGCTGGGAATCAAGCACCACTATAAAGAGGGCGATTTTGACCAGGTGGATCGAGTACTGTATGATTTAAAGCACAATCCCGCATCTCGGCGGATCATGACGAATATATACAATTTCCAGGATCTGCACGAAATGAACCTGTATCCCTGTGCCTATTCCATGACGTTTAATGTGACGGGGGATACACTCAATGGTATTTTAAATCAGCGTTCTCAGGATATGCTCACAGCCAACAACTGGAATGTGGTGCAGTATGCCGTGCTGATGCACATGATGGCGCAGGTTTCCGGCCTGAAAGTAGGCGAATTGGTTCATGTGATCGCTGATTGCCATATTTACGATCGCCATATCCCGGCGGTGAAAGCGATGCTTGAAAAAGAGGGGTTTGCGGCTCCTAAATTCTCCATGGACGCAGATATAACTGATTTTTATCAGTTTACAAAGGACTCTTTTAAAGTGGAAGATTATCGTTATCATCCCTTTGAGTTTGAAATCCCGATGGCTATTTGAGGTGGGACTTATGGATTTGATCGTAGCAGTATATGACGACTGGGGCATCGGTAGAGATGGGACACAGCCGGTGGCACTTCACGTTGATCGCAAGTTTTTTCGAGAAATTACCCAGGGGGCAACGGTAATTGCTGGCCGCAAAACCGCGGAGGATTTTCCAGGGAAACGTCCTTTGCCCAATCGTAAAAATATTGTATTGACCCGACAATGTGTGGATATGCCCGGCTTTATTCCGTGCCATAGTCCTCAGGAGGTTTTGGAGCTGACGGACGGAACGGAAAAAATCATGGTTATTGGTGGCGGCAGCGTATATTGCCAGATGCTACCTATGTGTGACCGGGCATATATTACAAAGGTACATTGTACGCCGCTTTCTGATACTTTTTTCCCTAATTTGGATGTGAGTGACCAGTGGTATTTGCAGCAGGTGCTACATCAGGGACAGGAAGATGGTATCGATTACGAAATATGCGTTTATCTAAGAAAACAACAATAATAATGGAGGCAATGATCCATGCTTGAATTTATCCGTGTTGCAACTGCTGTTCCTGCAGTCCATGTGGGCGATGTCACAAAAAATACTGAAGACATTTGCCAGAAAATCCGAGAAGCGGATGAGGCTGGCTGCGACCTGGTGACATTTCCGGAATTGGCAATGACCGGCTATACCTGTGCGGACCTGTTTTTCCAAAATACATTGCAGGTGCAGTGCATGAAGGGACTGGAACGTATTGTCGAATGTTCCAAAGCGTACCCAAAGGTAACAGCGGTGGTTGGAACACCGGCAATTTTAGAAGGTCAGATGTATAACTGCGGTGCTGTCATTTCTGGTGGCAAGTTGTGGGGTTTGGTTCCTAAAACCTATCTGCCCAACTATAATGAATTTTCTGAGCGCCGTTGGTTCTCCTCTGCCATGGACCTGCAGCTGAGCGAGGTCAGCCTGAAGGAACTTGGAATGTCCGGAGAGGACGTGATCCCGGTGGGGCGTGATCTGCTTTTCCGTATTGGAGATGGCTGCATGATGGGCGTGGAGATCTGCGAAGATCTGTGGACTCCGTTGCCTCCGTCCACGCTGCTGTCTATCAATGGCGCAGAGGTCATTGTAAACCTGTCTGCATCCAATGAGACAGTGGGAAAACGTGCGGTTCGTGATGGACTGGTTGCACATCAGTCTGATATTTGCAACTGCATTTATGCTTACTGCTCCTCCGGCTATACGGAGTCTACGCAGGATCTGGTATTCAGTGGCCACAGCATTATTTCTGAATGTGGTACGAAGCTGGGCGAAAATGAAAAACTGATGGACAGCGATTATCTTCTGGTTCGGGATGCGGATTTTGGAAAGGTTCGCTCTGCACGACGGAAGAACAAGAGTGTCCGTGATGCAGCATCTTTCTATGGAAAGGTGGAGCCCATGCGTACCATAGATTGTAATTGCCCGCCTCTGCGTAGCGATGGCTCGCTGTATCCGATCAATAAAACACCTTTTGTGCCGAAGGGGAATGATACACCTGAACAGCGGTGTATGTCCATTTTCGAAATTCAAGTGGCGGGGCTGAAACGCCGACTGTCCTTGCTGAAGGCGAAAGCGGTCGTTGGCGTGACTGGTGGACTGGATTCTACGCTGGCACTGCTGGTAACAATAGAAGCAATGCGGCAGCTAGGCAGACCGGTGACCGATGTTCATGCGCTGGTGATGCCCTGCTTCGGAACATCTCAGCGTGCCCAGCACAACGCCAGAACGTTGGTGAACAGTATGGGCGTGACTGTGAAGGAAGTTGATATTCGGGACAATATTGTTGCACATTTGCGCAATGTGGGCTATGAAGGCAACTGCAACACCGAGATCTTTGAGAATGCGCAGGCACGGGAACGCACCCAGGTACTGATGGACTATGCTGGGGTTGTGGGGGCCATCGTGATCGGTACTGGCGACTTGAGCGAACTGGCACTGGGATGGTGTACCTATAACGGAGATCAGATGAGCATGTATGGAGTCAATGCGTCTGTCCCGAAAACATTGGTTGCATGGATGGTCAAGACTTTGGCGGAGTGCTCTTTGTTTAAGGCACAGCAGGATGTACTGCGTGAGATTGCCCAACTGACCAAGGCGGAACCTCAGCCGGCAGACAGTGGTATCCGTGCAACGGAAGAAGCGGTTGGCCCGTATGTGCTGCATGATTTCTTCCTGTATCATATGGCTCGCCACGCTTATGCACCGTCGAAAATCTATACGCTGGCTTGCCGTGCGTTTGCAGATGATTTTGCCCCGGATGTCATAAAAAAGTGGATGCGTGTGTTCTATCAGCGTTTCTTTGCGCAGCAATACAAGCGCAATTGTATGCCTGAGGGTGTGAAGATCGGCTCCATCAGCCTCAGCCCCAGAGGTGACTGGCGTATGCCCAGTGATGCCAGTGCCCGCATCTGGCTGGATGAAGTCGAAAAAATGTGACACTACCATATTATAGCGAGTGGACTATCTCTATGATGAGAACGGAATGCTCTATGGCTTCATCTACAATAACGCAAAGTATTTCTATATCAGAGATACCCTTCAGAACATTCTGGGCATTGTAGATGCAAACGGCAACGCAGTCGTCCACTATAATTATACTGCTTACGGCGAATGCCAGAAAATTACCGGCTCCAAGGCAAGTACCATTGGTACGATCAACTCTTTCCGATATAAGGGTTATTACCTTGATAATGAGACAGGGTATTTTTACTGTAGATCGAGATTCTATCTTCCGCAATGGTATAGATGGCTGAATTGCGATAACCCCGCCAGATTATCCTTTGAAAATACTAATGTAAATTTGCACACATATTGTGAAAATAATCCCATAATGAACATTGATGCGATTGGATTCAAGGCAGAGTGGCTTGGCGTGGTGTTCGGAGTAGCATTTGTTGCTGCTGCCATTGCACTGACGGTTTGTTCTATGGGAACAATGACAGGCGTTGCTATTGGTGCTGCTTTGGCAACAGGTGCTGTGACTGGTGGAATTGGTGGAGCACTATCAGCAGTTTCCACTGGCGGCGATGTAGGTCAAGGTATCATTACTGGAACATTAGTAGGCGCCACAGGTGCCATAAATCCGCTTGCCGGAGGGCTCATGGCGGCTGGAATGTCGTTAGCAAATGATAGACTTAACAACGAAGATTTTAATGTAAAGTCTTTTTCTAAATCGGTAGTTTCCGGTATGACGGCGTGTGCGTTTTCCTATGCAAGTAGTAGTTTAACAAAATCTATGATGCCCACTAATTGTGATGTGCTTACAGAGTGGGTAGCCAATGGTCTTTCCAATTTTATTTTCGCTTCACATAATTTCGTTGCTGATACTATCATAGCAGAATTTGTAAATTGGTAGGTAATTTTTATGAAAAAGATCAGTTCACATTCTGGTGGCCCGTTTGTTACTTTTTGGCTTTTGGGTGCGATGGCCATTGCACTAGTGAGTGCTTTTGTAGTTTATCCGGATCCGGTATGGGGCGGTATGGTGATACTTGCCTGCGGTATCATGTTGGCGTGTGCACATTTAATCAGGCATGGCTATTTATCCTATGTATGTATTTCTGACCGTGGAATAAGCAATAAGCAAACCGAAATTGATTGGAATCATGCATATTTTACACTCTATATATCCGATCCGAATATGCCCTATGGACGAGGCTCAGTGGATGTCCTCTATATAGACGATCATTATCTATCGCCCGATGAGATCAAAGGGAAACAGGCGAAAATGTTTGTTGTGATCAACCCGAGACGCTCCGCCGCTTTGTTGTGCCATTATAGAAAGAAAGTGCATTTTATAAACGAACCCAATAGCAAGCGTCACGCTCTCTTTTTGGAACATAACAGCAAATTGGAGTGATTATATGAAAATTATGAAATTCAGGCCATTAGATGGGTTTTGTGGAAGCTGGTGCTTGGCAACTTTTTTTGATGTCATTGGTAATGAGCCTGGCCGTTTTGACCAATAGCTTAGGTGGGGCAGAAACTGAGGTGTGGTTTTTTGTTGCGGTAGCCGTCGTTGCG
>CAZHPO010000054.1:0-8990 GCA_964534615.1 uncultured Oscillospiraceae bacterium
GTCCGGGAGGTTTTGCCGTATGAGCATGGATTGTATCACTTTTCGCTCCATTACACCGGCTCAGCGTGGTCAAAGAACGCTGCGTCAGGGGGGTGTGGAGGCAAGTTTGCAACGTACACCCCGGCGTATGGAGCAGCGAGGATGCGGTTATTGCCTGCGTATCCGTTCGACAGAGCTGCACCGGGCGATCCGTCTGCTGAACCAGGCTGGAATTGAATTCCAAAATATTTTCAATTTAGAAACAGGGGAGAGGGTGGAGCCATGATTTATCTGGACAATGGTGCCACATCTTTCCATAAACCCTCATCCGTACGACAGGCTGTGGTTCGGGCGATGGATCGCTGTGCAAATCCGGGGCGTGGGGGATATTCGGCCGCAATGGCCGCAGCTGAAACGATATATGCCTGTCGGGAGACCGCTGGAAAAATGTTTCACTGTGCCCCGGAACAGGTGGCGTTTACTTCAAATTGTACCCATGGATTGAATATTGCCATCCGAACACTGGTAAAACCGGGGGCTAAAGTCCTGATTTCTGGATTTGAGCATAATGCGGTCACTCGTCCTCTGTACGCCTTGGGTGCCAATGTGCAGGTGGCAGGACGGCAGCTGTTTGACTGGGAGAATATGCTTTCTGAATTTGAAGACGGACTAAAAAATGGGGTTGATGCAGCGGTTTTTACCCAGACTTCCAATGTTTTTGGGTATATTTTACCGGTGAAAGAAATGGCGACCTTGTGCAAAAAATATCATGTTCCTTTTGCCGTGGATGCAGCGCAATCCGCAGGCGTTCTGGAAGTGGATTTTCAAGGCTGGGGAGCGGATTTTGTTGCAATGCCTGGGCATAAAGGTCTGCTCGGCCCCCAGGGAACGGGATTGTTGCTGTGTGGACGACAGCCATCCCCCTTGCTTTTTGGAGGTACAGGCAGTTTGTCTGCGCAACAGGAAATGCCGGAATTTTTGCCGGATCGGATCGAGGCAGGAACCGTTAATGTCCCAGGTATAGCAGGTTTACATGCGGGGATGCGTTATGTAAATCAAATGGGTGTGGAAAATATCCTTCGTCGGGAGCAACTACAGGTTGCCACCTGTACCAGAGCGCTGAAAAGAATGGGGATTCAGGTATTTGATGGCCCCCACCAGGGAGGTACCTTTTCTTTCGTGCCCAATATGGACTGCGAAGAAGCAGCGCAATTTCTGGCCAGACGAGGGATCGCTGTACGGGCTGGATTACACTGCGCTCCACTGGCACACCAATCGGCCGGAACGCTGGAAACGGGAACTGTGCGGATCAGCTTTGGCCATGATGCAGTATCCGGACAGACGACAGCTTTCCTAAAAATGGTGGCCGGATTGGGATAAAATTATGTAAAATATTTTTCTGTTTTCTATTGCCATCGCCAGCGAAATCCGTTATAATGGATAAAATAATAGGGCGTATATAGACGCTATTGGTTTTGACATCAAAACAGAAGGCAAAGGCGGTGGGTTTTGTATGGATTTTTATAATACCGTAATCCATGAACTGTCCAACATGCGATGGTCAGATTACGTGGATATCATTGTGGTAGCCTATTTGATATATAGGTTATTTC
Source organism: uncultured Oscillospiraceae bacterium (assembly GCA_964534615.1). Taxonomy (GTDB): domain Bacteria; phylum Bacillota; class Clostridia; order Oscillospirales; family Oscillospiraceae; genus Faecousia. Next base: position 1,593 of record CAZHPO010000054.1, read on the forward strand.
CCTTGCTGCGCTCTGCCGGCGTTATGAAAATTGTCCGAGCCATTGCCTTGGTGTTTGTTGTTTTCTGGTTGACGGATTTGTTCCGTATCCATATGTTCCATTTCCTGCTGGAGCAAATGCTCTCCGTTGGCTTGATTGCACTGGTCATCCTTTTCCAACCGGAATTGCGCAGAATTCTGGATCATGTGGGAAATGTGAAATTTGGAAAGATCTTTGGCGTGGAAAGCAACCATGGCCAGCCCTATGAAGCGGTCATCACACAGACGGTTCTTGCCTGCGAACAGCTGAGCAAAGATCGTATGGGCGCATTGATCGTTTTTACACGAGATAATGAGCTGGAAGAATACTGCAAGACTGGTACCACAGTGGATGCACAGGTATCTGAGCAGCTGCTGCGGAATATTTTCTTTGTCAAGGCGGCATTGCATGATGGCGCAGTAATTGTGCGTAATGGTCGGGTGGCTGCCGCCGGATGTGTGTTGCCTTTGTCTGAAAGTAAACGCCTGAACGCTGATTTGGGCACTCGTCATCGTGCGGGCGTGGGCATCAGTGAGGCTTCTGATGCGGTGGTGGTCATTGTTTCTGAGGAGACCGGTACCATCTCCGTGGCCGTGGGCGGTATGCTCAAACGCCATTTGGCACCTCAAATGCTGGAACGTCTGCTGCACACGGAACTGATGCCCGAAGAACAGAAGCAACAGGAAAATCTGGCAGTGAAGCTGCGTCAGAGACTCCGTAAGGACGGAAAGGGAGGTAGCAATAAATGAAGAATAAGTTTTTAACATTGCTCCTTTCCTTTGTGATTTCCTTCGGCTTGTGGCTCTATGTGGTGACGGTCATCAGCCCGGAGTCAGAGGCCACATTTTACAATATCCCGGTGGAACTCAAAGGTGTGGACTACCTGAACAGCAAAGACCTGATCATTGTTTCGGACACCAGGAATTTGAAACTGGATCTGAAGCTTAGCGGCAATCGATCGGATCTGAAAAAACTGAACAGCTCCAATATCACGGTTTCAGCTGACCTTTCCACCATCACAGAACCAGGTGAACATCAGGTTCCCTGGACGGTTTCTTTCCAATCTGCAACGGCTGAGGTCCTGGAGCAGGAGGCACAGTATATCACAGTCGTGGTGGCTGAACAGGCCACAAAGACCGTGCCTGTGAAGCCTCTTTACAGCGGCTCTGTATCTCAGGGGTATGAAGCTGACAAAGAAAACATCAGCATGGATCACGCCACTGTAACGGTGAAAGGCCCCAAAGATACGGTCGACAAGATCGAATACGCTCGTATTACCATAGATCTGTCAAACCGGATGGTAGGATTCAAGGATGACTATGCACTGACACTGTGCGATGGTAATTCCAGGCCGATTGTGAATGACCAGTTTGTTACCATGAACCTGGAAAAAGTAACCGCCGCGGTGGAAGTTTATAAAGTTAAAAAGATTTCACTGAACTATATTCTGGACATGTCTGGCAGCGGATTGCTGGAGAATATGGTAACACTGACACCGGTGAAAGAAGTAACGCTGATCGGCAACGATGATGCACTGGCAATGCTGGACGACCAGTTTAAAAATGATCAGTTCACCTTTACTATTAAAGTCAGCGACTATAAAGAGACGTCAACTGCTGTTCTGATGCTTCCGCTTCCGGATGGTGTAAGATGCAAAGAAAAAATCGAGATCCAAATTGGCATTCCACCAATGGATACGTTGAAGTCGGTGCGACTGAATCAGGAGCATTTTAAATTACTGAATGTTCCCACGGATCTGGATGTTCAGGTCATGGGTCCCCAGGAAATAGAAATCTGGGGTCCCAGGGACGTTTTGGAAACGCTGGATGTCGAGAAATTGACAATTTTGATGGACTGCACCGGCTTGACAGGCGAGAGCGGCACTTCCGTCATCGTTTGTACAGTCAGTGGATATGAATACTTAAGAGTCGACGTGAAAACATATAATGTTTCCATTTTTGCTCAGAGTGCGGAGGCATAAATGGAGCAAATCGTTCGTGTCCGCAATTTGTTGCCAGATGGCATGGCAGAGGTGGTGCGGATAAGAGAAAGTGCTTGCTCCGGGGACTGCCACCAATGTTCCGGGTGCGGTGCGGCGAAGGAAACGCTGACCCTGCAGGTTCAAAATACAATCGGCGCACAGCCGGGAGATTTGGTTAGGATTCAGTCAGAATCTTCACCGGTGCTGAAAGCGGCGGCTGTGCTGTACATATTGCCGTTGGTAATGTTTTTTGCAGGGTATATCCTGGGGGAAAACCTGTGGGGAAGGGGAATATTGGTGAGCCTGCTCTCCTTTGCCCTGTGCATGATCCCAGTTCGTTTGATCGACCGCTATCTGACCGGAAAACTGATTTACACCATTACAGGCATTGTTGAGAAAAACGCCTGTTGAAAATGAGAGAAAAAGGGGATAATGGAATTGATAAAAAGCATGACCGGCTATGGCCGTGCCGTAGAGACTGTCAACGGACGGCAGTTTACCGTGGAGTTGCGCTCCGTTAATAATCGATATTTAGATTGCAGTGTAAAGCTGCCCAGAATGCTTTCTTTTGGCGAGGATGCCGTAAAGCAGGCGGTGAAAAATGCGATTTCCCGTGGCAAGGTTGACGTTTTTGTGACAGTCCATTCTGAAAATGGTGTGGAAGCTACCGTTACATTGAATACCGCTGTGGTAGAGGGGTATCTTGCGGCCATGAAACAGATGGTGGAAAACTACCCTGTGAAAGATGATATCAGTGTGTCTGTGCTGTCCAGAATGCCGGAAGTGTTTTCTGTAGAAAAACCGGAGGTGGATGAGGAAGCATTGCTGGCCGATTTGATGGGTGTGGTTGGGCAAGCGTTGGAAAGCTTTGATGCCATGCGTACCACCGAAGGCAAGGCACTGGAAAATGATCTGCGCAGCAGAGGAAATACCATTGAGGGATTGGTCGCCCAGGTGGAGGCCGGAAATGCCCAGACTGTTGTGGATTACCGCCAGCGATTGGAAAATAAGCTGAAAGAAGTTCTGGCTACTACGTCCATTGATGAAAGCAGGATCTTGACAGAGGCAGCTATTTTTGCAGATAAGGTGGCAGTGGATGAGGAAACTGTCCGTTTGCGCAGCCATTTACAGCAGATGAATACCATGCTTACCGCCGGTGGTGCAGTGGGTCGAAAGCTGGATTTCCTGTTGCAGGAAATGAACCGGGAAGCCAATACCATCGGCTCCAAGTGTACCGATGTACGATTGGCTCGAATTGTAGTTGAGATCAAGGCAGAGCTTGAGAAAATTCGGGAGCAGACCCAGAACATCGAGTAAGAGGTAAAAAATGAAACTCATTAACATCGGTTTTGGCAGCATGGTATCTGCTTCCCGTGTATTGGCTGTAGTGGCACCGGACTCGGCGCCAATCAAGCGTGTGATTCAGGATGCCAGGGACCGTGGAATGCTGATAGATGCTTCGTTTGGCCGCAAGACCAAAGCGGTCGTTTTGATGGACACTGACCATGTGATCCTTTCCGCCATCGCCCCGGAAGCTATTTCCGCCCGGTGGGAGGACAAGCAGGAGTTTGATAATCAGGAGGTAGAGCGATGAAAGGCCATCTTTTCGTGATCTCTGGTGCCTCCGGTGTGGGTAAAAGCACCATTTTGAAGCGTGTTATGACCCAAATGCCGGAGCTACAATTTTCTGTATCTGCAACTAGCCGTCCTCCAAGACCGGGAGAGACCAATGGTGTGCAATATTTCTTTGTTACTGAAGATGCTTTCAAACAGATGATTAAGCAGGGCGCCTTTGTGGAACATGACTATCACATGGGAAACTATTATGGTACCTTAAAGTCCGAGATCATCAATAAAACAAAATCCGGTGCCATGCTGTTGGATATCGAGCCGGTAGGGGCCTTGCGCGTTCGTGATATTTTCCCGGAAGCAACCCTGATCTATGTGGCACCTCCGTCGCTGGAAGTGCTGGAACAGCGGCTTCGTGGCCGTAACGATACCTCTGAGGAGCAGATGAAACTGCGTAAGGAGCGTGCTGCCTGGGAAAGCACCCAGATGGAAAAATATGATTACGTTATCGTCAATGATGTCCTGGAAGAAAGTGTAGAAAAAGTGCTACATATTATCCGGGAAGAAATGAAAAAATAATTTTTTGGAGGAATTTTTATATGTTGTATCCCCCCGTAGCAGATATGCTCAAGAATGTGGGTAGCCGTTATTTGCTGGTGAACGTGGTGGCTCAGCGGGCTCGCCAGCTGGCAGAGGAAGCTGAATTGCTGGAAGAAGAACTGCCTGAGAAGCCTGTTACCATGGCTGTCTGGGAAGTTGCTGAAGGCAAGCTGACTGCAACACTGAAAGAAGAGTATATGCGCTGATCAGGGAAAGGAGGGGTTGTCATGATTGCAAAAATCGCCGTTGCCGCGGCCACATTTGCCATTGACAAGCCCTATTCCTATCGCATTCCGGATGGGATGCGCCTGCAACCGGGGATCCGGGTGCAGGTGCCCTTTGGCCGGGGCAATCGCCGGACAGAGGGTGTCGTTTTGGCCGTGGAGCCAAAGGAAGATCAGGACTTAAAAACCATAGACCTACTCCTGGATGAAGAGCCTGTACTGACGCAGCAGATGCTGCGTCTTGCGGCGTTTATGCGGGAGCGTTATTTTTGTACGGTTTATGAGGCATTGCGTGCCATGCTGCCCACAGGAATGAATTTTAAGTCCAAAAATACGGTATCCTTGACGGATGATCGCAGTTGGAAAGAAAAAACGCTCCGGCAGGAGGACGCTTTACAGCTGCTGGTTTTTCTGGATGATTTGGGCGGCGAAGCAGATGAGGAAGCACTGAGAAAAGCGTTGCCGGAGACGGATCGCTTGGGAAATGCGATTGCCTATCTGCTTCGGAAAAAATGGATCACCACACAGACTGACTTTTTGCACAGAATCGGTGACAAGTCTGAGCAAATAGCGACTCTTGCCGCATCTGTAGAGGAAGCCATGGAATTTGCTGCCCATCGCCCTAAATCCGCAGCATTACAGCGCTCTGTGTTGGAATTGCTGTGTTCTTTGGGAACTGTGTCTGTCAAGGAATTGTGTTATTATACCGGCGCAAAGCCGACTACAGTGCGCAGATTGGCGGATCTGGGCTATGTGGCCATTTCTCAACGGCCGGTGCTGCGATGTCGGAAAATTCGCCCGGCGAAAATAGAGGAGCCGCTGATTTTGAATGCGGAGCAACAAAAAGCATTTGATGGTTTGAACCATCAAATGGAACTGCCGGATCCAGGGTGCGCCTTGCTCTACGGTGTTACCGGTTCCGGAAAAACAGCTGTGTATTTAAAACTGATCCGACATGCATTGGATCAAGGAAAATCGGCATTGCTTCTGGTGCCGGAAATTGGTTTGACACCCCAGCTTTTGAGCCTGCTAGCCGGTCACTTTGGTGAAACAGTGGCAGTGCTGCACAGTAGCCTGACGATGGCAGAACGATATGACCAGTGGAAGCGAGTGCAAAGAGGGGAAGCACAGGTGATTGTGGGAACCCGTTCAGCAGTATTTGCACCCAGCCCCAATATTGGTCTCATTATTTTGGATGAGGAGCAGGAGCATTCGTATAAATCCGAAAATAGTCCCCGTTATTCTGCCAAAGAAGTGGCACAATGGCGTGGAATGAAGGAAAAAGCTCTGGTGGTTTTGGGGTCTGCCACCCCAAGCATTGAAACGATGTACCACGCAAAGCAAGGGCATTATAGCTTGTATCAGATGAGAAACCGCTATAATGGAAAGCAACTGCCCTCTGTAAAATTGGTGGACATGCGCCAGGAATTGGAAGAGGGCAATGGAACAAGCTTTAGCTTGGATCTGCGAGAGGCCATCATGGATGCTCACCGGTCGGGAAAACAGACGATCCTGTTTTTAAATCGCAGAGGCAACAGCCGTGCGCTGGTATGTGTTGATTGTGGGCAGGCTCCGGAATGCCCACGATGTAATGCAAGACTTACTTACCACAGTGCCAATGAACGACTGATGTGCCATTATTGCGGGTACTCTCAGAGTGCGGCGAAGCACTGCCACTGTGGTGGCCGATTGAAACCCATTGGAACAGGCACCCAGAAAGTGCAGCAGGAATTACTGGACTTTTTCCCGGATATGCAGGTGGCCAGAATGGATGCCGATACAGTAACGGCTTCGAATACCCACGAGGATATTCTGAAAAAATTCCAGCAGGAGCATATTCCCGTTCTGTTGGGCACGCAAATGGTGGCCAAAGGGCTGAATCTGCCGGATGTGACACTGGTTGGCGTGTTGGACGGTGACTTGAGCCTGTATTCCGGTTCCTACCGAGCGGCAGAAACCACGTTTAATATGCTGACCCAGGTGGTTGGTCGGGCAGGCCGTGGTACATCCAGCGGACAGGCCATTATTCAAACCCTGGTACCGGAACATCCGGTGCTGAAGCTTGCAGCAAGCCAGGATTACGAGCGCTTTTATGAGCTGGAGATCGGGTTGCGTAAAATGTTGGGAAATCCTCCGTTTGCAGATGTGGCAGAGGTGCTGTTTGTTGGACAGGAGGAAACGCAGCTGCTGCGTAGCGCAGCGAAATTCCGGGATAGTCTGCTGGGATGCCTGAACCTTCCGGATTATACATGTGAAAAATGCACAGTGCTGGGTCCTGCACCTTGCCCCGTGCCGAAAATCAATTATAATTTCCGTTACCGTTTGACCCTTCGTTGTAATATGACACGGCCATTGCGCTTGCTTTTGGCACACCTGTTGCAGCAATTTGGAAAAGACGGAGCCAATCGAGGCGTTTCAGCTTTTATCGATGTGAACGGATATGATGGATAAGGAGAGAAAGATATGGGACTGCGTAAAATTTTGACGGACAAGGATCCGGCGCTGCACAAGGTGTGCAGACCTGTGACCGAATTTGATGGAAAGCTCCACAAGCTTCTGGATGATATGAAAGAGACTCTGGTGGACTCCAATGGCGTTGGCCTGGCTGCACCTCAGGTGGGGATTCTGCGCCGGGTGGTTCTGGTGGATGTCGGCGACGAGATTTTGGAGCTGGTAAATCCGGAATTGCTGGAGACGGATGGCGAACAGGAGGGGGCAGAAGGCTGCCTCAGTGTTCCCGGAAAATATGGCCTGGTAAAGCGTCCCTATTGGGCGAAAGTTCGTGCCCGGGATCGTAACGGAAATCTGTTCGAAGTGGAAGGCGAAGAACTGATTGCCCGTTGCTTCTGCCATGAGATCGATCATCTGGACGGAATTCTCTATACCCAGGTGATGGAACGTTTTTTGACAGAAAAAGAATTGATGATGGATTAAAATAGACTGAGGAGGAAGACCTATGCGTGTTGTTTTTATGGGTACGCCGGATATTGCGGCCACCTGCCTGAA
>CAZHPO010000055.1:0-8670 GCA_964534615.1 uncultured Oscillospiraceae bacterium
CGATGGCCGTTATATCGTCGCCAAAGCGGATCAGGGTCTTGTCCGGGAAGGACTTGAATCCCTGAACCTCCAAACTCTTCAGATACACAGCAAAACCTCTCTTCTAAAAAAGTAAAAAACGATTCAGTTTATTATACCTGCAAATGCCCATAATTGCAAGATTTTTTATCAAAAAGAAAGGCCACATCTTCGGTTTTTTCCAAAGATGTGGCTTGAACATCAGCTTTCGCTATTCATATGTTTCCGCTTCCTTGCCGAAATGCCCCTACATACCGGCCACACAATGGCGACCACAAGAGCAATCCAGAATACAAAGGAGATCATCATCCCGACATTGATTTCGCGTGGATACTGAAGAAAATAGTAAAAGCTCAGCAACCATCCTCCGGTTAAAAAGGATGTCGTTGATCCTATGATCACGATTCCCGTCCAAAGCATGGCAAGGGGCAGATTGCGATGCACTGTCAGGCACAGTGTCCCTCCAGCTAGCAGCCATATGGAAAACAGTATCAATGTCTCCGAAAACAGCACGCCCAAAATGATTGCCAGCAATCCTGCTCCCAGCAAAATCAGCCCAATGATTTTCTGCATTGGCATTTTACTTTGGGGCATTTGCTTTTCCTCCGGGATCGGCTCCTCGATTTTCCCCACCGCCAGATACTCCACCGTCACATGGAACAGTTCCGCCAGTGCAATCAGATTATAAGTATCCGGAGCCGCCTGATCCTGCTCCCACTTGGATACTGCCTGTCGGCTGACATTCAGCTTTTCTGCCACATACTCCTGAGAGTAGGAATATTTTCTTCTCAGGTCACTGATCCTTTGTCCAATTGTCATATTGGTCACCTCCGACGGCAGTATAGCATTTCGGAACGGTTGCTGTCTACCAACTAGAGCGCAACTATTGGTTGCGGCGGCCATTTTACAAGGTTTTTCGTGGTTGATCTACTCTTTTTAAGCCAGTTTTTCCAGTGCCACTCTTGCCGCATCCTGTTCGGCACGTTTCTTACTGCTGCCGGAGCCTTTGCCCAAAAGTTTGCCATTGAGCAGCACTTCCACCTCAAACCATTTATCGTGGTCAGGGCCGCTTTCCCCCACCAGCACATAAGTAAGAGTCTGGTTTTTCTTCTGCTGCACTTTTTCCTGTAATGCGGTCTTGTAGTCGGCATTGTGCATTTTCTGCACCGGCACTTCCGTCAGCACAAAAGTATTGATAAACGCCCTTGCCGGCTCCATACCGCCGTCGAGAAAACAAGCTGCTATCACAGACTCTACCGCATCAGCCAAAATGGAATCCCGGTTTCTGCCGCCGCTCTGCTCCTCGCCATTGCCCAAAAGCAGGTGTTTTCCCAGGCCAATGCGCTCAGCGATCCGTGCCAGAGATTTTTCGCAAACCATGTCCGCACGCATTCGGCTCAAATCTCCCTCCAACCGGTCTTTAAAATTACGGTAAAGGTACTCTGCCGTCACCATACCCAAAATAGAGTCCCCTAAAAACTCCAATCGCTCGTTGCTTTTCAAGCTATCATGAAAGCGTTCGTTGGCATAGGAAGAATGGGACAGGGCATTTTGCAGCAGTGAGATATTCTTAAACTGATAACCGATGGCTTTTTCCAAATCGCTCAACATTCGCCCATCTCCTTCAACTTACGCAGATTCTGCTCCAGTTCAACGGAAAAATCAGCTTTTGCCGCAGCGATTGCCTGTCCGACTGCATTACGGAAGGCCAGAGCATCAGATGCACCATGAGCCTTGATGACCGGCTTCTGAATACCCAGGAACTGGGTGCCGCCAATGGTGCGGTAGTCCAGCATTCCCATTACCTCATTAACACCGCTCTTGCAGAACAAGTAGCCGATCATTGACAGAACATTCCGCTTAAAAATCTTGTGTTTCATCAAGCTGCCCATAAACATGGCAGTTCCCTCGATGGATTTGAGCAGCACATTACCGGAAAAGCCGTCACAGACTACCACATCCACTGCGCCCAGAGGCACATCTCTTGCTTCCACATTGCCCACAAAGTTTACAAGTCCCTGCTCAGAAGCTTTTGTCAACAGCGCATAGGCTTCTTTCTGCAAGGGCGTGCCCTTGGAGTCTTCCGTTCCAATGTTCAGCAAACCCACTCTGGGATTTTCAATACCATAGGTTGCTTTTGCATGCAGAGAACCAACCAATCCAAATTGCAGCAAAAACTCCGGGGTACATTCTGCATTGGCACCGCAGTCGCAGATGACGGTCTTACCACCGGCTTTATTGGGCATGGCAGGACCCATGGCCGCACGACGAATACCCTTGACCCGTTTGACGATCAGCGTAGCGCCGGTGAGCAGCGCACCGGTAGAACCGGCAGAAATAAAGGCATCGCCGTTACCGTCAGCCAGTTGGTGCAAGCCCACCACCATAGAGGAATTGGGCTTTTTACGGATGACATTGGCCGGATCGTCGTGCATGTCCACCACATCGTCAGCGTTAAAAATCTCCACACCTTCCGGCAGTTTTTCAATTTTTTCTTCCACCATTGCACGACGAATTTCTTCTTCTTTACCCACCAGCATGATGGGCACGTGGTACATCTTTGCCGCTTCTATCGCACCCAGCAAGGGTGCATTGGGAGCAAGATCACCGCCCATGGCATCGATAATAATTTTCATAGAAAACCTCTCTGTTTACACGCCCTGCCGCACCAAGCCGTCAATGATTTCCAAAGAACGGTTGGCAATGGCAAGGTTTTTCTCTGCTTTTTTTCTGATTCGCTGTTCCAGCGGTGCAATGATGCTGAAATTCACATTCATGGGCTGGAAATTTTCCACACTCTCATCGCTGATGTACAGTCCCAGCGCACCGATGGCGGTGGTTCTGGGAAAATCAGGCACTTCCCTGCCCTGCACCTTGGCAGCCATGGCAACAGCAGCCAGAAAACCGGAAGCACAGGACTCCACATAGCCTTCCACGCCTGTCATCTGGCCAGCAAAAGCAACCAGTGGATCACGGCGATCAGCATAGTATTGATCCAGCAGTTTGGGAGAACGCAAAAAAGTATTACGGTGCATGACACCGTAGCGAACAAACTCCGCATTTTGAAGGGCCGGAATCATGGAAAACACACGTTTCTGTTCGCCAAATTTCAGATGTGTCTGAAATCCCACCAGGTTGAAAATCGTTTTTTCGGCGTTATCCTGCCGTAACTGCACCACGGCGTAAGGCTCCTTACCCGTGTTGGGATCGACCAGGCCCACCGGCTTCAGTGGACCATAGCGCAGCGTATCAAACCCACGGCGAGCCATGACCTCCACCGGCATACAGCCTTCAAAGACATTCTTATCTTCAAAGCCGTGAACTTCCGCTTCCTGCGCAGCGACCAATTCTTTCACGAATGCCTCATACTGTTCTTTGTCCATGGCGCAGTTGATATAGTCAGGCGTGCCCCGGTCATATCGAGACTGCCACCATGCCTTGCTCATATCCACAGACTCCGCTGTGACCAGAGGTGCCGCAGCATCGAAGAAATGGAGATAGTCCGCACCAAAATACTCACCGATCGCATCGCTCATGGCATCCGATGTCAGTGGGCCGGTGGCGATGATGACAGGACCTTGGGGAACTTTTGTTATTTCTTCGTCAAAAACTGTAATATTGGGATGATTTTTAATCTTTTCAGTAACCAATGCAGAAAAACCATAGCGATCCACAGCCAGGCAACCGCCCGCTTCCACTCTGGTCGCATCCGCACAGGAAATAATCAGACTTCCCATGCGACGCAGCTCCTCTTTCAAAAGGCCCACCGCATTTTCGATTTTATCTCCACGCAGGGAGTTGGAACAAACCAATTCCGCAAAGGTATCCGTGTGATGGGCAGGGGATTTTTTATGGGGTTTCATTTCATACAGTTCCACCTGTATGCCACGCTGCGCCAGCTGCCAGGCGGCCTCAGATCCGGCCAGCCCTGCGCCAATGACTTTTACTTTGGTCATGGTTTACTCCCCTTTCTTTTTGGAGGTCGTTTTCTTGGTCGTGGTTTTCTTGGTGGTCTTTTTTGCAGCGGTTTTCTTGGCAGGTACCTTTTTCTCCGGCTTTTCTTCCGTCTCCGCCGCCGGTGCTTCGCCTTCTTCGACGGTCTTTTTCTTATAATAACCACGCTTGTCTTCCGGCAGGAAGTTTACGCAATTCTCATTGATACAGAAAGGCTTGTTGCGTCCCTTACCGGCCTTTTTAAACATCGTCTGGCCACAGGTAGGACAATCCTCTGCTGTGGGAACATCCCAACTCATAAATCCGCAGGATGTGCCTGTTTCGCAGCTATAATAAGCGTAACCTTTCTTGGATTTGCGCTTAAGCAAACCTGCACCACATTTGGGACACCGGCCAGGCATGCGCTCGACAATGGGCTTGGTGTTGGTACACTCCGGGAAACCGGGACAGGCCAGGAATTTTCCAAAACGTCCAATTTTTACCACCATGTTTCGTCCACAGACTTCACAGATTTCATTGGTAACTTCATCCGGCACTTTCAGCCGTGTGCCCTCCAACGCCTTTTCCGCTTCCAGCATTTCCTGATGGAAATCCTTATAGAAATCGGCCAGAACGTCTTTCCACTTCCGTTTTCCTTCCTCAACTTCGTCCAGCCGGTGCTCCATATTGGCGGTAAATTCCACATCGATAATGTCGTTGAACCGTTCCATCATCAGCCCGGTGACCACTTCTCCCAAAGGCGTCGGGCATAGCCGCTTATCCACCTTGTTCACATATTCCCGATCCTGAATCGTGGAAATAATGGAGGCATAGGTGGAAGGTCTGCCAACGCCCTTTTCTTCCATGGCTTTGACCAGCATTGCTTCTGAATAGCGAGCCGGAGGCTGGGTAAAGTGTTGCTCTTTCCGAATATCGGTGCAGGTTGTCTTCTCCCCGACCTGCAGATCCGGCAACGGAGAACCGACAGTCTCATCTTCTTCATCCTTGCCCTCTTCATAGACGGCAATAAATCCGGAAAATTTCATACTTTGGTGTGTAGAGCGGAACACATGTCCGGCACACTCTGTATCAATGGCAACTGTGTCAAACAGGGCATTGGCCATCTGTGAGGCCAAGAACCGGCTCCAAATCAGTTTATACAGCCGATACTGGTCACCCGTCAGGGAAGAACGAACACGCTCCGGATCCAATTCTACACGAGTAGGACGGATGGCTTCGTGGGCATCCTGGGCACTGCCCTTGGTCTTGAACACATGGAAAGAACCATAGTAATACGCATTTCCATAACGGCTCTTGATAAACTCAGCTGCTTCCGCCATCGCTTCATCGGAAAGGCGCAGAGAGTCGGTACGCATATAGGTGATCAAACCGGTGGTACCTTCCCCTGCAATATCCACACCTTCGTACAGCTGCTGGGCGATGGCCATGGTACGCTTGGGGGTCATATTCAGTTTGCGGGAAGCCTCCTGCTGCAAGGTAGATGTCGTAAAAGGAGGCGCTGCGGAGCGCTTTTTCTCACTTTTTTTCACATTGGTGACTGTAAATTCCTTGCCATCGATATCTGCAATGATCTTGTCCACCTGGGCTTCATTTTCCAGTTCTCGCTTCTTACTGTCGCCATAGTAGCGGGCAGAGAAAGACCCAGCCTTGGCCATACGGTTCAGTTTGACATCCAGCGTCCAGTATTCCTCGCTCTGGAAAGCACGAATTTCATTTTCCCGATCTACCACCAGTCGAGTTGCTACACTCTGAACTCTACCGGCAGACAGACCCCTCCGCACTTTTTTCCACAGCAGCGGAGAAAGCTGATAGCCTACGATCCGATCCAGCACACGTCGTGCCTGCTGCGCATCTACCAGATCATTATCAATCTGTCTGGGCTGACGAATGGACTCTGTGACCACTTTGGGGGTAATTGCATTGAAGGTCACACGATGGGTTTTTTCCTTGGGCAGATCCAAAAGCTCCACCAGGTGCCAGGAAATCGCTTCACCCTCACGGTCAGGGTCCGTTGCCAGGTATACCGTATCGGCGGTTTTCGCAGCGGCACGCAGCTCATCGATCAACTTCTCTTTTCCGGGTACAGGAACATACTCCGGCTCAAAATTATGGTCCAGATCCACACCCATGGTACTTTTGGGCAGATCACGCAAGTGTCCCATACTGGCCTTGACCACATAGTCAGGCCCCAGGTACTTTCCAATTGTCTTCGCCTTGGAGGGCGACTCCACAATTACTAGATTGGAAGATTTTGCCATGTATATAACTCCATTTCAGGTTCATTTTTTCAGTTCCATACGCTTGCCGGGAAGCCGCTTCACCAACTGCTTGATTTCCAGCATGGTAAGCAATGCCAGCACTTGACCGGCAGGCATCTCAGCTTGCGCCATTATATCATCCACCAATGTAACATTTTGGCGAATAATCCCAAGGATCTTTTCTTCTTCCGGTGTCAGGTCAACACATTTTTCCACAGCGTCAATATACGGCGACGGATCAGGGTTGTCAACCTCTTTTTTCCTGTCAAAAAGAGACTTTCGACGTTTTTCCTTGGGCATCTTCGGTTTTTGCGCCACTTTCAGCAGTTTTTCCCCCTCAGATCTGGCCTTCTCGATTTCATCGGGGTAGGCGGTCTGTTTGGCAGGTGTTGTATTTTTTCGAATTTTATCCGGGAATTGTGCCTCATATTCGCTTAATACGTCCCAGCCACTACTGACCGCAATAGCGCCATCTCGCAGCAGCGCATTGCTGCCCTTACAACTGTCCACATCGATATTCCCAGGAACAACGAACACATCCCGTCCCTGATCTGCGGCCTGCCGAGCTGTAATAAGCGCACCGCTCTTTTCCGGTGCTTCGACCACCAGCACGCCACAGGAAATACCGCTGATGATCCGATTTCTTTTGGGAAAATTCCACCCCATCGGGGGCGTACCTGGCGGAAATTCCGTCAAAAGGCACCCCTGCTGCTCCGTATCTGCAAAAAGCGCCCGGTTGGAATAGGGATAAATCACATCTGCACCGCACCCCAAAACGCCGACCACCGGCATTCCAGCGGTCAAAGCTCCGCTCATGGCCATTGTGTCCACGCCGGATGCGGCACCAGATACCACAACGCCACCACAATTGGCAATTTGATAACCCATCCGTTTGGCAATGCTCAGTCCATAGGCCGATGCTGCTCGTGTACCCACAACAGCAATGACCGGCAGTGCATCAAACTCCGGTAATTTTCCTTTATAATACAACACCACCGGTGGATCTGGTATATTTTTCAGTCGTCGGGGATAGGCCGCATCCTGCCAGGTCAACACATGGATATTTTCCCGATTGCATTGGGCAAGGATTTCCTCTGCTTCTTTCAGTTCCTTATCCTGTAAAGATAATGCAGCTTCCTGAGAAATGTCATCCACATTGGCGTATTCTCCTGCTTCCGCAAAATACACATCTTCCGCATCTGTAAATCGTTGAAGCAAAATCCCACGACCACGATCAGTCAATCCCTTCCGAGTCGCAAGCCAAATCCAATGTATCAACATGGAGACATCTCCTCTCTATTTTACTCCGGTATTTTTTACACCTGTCCCATTTGCCACAGAACAATAGAAGCCGCTACTGCCGCATTCAAAGACTCACAATTCGGATTCATGGGAATGATCAATTCATGGTCTGCGCATTCCAATATTTCCCTGCGCACACCCTGTCCCTCACTGCCGATGACCACCGCCATAGCAGGAACGTCCGCACTACGAATATCCACCGCACGATCAGAAAGTGCCGTCACAGCAATTGGAATATTCTGATCATGCAGTGCATTTTTTACTTCTTCCCAGGAGGCAGTCAGCGGCTGAGTTCGAAGGACAGCACCCATACTTGCACGTACCACCTTATGACTGTAAGGATCCGCACAACCCTCCATCAGCACCACCGGCACATTCAACGCATCTGCTGTACGCAAAATGGTGCCAAGGTTTCCCGGATCCTGAATACCATCAAGCAGCAACATAGGGCCGATGACGGACAAAGGCTTGGGCTGTGGCAATTTACACAGGAAAACCGCTCCCTGAGGTGCTGCCATGGGAGATATCGATTCCATCACGTCGAAGGGAACTCGGACAAGCCGTACATGATCCGGGATCTCCGCTTCCACACCATCGGACAGGATCACCGTATCCAATCCCGGATAAAAACGAACCGCTTCCTGTAGAAGTTTCGTCCCATCAGCCACAAACAAACCAGTTTCTACCCGTTCTTTCCGAGAAGAAAATAATTTTTTCACCTGTTGCATCAAGGGGTTTTTTCTGGCCGTGATTCGAACTTCCATCATTATTTGCACTCCTCCGGGGATTGTATTGGCATTTTAGTATTTTATTATAAGCAATTGTTTTTATTTTTGCAAGCTTTTTGGGGAAATAAAAAGGATATTTGTACTTTCCGGCATAAAATTATAAAAAGCACTTGCTCACACAAGTGCTTTTTATGTTGGTCAACCAGCAAAACGACGATCTTCATTTGAAGACCGTCGTTTCTTTTTGGAGGTACCTCCCAGATTTGAACTGGGGAATGAGAGTTTTGCAGACTCTTGCCTTACCACTTGGCCAAGGTACCATATGAAATTAGGAACGCATTGCGTTCCTAATTGATTTTGGAGCGGGTGACGAGGCTCGAACTCGCTACCTCCACCTTGGCAAGGTGGCG
>CAZHPO010000056.1:0-8571 GCA_964534615.1 uncultured Oscillospiraceae bacterium
TATTTCCAAGTAATCTTTTATGTGAAGGAATCGAGTCTCCGGCATGCCGGAGACTTGATTTTTATCCCAAAGGAGCGCATTTCAAGACCGCCATGAAAATACATGAAAGAATTCTTGACGAGCATGGAAAAGAATGGTATGATAATGTAAACATATTTTCGAGAGGAGGCTGTTTATGTATCAGCCTTTGGCAGAACTTCTGCGGCCTACGACATTGGATGAGGTTTATGGTCAGGAACATATTCTGGGCGAGGGCGGTATTCTGCGCCGTCTGGTGGACTCCGGCAACATTCCGAACATGGTTTTTTATGGACCCAGCGGCACTGGTAAGACGACGGTTGCAAACATCATTGCAAAGCAGACCAACCGCACCTTGTATAAGCTGAACGCAACCACTGCCTCTACTGCGGATATCAAGCAGATGGTAGGGGAGTTGGATACTTTTATGGCACCCAATGGGATCCTGCTTTATCTGGATGAGATCCAGTCTTTTAACAAAAAGCAGCAGCAGACGCTATTGGACTATATTGAGACCGGCAAGATCACCCTGATCACTTCGACAACAGAAAATCCATATTTTTATGTATTTAATGCAATTTTGAGCCGCTCTACAATTTTTGAGTTTAAGCAATTGGATGAGCCAGCCGCATTGAAAGCGATCCACCGGGCGGTGGCGTATATGGAAGATCGTACTGCGTTGAAAGCTGCACCGGAAACCGGTGCTTTGGAGCATATTGCCGCCTGCTGTGGTGGGGATGTGAGGAAGGCCATGAATGCAGTTGAGGTCCTTTTTTCAGCTGGTCAGCCCACAAATGGTATTTTACCATTGACATTGGCGGATGCGAAACTGGTGACTCAAAAATCCTCCATGCGCTATGATCGTGGGGGGGACAATCAGTATGATACCCTTTCTGCACTGATGAAATCCATTCGTGGCTCAGATCCGGATGCGGCAGTTCACTACCTGGCACGTTTTTTGGAAGCAGGAGATCTGCCTTCCTGTTGTCGCCGGATCCTTTGCTCTGCCTGTGAAGATATTGGCCTTGCCTATCCAATGGCGATCCCTATTGTAAAAGCCTGCGTGGATAGTGCGTTGCAGCTGGGATTGCCGGAGGCACGGCTTCCACTGGTTGATGCGGTGATTTTCCTGGCCACTGCGCCCAAATCCAATTCCGCATACATGGCGTATGCAGCTGCGGTGGAGGATGTGCGCAATGGCAAAGGCGGAGATTTTCCCCGTCATTTGCAGAATAAACATGCGGATTCTTTCGGCATGGAACGGGAGCAGGGATATTTATATCCCCATAATTTCCCCAATCATTGGGTGCAGCAGCAGTATTTACCTGATGATCTGGTAGGAACAACTTACTATGAGTATGGTACGAATAAGGTGGAACAGGCAGCAAAGCAATACTGGCAGACGATAAAGGGGAAGTGACTATGGATATTCGAGTTGGCGACATTTTAACGATGAAAAAGGCTCACCCCTGTGGTAGTGATCGATGGCTCGTGACCCGAACCGGAGCAGATTTTAAACTGAAATGTCTAAAGTGTGGGCATGAGGTGATGACCCCTCGGTTTAAAGCAGAAAAAAATATCCGAAGTGTTCATCGGAAAGAAAAATCTTCGACATAACTGACGGCAGCTGATAAAATCAGCTGCCGCTTTTTATATTCCGAGGGAGTGAAGGCGCATTTCAAAGGTGACTCTGGCGTAACTTGCAGGTGGTGGACGTCCTTGTTGCGACCAATTTTTGGTGGGCTGGGAGGTATACTGAAACCAACACTTACATAGGGGGCGATGGCGTGGAAATCTATCTGGATTTGGTGGTCATTCTCAATTTCTTAGTGGATTTTTTGCTGATTTTGGGTACAAACCGAATTTCGGGATATGCACCCGGTATAAAACGTGCTATGGTCGCCGCCGCCATAGGCGGTGCCTATGCTGCCGGGTGTGTGATTCCGGGTTTTGCATTTTTGGGGAAACTGTTTTGGCGATTTGTCAGTTTGGCGGTGATGTCTGTGGTGGCATTTGGCTGGGGAAATGGAGCACTGAGGCGTGGGATCTTGTTCGTTTTTTTGAGCATGGCATTGGGTGGTATTGCGCTGGGACTGGGAAATGGTGGCTTTTGGGCGGTGATTCTGGGGGCATTGGGAGTTGCAATTCTGTGTGTGATCGGTTTTTGCGGTCGTCCAGGACAGCAAAAATATGTACCGGTTTCCATTACGCAAGGCAATCGGCAGTTGCACCTGACTGCATTGCTGGATACAGGAAATACCCTTCGAGACCCGGTATCCGGCAGACCGGTGCTGGTGGTGGATGGAGCAGTTGCCGGGAAACTACTGGGTTTATCTCTTTCTGATTTGGAAAACCCGGTGGAAACCATGGAAAAGTTTGCCAACTGTGGATTTCGTCTGATCCCGTACCATGCGGTAGGACAACCAACGGGGCTGATGCTGGGCTCCAGAGTGGAGAAATTGGAGATCAATGGCAAAATTGAGGAAATGATCGTGGCCTTTGCGCCGCAAAAAATAGGTCAGGGGAAACCGTATCAAGCACTGGCAGGAGGTAGTGTGGGATGAACAAATTATTGGAATTTTTAAAAAGGATCGGCCTTGTACGTGATGAAACTCTTTTCTATATTGGTGGCAGTGATATTTTACCACCACCGCTAAAAGGACAACAGGAACAAGATGCACTGGAAGGGCTGGAACAGGGGAATGAAGATGCCAAACAGCTTCTGATCGAGCATAATTTGCGGTTGGTGGTTTATATTGCCAGACGGTTTGAAAATACCGGTGTAAATTTGGAAGATTTGATCTCTATTGGCACCATTGGTTTAATCAAAGCCATCAGTACCTATCGCCGGGATAAAAACATCAAGCTGGCAACATACGCCTCTCGCTGTATTGAAAATGAGATTCTCATGTACATTCGAAAGATATCCGGTCAGAGGGTTGAGGTTTCGTTAGAAGAACCGATCAATATGGACTACGACGGCAATGAACTTCTCCTATCAGACATTTTGGGAACGGATGAGAATGTAGTGACTGGACAGTTGGAAGATGCAGTTGATCTCACACTGCTGCGGCAGGCACTGGATCTGCTTTCGGACCGGGAGAGAGAGATCGTCAATATGCGCTTTGGGCTGGAAGGACAACAGGAACTGACACAAAAAGAAGTTGCATTAAAGCTGGGGATTTCGCAATCCTATATTTCCAGACTGGAAAAAAGAATCATGGCTCGCCTTCGAAAAGAAATGCTTCGTCAAAGTGCCTGCGTTTAAAATAAGGCTTGCATTCGTAGAACCTCTGTGCTACAATCGATATGAAATTATATCGATAGATTTTGCACGAAAGAGGGAGTGCCTGTTATGGAAAGAAAAGAAATCTCAAAATCGGTGCTGAAACGGTTGCCGGTGTATCTGTCATATTTGAAAAATCTGCCGGAGGATGCACCTGCTTATATATCGGCTACTTCTGTGGCCAATGCTCTGGGAATGGGGGATGTTCAGGTTCGCAAAGACTTGGCAATGGTATCCGATGGCGGCCGCCCGAAGATCGGCTACTGTCGTGAAGCACTGGTGGACGATATCGAGCAGTTTTTGGGATATGATAATACGAATAACTGCGTTTTGATCGGTGCCGGCCGGTTGGGATTGGCATTGCTGGGCTACAGTGGATTTGATGAATACGGTCTGAATATTATGGCAGCATTTGACGTGGCACCTTCTCAGGAAAAGACAGATAGCGGAAAGCCCATTTTGTCTATGGAGAAACTGGAAAATTTTTGTCGTACAAACAAGGTGTCCATGGGCATTATCACAGTTCCGGCAGCATATGCGCAGCAGGTATGTAATCAGATGATCAGTGCTGGAATCAAGGCGATTTGGAATTTTGCACCTACCCATTTGGAAGTACCGGAGCATATCCTGGTTCAGAATGAAAACATGGCCACATCTCTGGCTGTGTTGAGTATGCACCTACAAGCACAAATGAAGGAGAAAAAATAATATGTACTACAAGATCCTTGGAAAAACCGGACTCAAGGTTTCGGCCCTTGGTTTTGGTGGCATTCCCATTCAGAGAATTGATGCACTGGGAACAAAGCAGCTTATGCACAAATTGGTGGAAAATGGTGTAAACTACATCGATTCCGCCAGAGGGTATACCGTTAGTGAAGAATTTTTGGGCGTTGCCTTAGAGGGCATTCGGGATCAGTTTATAATTGCGACCAAATCAATGGCACGGGATAAAGAATCCATGGCCAGGGATATCGATATCAGCTTGAAAAATTTCCGGACGGACTATATCGATCTCTATCAGGTACATAATCCCAATGCTGCCCAGTTGGAGCAGGTTTGTGCGCCGGGTGGTGCGTTAGAGGCACTGAAAGAGGCACAAAAGAACGGTAAAATCGGACATATTGGCATCACGCTTCATTCTGCGGATCTTTTCCGTCAGGTTTTGGACTATGACTGGGTTGAGACGATCATGTTCCCTTATAACATTGTGGAGACCCAGGGCGAGGAGTTGATCGCTGCCTGCACAGAGAAGAACATCGGCTTTATTTGCATGAAACCATTGGCCGGCGGAGCCATTGACGATGCAAATCTTGCGATGCGTTTCATTGCAAAGAATCCCCATGTGACTGTGACCATTCCGGGTATGGCAGAAATCAAGGAATTGGATCAGAACGTGGTAGCTTATTGTGATGAAAACCCTTTGACAGAGCAGGAGCTGGAGAAAATCAAAGAGATTCGCAATCAGTTGGGTACCAATTTCTGCCGTCGCTGTAACTATTGTGCCCCCTGTAGTGCCGGAATTGGAATTTCCAATGTGTTTGTAGCGGAGGGGTATTATAGCCGGTACGGGTTGCAGGATTACGGAAAATCCAAGTATGAAATGTCTGGTGCCCCCGCTTCCTCCTGCATCGAGTGCGGATTATGCGAGGAACGCTGCCCCTATCATTTACCCATTCGACAGATGCTGAAACGAGTGGTAACGATTTTTGGTAAATAAATATGGAACTCTGCCGGCGATGCTGGCAGAGTTTTTCCGTTATGGAGGAACATAAGGAATGTTTCAATTTTATTTCAATAAACCATTTGTATAATTTCCCCGAAGACAGACATAGGAGGAGTTTTGTGGCATTCCAAACAGTATTCAAGCGTTATGAGCTGAAATATATGCTTTCCATGGCGCAAAAAGAAAAAATTCTCAAGGCTATGGAACCGTTTATGGAGCTGGATAAGTTTGGCAGGACGACCATTCGGAATATCTATTATGATACAGATGATTACCTGCTGATTCGCCGTTCCATTGATAAGCCGATTTACAAAGAAAAACTGCGAGTTCGCAGTTATGCCCAGGCGGATGCGACAAGCACAGTTTTTGTGGAATTAAAGAAAAAATTTGAGTCTGTCGTTTATAAACGTCGTATTTCGTTGCCCCAATCCCAAGCCATGAACTGGTTGGACGGAAAAGAAAACTGCCCGATCAAAAGCCAGATCTCTGATGAGATCAATTATTTTATGACCTGTTATCAGAGGCTGCATCCGACCATGTTTATTTCGTATGAAAGAGAAGCTTATTACTGCAAAGATGGATCGGATTTCCGCGTTACTTTTGACGATACCATCTTGTGCAGACAGGAGGAGCTATCGCTATGTTCTCCGACATCCGGCATCGACATTTTGCCCCACGGAATGACCCTCATGGAGATCAAATGCTCCGGAGGAATCCCGTTGTGGATGGCTCGGATCCTTTCGAAAGAGAAAATATATAAGACCTCTTTTTCAAAATACGGCACAGCATATCAGCAGTTGGTTTTTCCGAGATTACAAAAAAATAAAAGAACAAAGGAGACAGTTTAACAGATGGATGGTTTATTTCAGGGTATTTTTGATTCAGAATTGATGCAGGTGATTAGTGTAACAGATTTTCTGCTTTGCATGGGTACTTCCTTGGTGCTGGGACTGGTGATGGCATTTGCCTATATGTACCGTAGCCGTTATACCAAAAGTTTTGTGGTAACATTGGCATTGCTGCCAGCGGTGGTTTGCGTTGTCATTATGCTGGTCAATGGCAACGTTGGCACAGGCGTGGCGGTTGCAGGTGCATTCAGTCTGGTTCGTTTTCGCAGTGTACCGGGATCGGCAAAGGAAATTTGCACGTTATTCCTGGCTATGGGTGCCGGCTTGATCTCCGGAATGGGATATCTGGGTTTTGCAGTTCTGTTTACTTTGGTCATGTGTGGTGCATTTGCCGTGTATAACCATATGGATCTGGGTGCGAAAAAGAATGGACAGACCTATAAGATCTTGAATATCACCATTGCAGAGGATTTGGACTATTCCAGCATTTTTGATGATATTTTTGAAGTATATACCCGTTCTTGCGAATTGGTTCGGGTTAAAACCACAAATATGGGCAGTATGTTTAAGCTGACTTATTATGTGACGCTGCGCGATGCTTCCAAAGAAAAAGAAATGATCGATAAACTGCGCTGTCGGAATGGCAATCTGGAAATCAGTGTTTCCAAACAGGAAACCATGGGCATGGAGCTTTAAAAAGGGGATTTTCAAATGAAAAAGTGGATATGCGCTCTGATGATGACCGCTCTGTTGGCTTGTATCCTGAGTGGATGCAGAAACCAACCTTCCGACCCGACCGTTGGTCTGGATGGGGATGATTCGGCTTATGGTGACAGTTTAGAGGATATGGGCGCTTACGACGGATATTTTGACGAGAAAGTCACTGATATTACAATTACCTGCGTTTCAGGCACGGAAGACTGCTATCGCTTAGAGGGCAATGTATTGATATTTACGGAAGTGGCAGAAGATTCAGTCTATGCCGTTTCCGGTAAGCTGAATGGCAATATCGTCATCGATATCGGAGACGACCACCGATTTGACCTGGAATTGCAGGGGGTGTCCCTGGTCAGCGACAGTATAAATCCAATCACGATCAACAGCGGAGATCAGGTGTCGATTACCGCAAAAGCTGGATCCAAAAACTATATCTATGATATGCGTTCTGCTGTGGATGAATCCGATGAAACAGTTTGTGCCGATGCGATCTATTCCTGCGTAGATCTGAAAATCTGTGGAAAAGGATCCTTATTCTTGATTTCTGAAAATAACAGGGGAATCCATACCAAAGATGATCTGAAAATTAAAAATTTGAGCCTGCTGGTTTCTTGCGTGGATCATGCGTTAAAAGGAAATGACAGTGTAAAAATCTCCAGCGGTGATTTGACATTGATCGCAACAAAAGGGGATGGAATCAAAACCAATAATTCGAATATTTCATCCAAGGGAAACCAGAGAGGAACTGTAACCATAGATGGTGGTACTGTCCGAATCTATGCTGCCTGTGATGGTATCGATAGTGCCTATGATGTAGTTGTCGATGGAGAAACCACCCAATTGGAAATTTACACTGGAAAGTATTCAAATCATTCCCAGCAGGAGTCTTCGCCGGAGGATGAGTCCAAAACGGATCAGGAAATGCCGCCGGATATGGATCATCCACCAGAGGGTATGGATAGCATGCCTGATAACATGGGACATACCCCGGTGGATATGGGTAAGCCCGGAAATATGGGTGGTAGACCAGGCGGCATGGGTGGAGGCCGTCCCGATGATATGGGCGGTGGACACGGCGGCATGGGCGGATTTGGCGGAATGGATGGCAATACGAATAAAAGTGAAACATCGATGAAAGGCATCAAGTCAGGTAATGCGGTCACAATAATAGCCGGCACGATCCAAATTAAATCCTATGATGATGCCATTCACGCCGATGGCGGTCAAACATTGGAAAACGGAGAGACTTCTCTTGGAAATGTATCCGTTTCAGGCGGTATGCTCACACTCTATTCCAATGATGATGGAATTCATGCGGATCAGTGCCTGCGTATTGTTTCCGGTACCATCCGTGTGGACTACAGTTATGAAGGGTTAGAGGGAAATCAGGTGGAAATCTCCGGAGGCAATATTTCTATTGTTGCTTCGGATGACGGAATCAACGGAACCGCAACTTCTGATACGGCAATTTCCATTTCCGGCGGTAAGATCTATGTTTTCTGTAGCGGCGATGGCCTGGACTCTAACAGCAGAGCATCTTATACCGGCATTGTGATTTCCGGTGGAAGTATGGTGGTAATGACCAATGGTTCCGGCGACTCTGCCATTGACACCGAACAGGGATACACTTATTCCGGCGGTTCTGTCATTGCAATCATGCCATCCAGAGGGATGACCAATGAATTGACACATTGTAAGGACTTTTCCAGTATAGCCACCAAAACTACCCTGAAATTAAGCGCTGGTGATTACTTGTCGGTGGTGGATGGAAGTACGATTGCAACTGTGGAAATTTCTGAAACAATGTCGGCAATGGTTGTTTATCTGGGCAGCAACAGCGCACAGTTTGAAACAAAAAATACGACTTCCGCCAATCTGGACAGTAATGGTATTTGGTGGAGATCATAATTAAAAACGGTGTAACCCATTGGCTTAACAGTTATAAGGAACTAATTTACTTATCAACTGTTAGCTGACGG
>CAZHPO010000057.1:0-8502 GCA_964534615.1 uncultured Oscillospiraceae bacterium
TGTCGATCGTTTCAACAAGCGTTTCGGCCTGAAGTAAGAGATAAAAGTTCGTACTACTTTTGTGGTACGAACTTTTTTTGCCTTTTTGCGGGAAAATGTTGCACAGCAGATGTCTTCTGTGCTATAATAACATCTAATATGGTTATCCTACCCGCAAACACGTCAGGGAGGAAGTTATGGAAGAAATTTTGGATAATAAAATGCAGGAACGGGCAGTGCTGGTGGGGCTGAATGCGGATTGCTTCACCCAAGCGCAGACTGCTACGGACGAAACTCTGGAAGAATTGGAAGCACTGCTGGAAACCGCCGGTGGTTTTTGCACCGGCAAGGTGTTGCAAAATCGTCATACACCGGATCCTCACAGCTTTATCGGCGAGGGGAAAGCGCAGGAAGTGCGAATGTTGGTGGAAGCCACTGAATCAACGATGGTGGTTTTTGATAACGAACTGTCCCCCGGCAATATTCGGGCGCTGGAGGAGATTGTCGGGGTAACAGTGCTAGATCGCAGTGCTCTGATTTTAGATATTTTTGCGCAGCGTGCCAAGACCAAGGAAGGCCGCTTGCAGGTGGAACTGGCGCAGTATCAGTATTTGCTGCCGAGATTATCCGGCATGGGCAAAAGCCTGAGCCGACAGGGTGGCGGTATTGGTACCAGAGGCCCCGGTGAAACGAAACTGGAATCGGATCGCCGCCATATTCGGGAGCGGATCGATCGCCTCCGTAGTGAATTGGAACAGGTTCGCCAGGTGCGCTCGGTGCAGCGGGAGCGGCGGATGAAAAATTCCGTACCGGTGGTTGCTATTGTGGGCTATACCAATGCCGGCAAATCCACCCTGCTCAATCAGCTGACCGGGGCAGGGATCCCGGCCAATAATCGGCTGTTTGATACCCTGGATACCACATCCCGGCTTTTAACGGTATCAGATAATCTGGACGTGATCTTATCTGACACCGTAGGCTTTATCGCCAAGCTGCCCCACCATTTGGTGGAAGCATTCCGGGCAACGCTGGAAGAACTGGAGTATGCAGATTTGCTGCTTCATGTAATCGACTCCTCTGATCCTAATCGGGAGGAACATATTCAGGTGGTGGATCGGCTGATCGCAAAACTGGCGAAGGATGGAACACCGGTGTTGCGCTGCTATAATAAAGCGGATCTTGTGGCGGCAGAGGATATTCCCATTGGGGAAGATGTGGTTAAAATCTCTGCAAAACAGGGGCTTGGAATGGAGCAATTGCTGGTTGCCATTGAGCAGGCACTGGGGCAGAGCCGGCACCATATTACCGTAACATTGCCCTATTCTATGGGCGGTATGGTGGAGACTCTTCATAGCAATGCACAGGTGATCCATGTGGATTACACCGGGGAGGGCATTGTTGTGGATACGGTGGTAGACGAAATACTGTATGGTAGGCTCAGAGCCTATATCACAAAGGAGTTGTAATTCTTGGACGAGTATCTGGTGCCTACGGAGTATGGCGAAGATGAATTTATTGAAAAAAAGTCCCGTTTCATAGGTCGTATTTGGCCGGTGGAAACAGAAGAAGCGGCACTGGAAAAAATTCAGGAAATGAAGAAAAAACATTACGATGCCACCCACAACTGCTGGGCTTATATCATCAAAGACGGTGCAGTCCGCTTCTCCGATGATGGGGAGCCGGGAGGTACGGCTGGAATGCCTATGTTGCAGGTATTGCAGCGTGAGGGACTGTACAATGTGGTTTGCGTCGTGACCCGATATTTTGGGGGGATCCTGCTGGGGGCAGGTGGCTTGGTTCGAGCCTATACCAAGGGCGCAAAAATTGCCGTAGATGCTTCGGGCAAATCCATGAAGCGTGTGTGGACGGTGTTGTATGTGCCCTGTCCTTATAGCTTTTATGAACGAGTCAAGTTGGAAGTGGCTGCATTTGAAGGCATTATCCGGGATACTCAGTTTGGTGCTGAAGTAGAACTGGAATTGCTATTTCCGGAAGCGCAGGCACAACCGTTTTTGGACAGATTGACGGATATGAGCGCCGCTACCATCGACGGAATGGAAACAGGCAGGGAATACCGGGCTTTCCCGGTTACATAAGGAGTGAAAACCTATGACAGTGCGTGAAGAATTGGAACGGCGTGAACATCGGATGCTTCATCCGTCGGCGGCCTATGCAGATTGTTCCGTGGGGCGTCCCAACGGAGATAGATTTCAGGAAAATGATGTTCGTACCTGCTATCAAAAAGATACGGATAAAATCGTGCATTCCAAATCTTTCCGGCGTTTGATGCACAAAACACAGGTGTTTTTGAGCCCGGAGGGAGACCACTATCGAACCCGTATGACCCATACCATTGAGGTGGCACGCATTGCACGTACCATTACACGGGGGCTGGCTCTGAATGAGGATCTGTCTGAAGCCATTGCCATGGGACATGATTTGGGGCATACTCCATTTGGTCATGCCGGTGAAGTGGTTTTGGCAGAATTGATGCCCGGTGGCTTCCGACATAATGAGCAAAGCCTGCGTGTGGTGGATATTTTGGAAAATGACGGAAAGGGCTTGAATTTGTCCTACGAGGTTCGTATGGGGATCGTGGGGCATACCGGCTGCAATATACCGGAGACCATGGAAGGCCAGATCGTTCGCTGTTCGGATCAAATTGCTTATGTCAATCACGATATTGATGATGCAGTGCGAGCCGGAATTTTGGATAATGAAGATATTCCTGCCAGCATATCGGATGTGCTGGGACACACCCATGCAGATCGAGTGGATACGCTGGTGTGCGATATGATCATAACTTCCAGGGAAGCAGGCGTTATTGCACAAACCCCGGCGGTGAAAAATGCACTACAGGATCTGCGCAGCTTTATGTTTGAAAGGGTTTACCGCAATCCGGTGGCGAAGGGGGAAGAAGGAAAAGCGAAGGATATGCTTCGGCGTCTTTTTGAACACTATGTGCGTCATCCGGAGGATCTACCCGTTGATTTTCAACCACAGCTGAGCTTTGATGGCCTGGAACGGACGGTCTGCGACTATATTGCCGGCATGACCGACAATTATGCCGCCGATAAATTTACAGAGATTTTTATTCCAATAGGCTGGCATGTTCGGGGATAATGTGCTATAATAATCATTTGAGGTGAGGACTATGAATAAACAGAAAATAATGAAATGGGCGTTGCCTGCACTTTTAATGTCAGCTTTGACTTTTGAAATCATGGCTGGCGGCGTCAAACGTTATGTGGACGGAAAGATGATAGAAACCGCCTATAATTTCTTTACCATCGAATCGGAAACCACAGCTGCTTATTGTCTGCCGATTGCAGGTATGGTCACATTTGTAGCGATGATGCTGGCATTGGTTTCTGCTTGCTTCAAAAAGCACTCTCTTTACAAGGCAACTTCCTGGTGTAGTCTTGCAGCCGGAGCCCTGGCAGCTGTCCCTTACATTGCACAGACCGAGGGAGAGGCTGTGCAGCCCAATGTGATCGTCATCCTGATTTTGACAGGCTGCTGGCTGCTGGCCATTTCTTTGGATCGGAAAAAGGATGACGTTCAGGAGAAAGAATATCAGGGACGTCGTCTGTAATTGATAAACTTCGATTAAAATGAGGAAAGGAGACCGTTTATGGCTTTTTCACCGGCATTTATTGACGAATTGGTAGCAAGAAATCCCATAGAGGATGTGGTGGGTCAATATGTGAGCCTGAAACGAGCGGGGGCTAATATGTTCGGACTTTGCCCTTTCCACGGGGAAAAAACGGCTTCTTTCTCTGTAGCACCGGATAAAGGCATTTACTATTGTTTTGGTTGCCACAAAGGTGGCGGTGTCATCAATTTTCAAATGGAGATCGAGGGATTGAGCTATCCGGATGCTGTTCGTGCCCTTGCAAAGCGTGCGGGTTTGGAGGTGCCGGATAATGAGCAGTATCAGTCTCGCTATCGCCAGCAAGAGCGACTTTGGGCACTACATAAGGAAGCGGCTCGATTCTTTCACAGCAAACTCTACGAGCCCCAAGGTGCAGCGGCATTGAGCTATGCCCTGAATCGGGGAATGAGCAAGGCTACTTTGATCAACTTCGGCATTGGTTATGCGCCAGACAGCTGGACAGATCTGGTGGATGCACTGCGGAAAAAAGGATACACAGATGAGGAATTGAAAGATTCCGGTTTGGTGACCGTTTCTCAGAAAAATGGACGGATTTTCGACCGATTTCGGGATCGGCTGATGTTTCCGATTATCGATGTTCGGGGCAATGTGATTGGCTTCGGTGGACGGATCATGAAAAATGACCCCAATGCGGCCAAATATTTAAACTCTCCCGAAACGTTGATTTTTAATAAGCGGAAAAACCTGTTCGGTTTGAATGTATCCAAGAAAAGCAAACTTGGATATCTGATTTTGGTGGAAGGGTATATGGATGCCATTGCCTTGCATCAATACGGATTTGATTGCGCAGTTGCTTCGTTGGGCACCAGCTTGACGGAGGAACATGCCCTGCTGCTGTCAAAGTATACGGAGCAGGTGGTTCTGATCTATGATGGCGACGAAGCCGGCCAACGTGCTGCCCAAAGAGCGATCCCCATGCTGGAAAAAGCCGGATTGCAGGTGAAGGTCCTGCGAATGAAGGATGCAAAAGATCCGGATGAATTTTTGAAAAAGTATGGGGCTGATAAGTTTAAAATCCTGCTGGAAGAATCCTCCAATCGGGTGGAATATCAACTTGATGCCATTCGCCGTAAGTATGATCTGACGGAGGATGATCAGAGGGTAAAATTCATCCAGGAGGCTGCGGAGCTGATTTGCAGTCTGGGCAGTGCAGTGCAACGGGAGGTCTATGGCCACCGGGTGGCGGATGCCGGAAAGATCAGCTACGAAGCGATGAAAATGGAAGTGGACAAGGCATATAAACGTCGAACCAATTGGGAAAGGAAAAAACAGGAAAAGCAGGATCTGCAACCGGTGCAGAATTTGCAACCCAAGACACGTGCCTTTTACTATAAAAACATGAAATCTGCAATGGCAGAGGAAACAATTCTTGCCATGGTGGTGACAGAACCGGCGCTGTTTGACAAAACCGGGGACTTGACGGAAGAAATGTTTTCTGCTCCGGTGTTGGGACGAGCCTTTGCCCAGCTGCACCAGAGGTATAAACAGGGACTGGAAGTTGCTCCCGGCGTACTGACTGATTTTACACCGGAGGAAATGTCCCACCTGGTGGGCGTGGTACAGCGACATCAGGGGCTGGTAAATGAAGATGCTCTCCAAGACTGTATCCGTACTGTTCGCAGTGAATATCAGGCAGGCATTGTTCGTTCGGATGATGACTTGTTGGCACTACAGAATAAGCTCAAGGAAAGAAAAGGACTAAAATAATGATGTATATGCCCACTGCCACCCCTGTTTCAGCAGGCGAAGAAAATATGGGAACCTTTCTTCGTGAAATACGTTCCATCCCCCTGCTGTCTGCCCAACAGGAGCAGACACTGGCAAAACGCTGCGCTGAAGGGGATGAAGAAGCCATTCGACAGTTGGTTCAGGCCAATTTGCGACTGGTTGTGTCAGTGGCAAAGGAATATGCAGGCCGTGGGGTCAGTGTGCTGGATTTGATCCAGGAGGGGTGTATTGGACTACTGGCAGCGGCTAAAAAATACGACTATACCAAAGATTGCCGGTTTGCTACATATGCCACCCTTTGGATCCGGCAGGGAATCACCAGATGCTTGGAAAATCAGGGAAGCATTATTCGTGTTCCGGCGTATACGGCAGAGATGTTGCGCAAGATCAATGCTGCTCAGATCGCTCTGCGTCAGAATATTGACCGGGAACCTACATTGGAGCAGATCGGTGAATTTTGCGGCTATGAGCCGGAAAAAGTCCGGAGATTGCTGCAATTGCAGCCCCAGACCTTTTCCCTGGATGCACCTGTTGGTGAAAGTGATACGGTGGGCGTACTGGTGGAGGATCTGCATGCGCCCCAGCCACAAGAGCTTTTGGTACATCAGGCGTTGACGGAAACGATGGAAAAGCTGCTGTCCATGTTGACGGAAAGACAAGCTCAGGTGCTACGGCTCCACTATGGTATGGAAGATGGTATTTGCTGCTCGTTGGAGCAGATCGGTATGCGCCTGGGAATTTCCAAAGAGCGAGCAAGACAAATTGAGAAACAGGCCATGGAGCGCCTCAAAGCATTGGGGGCAGACATTGGATTGGAGGATTTTCTGGAATGACAGATTTTGATATTTCGTTTGAAGAACCTGCATGGGCAAGGGTTTTGCGCCAGGTTCCCCAAGGAGGCAGTTTTTCTGCTGTTCGTTTTCTGACTTTGATGGAGGAGGAAAGCGAGGAGGCTGTGGAGGAAGCACTGCTGTATTTGGAGTCTGTAAAGGTTCGTTTGGATATTTCTGACCTGCCAAAAGCAGCCGGTGTTGGCCAGGCGGCGGTTCGGCTCCATCGGGAAGAAGAACTGGTAAAAGAGGGCACATTACGCCAGAATTTGGAAGAAAACGATCCTCTGCGTCTTTATTTGGAAGAAGTGGATGGATTGCCCAGACCTGCTGACTTGCAAACCATGGCTCGACGTTTTGCCGGTGGATATGATCAGGTTCTGCCCGGACTGACCAATGGCATGCTGCCCACGGTGATTGATATGGCCTGCCAGTTGACAGGACGGGGTGTCTTACTGATGGATTTGATACAGGAAGGCAGTTTGGGGCTTTGGCAGGGTATCCTCGGTTATCAGGATGGGGATTTTGAAGAACACGCACGCTGGTGGATCGGTCAATATCTGGCAAAAGCGGTCGTTTTGCAGGCCAGAGAAAACGGCATCGGACAGAAAATGAAGCAGGCAATGGAGGATTTCCGTGCAGCGGATGAGTGGCTGCTGTCCGATTTAGGCAGAAACCCCACTTTGGCGGAGATTGCAGAGCATATCCACCTGAGCATGGATGAGGCAAAGGCAGTGTCGGATATGCTGGAAAATGCTCGATTGCTGCAACAGGCAAAACCCGAAGAAAATGAGAAGCAGGCTCCTGATGAGGAGGAAGAACAGGCGGTAGAAGATACTGCATATTTCCAGATGCGGCAGCGAATTTCGGAATTGCTGGGCTGCCTGGATGAACAGGACGCAGCGATTTTGACCTTGCGATTCGGACTGGAGGGTGGCTTACCCCTAAGCCCGGAGGACGTGGGCAGAAAACTCCGGTTGACTGCGGAAGAAGTGGTGGCAAGAGAAGCGGCTGCCCTGGCGAAACTGAGAAAAGAAGGATAAAGAAAGAGGTAAAAACATGGGTAAAACCATTTCCATTGCCATTGATGGGCCTGCCGGTGCAGGCAAAAGCACCATAGCCAAACGGTTGGCTGCAGAGCTGGGCTTTTATTATGTAGATACCGGCGCAATTTACCGTACTGTTGCCTATTTTATGGATCTGTTGGGTATTAGTCCCAAGGATGTGGATGGAGTAGAGCGCTATATCGATGAGCTGAATATCGATATTTACTACGATGAAACGGGTTTGCAGCATATGCTGATGAACAACATCGATGTGACTGATGACATCCGTACACCGGACATTTCTCAGAAAGCTAGCCTGATTTCTGCCCATTCGGTGGTTCGGGAAATGCTGCTGGATATGCAAAGAGATGTGGCACGGGAAAATAATGTGGTCATGGATGGCCGGGATATCGGTACGGTCGTGTTACCTAAGGCCGATGTGAAAATTTTCCTGACCGCTTCTGCTGAAGTTCGTGCCCAGCGCCGATATGAGGAGCTGAAAGCCAAAGGCAGCAAAGATAGCTATGAAAAAGTGCTGAAAGATTTACAGCAACGTGATTATCAGGATACCCATCGGGAAATTGCTCCTTTAAAGATGGCCAGAGATTCTATCAAAGTAGACACTTCTGAAATGAATACTGATGCTGTCGTGGCAGCCATCCGGGAAATCGTTCAGCAAAAGGTTGGCGTATGAGTGTTCGTGTGGCCAAAAGCGCAGGCTTTTGTTTTGGTGTCAACCGGGCGGTGGAGACAGTAGAGAAAGCCGCTGAATTGGGAAAAAAGGTCGTAACGCTGGGACCGATCATTCATAATCGCCATGTGGTGGAACGTTTTCAACAAATGGGCGTGCAGGTGATCAACTCTGCGGAGGAAGCCCAACCGGATATGACCGTTATTATTCGCTCCCATGGTGTCAGCCAGCAGGTGATGGCAGAACTGGAACAAAAGAAATGCCAGATCGTCGATGCGACCTGTCCTTTCGTTAACCGGCTCCATGATCTGGTGCGAAATGCGGAGCAGGCCGGAGAATTGCCGGTGATCATCGGTACACCGACACACCCGGAGGTGGAGGGAATCGCCGGTTGGTGCAGCCACTGCCGTATTTTTGAGACCCCGGAAGAATTGGAAAATTGGGCGAAAAACGGATCGATTCCCGCCGATTTGCCGATTTGCATGGTTTGTCAAACAACTTCCACCGAAAGTTTGTGGAAAAAATGCTGCGAAATTGCAAAAAAACAGTTTA
>CAZHPO010000058.1:0-8397 GCA_964534615.1 uncultured Oscillospiraceae bacterium
TGTGTCAATGCAGTGAATTTGACCGATGGTGTGGACGGCCTGTGTGCCAGTGTGACCATTCCTGTAATGATATTTTTTACTGCGGTGGCCATTGCCACGGAAAAATTTGATCTGGCATTGTTGCCCGGCTGTCTGGTAGGTGGACTGATCGCCTACCTGTTCTACAACTGGCATCCGGCAAAAGTATTTATGGGAGATACCGGATCCCTGTTCTTAGGTGGTGTGGTCTGCGCTCTTGCGTTTGCGCTGGACATGCCCCTGATTTTGGTGCTGGTTGGCTTTGTATACATTGTGGAGACCTTGTCTGTGATCTTGCAGGTGAGCTATTTTAAGCTGACTCATGGCAAGCGACTGTTTAAAATGTCTCCGATCCACCACCATTTCGAAATGTGTGGATGGAAAGAAGTGAAAATCGTCATCATTTTCTCCCTGGTGTCGGCAATTATGTGTGTGCTGGCCTGGTTTGGTGTCGCCGGGAGAATTTAACCGAAAGGAGTCTATATGGCAGAGAAGTTGTCGCTTCTTCATGCCAAAGAGGACCTGCCTGCTGATCACAGGCAGCAAAAAATAGACAATGTCTTTCTGGTGCTGGTGCTGTTACTGTTGGGCGTAGGATTGCTGATGCTGTATTCGGCAAGCTACGCCCAAAGTGAATATGATACCGGATATACCAGTTCTACGAAATATTTGCAAAAGCAAGCGGTTTGTGCTATGATAGGTCTTGTGGCCATGTATTTCTTCAGCCGTATCCCGGCGCAGTTGTGGGAAAGACTGGCGTGGCCGGTTTATGGCATCAGCATTGTGCTGCTTTTGAGCGTACTGGTCATTGGTCAGTCGGTCAACGGTGCCAAGCGATGGATCAATATCGCCGGTATTCAGTTTCAACCTTCGGAAATTGCAAAATTTTCCATGATTTTGTTGCTGGCCAGACTGACAAAAAAATACGGCGAAGATGCGAAGTCTTTTCGCTATGGCGTTTTGGGGTTTGGATGTGCCATGTTGGGACTGCTGGTGCCTTTGGCACTGGAAAAACATCTCTCGGCCATCATGCTCATGGGCATGGTTGGTGTGGTTATGATGTTTGTGGCAGGAACCAATCCCAAATGGCTACTGGCTGGGGCAGCTGCTGCGGCAGGATTTGTGCTGATCTACATCAGTTTTATGGGCTACGCCGGAGATCGGGTAACTGCCTGGTTGCATCCGGAGCAGGATCCGGGAGGTACGGGATACCAGATTTTACAGTCCCTGTATGCGATCGGTTCCGGGGGATTATTTGGCCTTGGTTTTGGAAAATCCAAGCAGAAATATCTTTATTTGCCCTTTCAGTACAATGACTACATTTTTGCTATCATTTGTGAAGAATTGGGCTTGATCGGCGCACTGTTGATTATCGCCTTGTTTACCGCAGCCATTGCCAGAGGCTATTGGATTGCACTGAAAGCCCAAAATCGCTTTTCCACGGTTATAGCAGCGGGGTTGATCAGCCTGATCGCTGTGCAGACCATTTTGAATTTAGGCGTTGTTACAAATCTTTTGCCATCGACAGGAATCGCCCTGCCATTTTTCTCCTATGGTGGGACGGCACTGGCAGTAAATTTAGGAGAAATGGGGCTCATTTTGAGCATTTCCAGATATCGAAATCAACCAAAGCAACAGGAGGAACTCCCATGAATGTGATTTTTACCTGTGGCGGTACCGGAGGACATATCAATCCGGCCATTGCCATTGCAGATATTTTAAAGGAACGTCACCCAGACTGTAATATTCTTTTCATCGGTGCCACGGGGAAGATGGAAGAAACACTGGTCCCTAAGGCCGGATATGCCCTCAAGTGTTTACCGGCATCCGGTTTGAGCCGAGAGAAAAGCTTAAAAGCGCTGAAGCAAAATGCCCATGCAGTATCCTGCGCAATGGGAGCAGTCAAAGCCTGCAAAAAAATCATCAAAGAGTTTGATGCGGATGTGGTGGTGGGTACCGGTGGCTATGCCAGTTTTCCGGCACTGTACGCTGCACAGAAGCTGGGCGTTCCTACCTGTGTTCATGAAAGCAATGCAGTTCCCGGTGTGACCACCAAGCTGGCTGCCAGCAGAGCAGATCAGGTGCTGGTTGCATTTGCCGAAAGCGCAGCCTATTACAAACATCCGGAAAAGGTGCAGGTAGTGGGAATGCCGGTGCGCCGGGATTTTTGGGAGTTCAAACGTGCCCAGGCTCGAAAAGAGTTGGGACTGGGGGATGAAAAACTGGTGGTATCCACTTTTGGCAGTCAGGGCGCAAAGGTGATGAATGAAATGACAGCGCAGCTGTTTGCTCTGGAGCAGAAAAACGGTTTCCCCTTCCATCATATCCATGCTACCGGTTCTTTTGGCGCTGCATGGATGCCGGATAAGGTGAAAGAGCAGGGCGTTGATCTGGAAAAATGCCCAACCATTGATATGCGAGAGTATATTTATGACATGCCCAGGGTCTTGGCAGCTGCGGATGTGGTGCTGGGACGGGCAGGTAGTGGTACCTGCAATGAAATTGCTGCCACTGGTACGCCCTGTATTCTGGTGCCTTCTCCCAATGTGACCAATGACCATCAGAACAAGAATGCGAAAATCCTGGAAGGTCGCCACGGTGCGATCCTGATACCGGAGGGAGAATGTACTGCACAGAAGATATATGACACCCTGATGGAGCTTCTGAACGATCAATCACGCTGCCGGCAAATGTCGCAGGCACTGCGCAGCATGGCTGTGGTAGACTCTGCAGAAAAAATCTGTGACATTGTGGAACAATTAAGTAGAAGATAAAATCCTGGAGGAAATACCATGGAGACAGATAACAATATCCCTCAGCGGCGCAGAACAGGCCGCCCGGCTAGAAATGCAGAGGAACGCCCACGGGAGGAAATTCAATATACCCAGCCAAAACCCTTTTTACGGAAACGATTGATCGTCCAGTTGCTGACCGTGGCAGCTGTGGTGATGGCTGTGGCCATTGGCATTTCCGTTTTCTTTCAGGTGGATGAGGTTCGCGTGACCGGTGCATCAAAATACAGCAGCCTGACGATAGCGGAAGCATCCGGCGTTGAAAAAGGGGATAGCCTGCTGTTCTTTGGCAGAGCCGGCGCAGCAAGTCGGATCAAGGCGTCCCTTCCATATGTATCGAGTGTTCGATTTGAAGTAACATTGCCCGGTACGGTGAATATCATTATTGAGGAAAAGCTGGTTTCCTATGCGGTGGAAGCCACCGACGGTTCCTGGTGGAAGATCACGTCGGATGGAAAAGTGGTGGAAAAAGTGGAAGCTGGCGAGAAAACCGGCCCTACCATCACGGGCGTGGTGTTGACGGAACCTGTAATTGGCAAAAAGGCAGTTGCAGCAGAGCCGGAGAATGAAACCATCACGACGACCAAAAAGGAATTACTGGAAGCTGCTGTGGATGTGATTCGTAAAATTGAAAAGTGGGAACTTTTTGAACGTGTGACAGATGTAGACGTATCGGATCTGTTTGGCATCCGTCTGACCTGCACAGGCAATTATCGTGTGGAGTTGGGCAGCTTGGAAGATCTGGATAAAAAAATCGGAATTATCGGATCCGCCTTGGAAGAGCTGTCGGATTATGGCGGTGGCGTGATGAAATTGCTGTATAAAGACGGGAAATTGACCGTTACATGCTATCGTTGGGAGTAAAAGGCATATTTTAAAAAAAACTTTGCCGAAATTGCAGAATTTCTATTGACCAAATGGGATTTTCAAGATAGAATATATTAGTAAAGGAAAATTTCTACACGGCGGTGATTCCGCCGTGAGTGTACCGTAGGAGGAAATAATATGCCAGATTTTCAGGAACGTGTTGTAAAGATCAAGGTCATTGGCGTCGGCGGTGCCGGTAACAATGTCATCAACAGAATGATCGAAGCCGGTGTTCAGGGTGTCGATTTTGTTGTTATCAACACGGATAAGCAGGATCTTAACAAGTCTAATTGCCCCAATAAGATTCAAATCGGTGAAAAGCTGACCGGTGGCATGGGCGCAGGCTCCAAGCCCGAAATTGGCCGCAAGTCTGCGGAGGAATCCCGTGTGGCGATTTCCAAGGTGCTGGAAGGCACGGATATGGTCTTTATCACCGCAGGTATGGGCGGCGGTACCGGTACCGGCGCAGCGCCCATTGTTGCAGATCTGGCTCACGAAGCTGGTATTCTGACTGTCGGTGTCGTTACCAAGCCTTTTAAGTTCGAAGGCGCAAATCGTATGCGTCAGGCAGAAAAGGGCATTGAAGAACTGCACGGCAAAGTGGACTCTTTGATCGTCATTCCCAATGATCGCCTGAAGTATGTTACCGACCAGAAGATCACCTTTGCCAACGCTTTTGGCATTGCAGACGACGTGCTGAAGCAGGCTGTGGTCTCTATTTCTGAACTGGTTGGCTTCTCTGACCGTGTGATCATCAATCTTGACTTCGCTGACGTTTCCGCTGTTATGAAGGATGCTGGTCGCGCACATATGGGCGTAGGTATCGCAGCTGGCCGTGAGAAAGCAGAACAGGCAGCTCTGGCAGCCATTGCCAGCCCCCTGCTGGAGACTGCTATTACCGGCGCAACCGGCGTTTTGGTCAATGTCACCGGTTCTTCTGAATTGACACTGGATGATGTGGAGACTGCTGCCAATATCGTTCAGGAGAATGCAAACCCTGAGGCTAACATCATCTTCGGTGCTACATCTTCTGATGAATTTGAGGATGAAATGCGTGTTACCGTTATTGCTACCGGCTTCGAGCAGAAGACTGAGGAAAAGTCTACTGTGGCTAAGCCTGGTATTGGTGCAAAGGCCACTGCTGCCGCCAATAACGATTTGGACGACATTTTCAGCCTGTTCCGTCGTTAACGTATTGAATGTGACAATCCGGGCTTTGGCCCGGATTGTTTTTTAGGAGAGTATTATGGATGCTTACAAAGCATTGGCCTTCAGCTATGATCGGCTGACCAACGATGTAGACTATCGTGCGGTCGTGGATTTTTATGGCCAGATTTTGCAAAGAGAGAAACTGCATCCCCGGACGGCGGTGGATCTTGCCTGCGGAACCGGATCTGTGGCGATCTTGCTT
Organism: uncultured Oscillospiraceae bacterium; assembly: GCA_964534615.1. Taxonomy (GTDB): domain Bacteria; phylum Bacillota; class Clostridia; order Oscillospirales; family Oscillospiraceae; genus Faecousia. Next base: position 5,089 of record CAZHPO010000058.1, read on the forward strand.
GCACAGCAGGGAATGCAGGTAACCGGTGTGGATATGGCATCGGATATGTTGACGGTTGCATTTCAAAAGGCGCAGGACATGGAAAACAGACCTCTGTTTGTCTGCCAGAGTTTGCAGGAACTGACCCTTCCCAGAGGGGTGGATTTGGCAGTATGCGCCTTGGACAGCCTGGACTATATAACAGATCCTGCGGACTGTCAGGAGGCAATCCGGCGTGTTTATAAGGCACTTAATCCTGGCGGGATTTTTATTTTTGATGTGAATACTCCTGAAAAGCTGAAAGCCATGGATGGTCAGGTTTTTCTGGATGAAGATGACGACGTTTATTGCCTGTGGCGTGGAGCCTTTGACCAGGAAACGAATATCTGCTCTTATGGAATGGATCTGTTCCAGAGAGAAGGGACGATTTGGCACCGATCTTTTGAGGAACATCGGGAGTATGCATACACACAGGAGCAATTGGTCACTTATCTGAAAGTAGCTGGATTTACCCGTATCGAGGTTTATGCGGATCGCATTTTTATTGCACCCAGAAATGGAGAACAGCGGATCTACATCAAGGCAAGAAAAGGAAAAGTGATCGTGAAATGAAAACGGCGTGCTGTTTCAGCACGCCGTTTCTTGTAAAATCAGGGTTTTTTTACGGTCAGGATCATGACCAGTGCGACTGTGGACAGACCGCACAATACGGCAAAAGGTACGGTGTAACTGCCGTAATTGAGTTGCAGATTGCTGCATGCGGTGGAAATCAGAGCGGAAAGAATCAGGTTGATATTCATTACGCTGAAATTAGTGGGGAAATGTTTACTGCCATAGAAAGCAGATGTAAAGGTTGAGGAACAGGTGGGGCAGCCACCATAGGACAGACCAACCAGACACAGACCCACAATGCATAGCGGAAGGGAACCATAGCTGACTGCCAGCAGACAGGTGAGAGATGCTGAAATGGCGATGATCGCAGTGGTCACCATGGTCACTTTTCTGCCTGTAGCATCAAATAATGCGCCAATGATGATGCGTCCCAATCCGTTACAAACGGAAAGAATACCGACCAGTGTGGTTGCAACTGCGCCTGCTGCGCCTATACTTAGTGCTAGATCTTTTGCAAAACTGATGACGCAACTGCCAACGCCAGCCAGCAGACCAATGGCCAGGAATGCGATCCAAAATCCACCTCGGCGAAGCATTTCTGCGGTGGTGTAATCCTGGCTCTGGAAGTTTTCTTTAGCGGTGGTCTTGGGTGCTTTGGCAGTGGGCAGGGATATATTGCTGTGGGGCCGTTGCAAAATAAGTCCGGTGATGATGAGAATCAGACCCAGGCCAATGCCCAGTGCAACGTAAGTGGTGCGCCAGCCAAATCGATCCATGGCTGAATTTGCTAAATTACCCAGCAGCAGGGAACTGGAGCCGAAGCCCATCATCAGTGCGCCGCTGCATAGCCCCTTTTTGTCGGGGAACCAGGCGCTAACAGTGCCGATGACCACATTATAAGCAATGCCGATTCCCAGACCGGCTAGCAGACCATAACTGAGATACAGAGGGAGAATACTGCTGCCATCAATGCACGAAGCGAGGATGAAGCCGAGTGCTGCCAAAATGCCGGCAATGATGGCGGTTAGTTTTACGCCCAGTTTTCCGGATAATTTCGCACCGATAAAACCACCCAGGCAGAAGAAGATCATAGTAATGGTGAAATTGAGCGTCAATTGGGCGGCATCCCAGGCAAATTCAGCGGACAACGGGGATTTTAAAATAGACCAGCCATAAATAATGCCTGCAAATAACATGGAAAACACGCCCAAAATCAGATAAAGCCAGCGAATGGAAAGGGATTTTTTCATTTCTATTCTCCTTGAGAAAAGCCTACCGCATTTGCGATAGGCTTTTTGTTTTTTGTGAAATTACAGCTCGCAGTTGCCGACGGTTCTGGGGAAGGGAATAGCATCACGGATATTGCCAATGCCGGTCAGGTACATGACCATGCGCTCAAAGCCCAGACCGAATCCAGCGTGACGGGTGGAGCCGTACTTGCGCAGATCCAGGTAGAAGTCGTAGTCCTCAGCATTCATGCCCAGCTCCTCAATCCGGGATTTCAGCAGTTCGTAGTTGTCCTCACGCTGGCTGCCGCCAGTGATCTCGCCAATGCCGGGAACCAGACAGTCTACCGCAGCCACAGTTTTTCCGTCGGGGTTCAGCTTCATATAGAATGCCTTGATCTCCTTGGGATAGTCTGTGACAAAGACCGGCTTCTTGAAAACCTGCTCTGTCAGGAAACGCTCGTGTTCGGTCTGCAAGTCACAGCCCCAGGATACAGGATATTCAAACTGATCGTTGTGCTTGCTCAGTAACTCTACAGCTTCGGTGTAGGTGATGCGGCCAAACTGGTTGCTGACCACGTTATTCAGTCTTTCCAGCAGTCCTTTATCCAGGAACTGGTTGAAGAAAGCCATTTCCTCAGGTGCGTGCTCCATGACATAGGAGATGATATACTTGATCATATCCTCCTCCACACGCAGCAGATCGTCCAGATCAGCAAAGGCCATCTCCGGCTCGATCATCCAGAACTCAGCGGCATGACGGGTGGTGTTGGAGTTTTCCGCACGGAAAGTGGGGCCAAAGGTGTAGATGTTACGGAAAGCCATGGCGTAAGTCTCGCCGTTGAGCTGACCGGAGACAGTCAGATTGGTGGGCTTGCCAAAGAAGTCCTGGGTGAAATCTACCTTGCCATCTTCGGTTAGAGGGATGTTCTTAAGATCCATGGTGGTGACCTGGAACATTTCGCCGGCACCCTCGCAGTCAGAACCGGTGATCAGGGGTGTATGGACATACACGAAATCCCGATCCTGGAAGAACTGGTGGATGGCCATTGCAGCCAGAGAGCGAACACGGAACACAGCCTGGAAAGTGTTGGCACGGGGGCGCAGATGGGGAATGGAACGCAAAAACTCCATGGAGTGTTTCTTGGGCTGCAAAGGATAGTCGCCGGTGGAAGGTCCTTCCACTGTGACGGACTTGGCCTGAATTTCAAAGGGCTGCTTTGCATCGGGAGTCAGCTCCAGCGTGCCTTTGACGATCAGTGCAGCTCCAACGTTGATTTTGGAAATCTCCTGGAAATTTTCGATGCTGTCGTTATACACCACCTGTACAGGGGTAAAGTAAGTACCGTCGTTGAGGACGATGAAGCCAAACTGCTTGCTGGGGCGCTTATTTCGTACCCAGCCGCCGATCTCAATTTCCTGACCGGCGTATTTTTCGGTGTTTTTGAACAGTTCACGGACAGTGATAAGTTCCATAGGTATTTCCTCTCTT
>CAZHPO010000059.1:0-8334 GCA_964534615.1 uncultured Oscillospiraceae bacterium
CTCAAGCGCTTGCATATAATACCATCTACTTCCCAAATTGTCAAGCACTTTTTTCAAAATTCTACAACTTTTTTCATTTCCCAACAACTTGTGTCAAATGCTAATTTCATCCCTACATATATGGATGTTTCATCCTCTGTTTGTGGCAAAATCAGCATTTTTCACAAGATGTTCTTTTCACATACCATAATATACTTATTTTTGATTTCGCCTGTCTTCCGGTTTTAGTGCAGCATCGCGGAACTTCTGTTTTTTCAGTCTCTTACGCAGGATGCCGACCTTTCCAATTCGCAAATATGGCACGCCCATGCTTCGCAGATTTACAAGATGCGCCAAGAGAATGACCAACCCCCCAGCAATACCCCATCCTCCAAAAAAAGCAGCTGCTAATCCGATGGCAAAGCGCCATAATCGAATCGCCTGGGCGAAATCACGATTGGGCAGAACAAATCCGCACACCCCTGCAATACTGACAACCACCAATATGACCGGGGAGATCAACCCAGCTTCCACCGCTGCTGTGCCCACAACAATTCCTCCAATTGTCGAAACCGCCTGTCCAACCGCCTGTGGCAAATGGATTCCCGATTCCTGCAACAATTCATATGCCACGAGTAAAGCCAGTGCTTCCGTGGCAGCATGAAACGGCACCTGCTCTCGGCTTCTCAGAATGATTTGCAACAGCCTGTCCGGAATCCAATTCTGGTGATAGGTGACTGCTGCAATATATATCGCCGGTAGCAACAGGCTGAGTATCAATGCAGAATATCTTAAAATCCGGATACATGATGCAGACAGATAATCCCTGCTTCGGTCCTCCGGACTTTCCATCAGGTAACCAAAATCAACAGGCACAAGATAAGCCAGCGGCAACCCATCGATCAGCAACCCTACACGACCATCCAATATACCCTGGCAAAAACGGTCTGTCCGCTCTGTATACTGCATCAAGGGAAACGCCGTGGCACGGGATCCTGTCATATATTCTTCCACCGCAGAAGGAGAGATCAATCCGTCAATATCTATTTCTTTCAATCGTTTGATCATCTTTTCTGGCAATTCCGGATTGGTGATCCCTTTTAAAAAAACCACAGCCACATTGGTCAAGCTACGCTGTCCTACTTTCATTTCTTGAAATCGTAATTCGGGACTGCGAAGGTGGCGTCGGATCAGGGATGTGTTAGATCGAATTGTTTCCACAAAAGCATCTTTAGGACCTTTGATGGTATTTTCTACTTCAGGAGGTGATATTCCCCTTTTTTCTCCGGTCTTGACCTCGTAGGCAATGGCTCCAACGCCCGGAAATAAAACAACGCAAAAACCATTGACCAGTTTCAACGCCACGGCATTCAAATCTGTGCACGCATCCGCCACCGAATTATAGACACTGCCATGGAGCGCATAGGCATAGAGTTGTTCCATGGTTCCTGCTTTTAAATACTCTGCAATGGGCTTAAAAATATACTCCGACGCATCAGCGCCAGAGGTCAGACCATCAATAGCATAGGTATACAATTCAAATCCACAGCAATGAATGCTGCGTGCAATGAAGTCAGAAGTTCCTTCGAAAATACTTCGAATGTTTTCATCGGTTATTGTGCCGTCATACCGGGGTTTTTCCATTGGACTCACCTCCAGGCTAGTGTGTCTCAATCTGCACTTTTTATTCTGCATAGAAAAAACCAGATGACAAGCAGTCATCTGGTTTCTTTTAATTCCCACAACTTAATTTGGCTCGCTTTTTCATAAAGGCGCAGGTAGCTATCATAGCGTGTTGGTTCGATCTGTCCTGCTTCCAGCGCACTTCGAACTGCGCAGCCCGGTTCTTTCCGATGGGTACAGTCCCGAAACTGGCAACATCCCACATAGGGTGCAAAATCCGGGAAGGAATACTGTAGATTTTCCTTCAAAATTACTTCCATCTGATCCGTGTCAAAGGATGAAAAACCGGGTGTATCAGCAACATAAGTGGTTTCATCCAGTCTATAAAGTTCAACATGACGGGTTGTATGTCGGCCACGTCCCAGTTTTTCCGATACTTCACCGGTAGCCAACCCCAGTTGCGGAGAAAGTCGATTGAGAATACTGCTTTTCCCCACACCGGAGTTACCGGTAAAGGCTGCCAGTTTGCCACACAGCAGGCAACGCAGTTGCTCCACGCCCTCCCCTGTTTCGGCGCTGGTCTGGATCACCGTAAATCCTGCATGCCGATAAATACTTGCCAGATCTAATCCCGGATCCAGATCGCATTTGTTGACACAAATACACACCTCTACCCCCTGATCGCCGGCAATTGCCGCTACACGATCAATGAGGAAAGGTTCTGTAACGGGATTGACATTGGCGGCAAAAACCACCAAAATATCCACATTTGCAACTGCCGGTCGAACAAAGCAGTTTTTTCGGGGCAAAATTTTCTCTACCATGCCCTTTCCATGTTCCAGAGTGATCTCAACCATATCACCGGTCAAAGGGGTCTGTGTTCCGCGGCGCAGATGTCCTCGTCCACGGCAAGTAATAACGCCATCTTCTGTCTGAACATCATAAAAGCCACTTAACGAACGCAGAATACGGCCTGTTTTCCTATTATCTGTCTGCATTTGCATCAAAATCCACCGTTACTGTTTGATATAAAATCCCATCAATATAGATTTGGCATACCTGCTGTCCTTTGCCGCTCAGTCGAACACTGGTAGTTCTTGTTCCTGCCTCGACCTGCTGTTCTAAAACAACCGGGTGCCCATCCAGCAAAAGAGTCAAGCGATAATTTTTCGTTTGAAAAGGCAAATCGAAGGTACAATCCAAAGTGGTTGCCCCCGCCGCACAAACGATTCGCAGTTGCTCCGTTACCGGCACTTCTTTTCCGGGTTCCACGCTCTGTCCGATCACGGTTCCGGCAGGGATCATCCGTTCTTCCTCAATCCACTGGACATTTTGAAAGCCCTGCAGATCCAAAATTTTCTCCGCCTGCTGACGGGTCAGATTGACCAGGTTTTCCATCTTCACCTGTTTGATTTGAGGCAAAAGAGTGGTCGTTCCGCCCTGAGAAGGCTGAACCACATCAACTACACCGCTGTTGGTGGCAAAAGTGGGGGCATCTGGTTCCGTCGGTGCAATTTGGCCGGATCCATTTGCGGACTGCTGGGCAGTTGTCTGGGTATTGTTCCCCTTGTCCACGGAAAAATAATCTTCCTCTGTCAGCAAAATCATAAAGATAATAATGGCAACAATGGCCACAACCGAACAAAATATGATTGCCAGTGTCGTTGTTTTGTCTTTTTGAGGGCGATCACTTTCAAACGGATCGTCCGATTGGGGTTCCGCCTTTGATGTTGTTTCCCAGGTTGCTTCCTGGCGAACCGGTCGCATAACTTTTGTCTGTTCATTGTCCGGATTGGAATTGGGCTGAACCGGATGTACCTGCAAATTAGGGCGACGCTCCGGAATCAACGGCAATTCCACGGTTTGAAATTTAATGCTTGGATTTTTTCGGAAAGCATCCAGATCTTCCAACATTGCAGTGGCACTGATGTAGCGATCCTGCAAATCATGGGCCATGGCCTTCATAATGATCTGCTCTAAGCCTTTGGGAATCGCAGGATTGATCGTTGATGGCCGAGGCGCTCCACCGTTAATATGCTGGATCGCCACTGCCACAGGCGATTCTCCATCATAAGGTGTTTTCCCGGTAATCATTTCATACATGACGACCCCAAGGGAGTACAGGTCAGACCGATTGTCCACTCTGCCGCCTCTGGCCTGCTCCGGAGATATGTAATGCACCGAACCCAGCGCTTCCTTGGTCATGGTGTTGTTATTTTCCATCATGCGGGCAATGCCAAAGTCAGCCACTTTTACGGAGCCATTTTTTAACACCATAACATTATGCGGTTTAATATCCCGGTGGACAAGACCCCTACTATGTGCATGCTCTAATGCACGAGCAATATGGGTTGCAAAATGGACCGTTTCACGCCAATTCAGCACACCCTTTTTCTCCATGTACTGTTTGAGCGTAATTCCGTCGATCAACTCCATTACAATATAGTCCTGATCTTCTGTGCTGGACACATCATACACCGAAACGATATTCGGATGGCTCAGCATAGCAACAGCCTGACTTTCCGCATGGAAACGGCGGCAAAAATCCTCATCCTCCAGATTTTCGTCTTTTAAGATTTTGATTGCCACCAGACGATTTAGCCGATGGCAGCGTGCTTTATAGACGACAGCCATACCACCCGATCCGATGATTTCCAGAATCTCGTAACGGTTGTCCAGCATTCGCCCGATATACCTATCCATAAATAACCTCCTCTCTGCCCACTTAAGCCTGGAGCAGAAGGCAGGTTACATTGTCCGGCGCTCCTCGATTGATGGCAATATCCAAAAGCCGCTGACAACAATTCTCTCTTTGTGCGCCATGAACCACTTCAAACAGGAGCTCCTGTTCATCGACCAGATTGGTAAGGCCGTCGCTGCACATCAGAACGCAATCCTCCCCTGTCAATTCCAGATGGAACAAGTCGCATTCCACCGACGGATCGGTACCGATTGCACGGGTAATCAGGTTTTTTCCGGGGTAGAGCTTTGCTTCTTCCACAGTCAGTTCTCCCCGATCAATCATCATCTGGACGATAGAATGATCCTGCGTCACAGCTCGTATCCCCTCAGCAGATACATGGTAAGCGCGACTGTCACCGACATTCACGACGGTTACACGATTGCCCTCCGCAAGCGATGCCACCAATGTGGTGCCCATTCCTGCAAAATCCACAAATTGACCAGCCTGATCATATACTGCAAAGTTCACAAGTTTAATGGCGCAACGCAGCATATTATCCACATCTTCCTGCTGCATACCGGACCGCCAGGAGGTGCGGATTTCCTGAACAAACACTTCCACCGCCAAGGCACTGGCCACATTGCCGGATCGGGCACCGCCCATACCATCACAAACCACCGCCAGGATACAATTATCACCCAGTTGTTCGATGAGGTAAGCATCCTGGTTTTGCGAACGGACACAGCCCTGGTGCGTAATTCCCCAACTATCCATCAACGATCCTTCCCCTTTCATGTAATACTTTGGGCCTCTTTCCTGCGCAATTGTCCGCAGGAAGCATCAATATCGCCGCCCAGCGTACGGCGTACCGTTGCCGTGACCCCGCCTTCCTCCAAAATTTGTTGGAAACGAGCCACTGCTTTCTTACTGCTTGGCTTCAGGGGACTTTCCTCCACATGGTTCAATGGTATCAGATTAAAGTGAGCCGGCAGCCCCTTCAATCGACGCAGTAGTTCCTTTGCATCTTCCTCCCGGTCGTTGACACCATCGATCATGGCGTACTCAAAGGAAATGCGTCGGGATGTTGCTGCATAATAACGCCTGCAGGCGTTCAGCAATTCTTCCGAAGGATATGCCTTGTTCACGGGCATAATCTGGTTACGGATAAAATCGTTGGGTGCATGCAGGGACACTGACAATGTCAGCTGAAGTTTCCGCTGTGCCAGCTCGTCAATTTTAGGAACCAGGCCACAAGTCGAAAGGCTGATATGGCGCATGGAAATATTCATCCCCTCCTGGCTATTGACCAATTCCAGGAAGCGCATAACATAATCAAAATTGTCCAGAGGTTCGCCAATGCCCATCAGCACGATGTGGGAAATGGGCAATCCGGAATCAACCTGTGTAAACAGCACTTCATCAAGCATTTCATAAGGTTCCAGCTTACGCACCAGACCACCAATGGTCGATGCACAAAAAGCGCACCCCATCCGGCATCCAACTTCCGTAGAAATACACACGGTATTTCCATAGTGATACCGCATCAGAACCGTTTCCACACAATTACCATCAGACAAACGCCACAGATATTTGATGGTTCCATCCAGCTTGGACTGCTGCTTACGCACCACCTGGGGCGCATACAGAGGGCTGTCATTTTGTAACTGCTGACGCAAGCTTTGGGGAATATTGGTCATTTCGTCATAACTGCGCACACCTTTGTGCAGCCACTGATAGACCTGTTTTGCCCGAAACGACGGTAAACCCATCTCTTTAAAATGGGCAGTCATTTCCGTCAATGTCATGGATTTTAAGTGCATAATCTCCTCCGCAGTCTTGCAATAAAGAAGCCATCTGTGTCAAATTCTCCCGGCACCAATGCCAACATTCCCGTTTCATTCTTGGGGAAAGGAGCAGGCAAAGGCAGTGGCTCCAGCAAATAATCCGGATGGTTTTTCAAAAAACCATCCACCACGCCCTCATTTTCCCGATATACCAGGGTGCAGGTAGAATAGATCAGCACCCCACCCGGACGCACATAGCGAGACTGATTTTCCAAAATTTGCAGTTGCAGATCCGGCAGTTTTTCCATTTCTCTTATGTTTTTATAACGAATATCCGGCTTTTTCCGAATAATTCCATAGCCGGAACAGGGCACATCGCAAATCACTGCATCCATTTTGTTTTCCCACTGGGGCACAAGCTGGGTGGCATCCTGTTTTTTCGCCGTTATGTTAGAAATGCCCAGTCGCTGCGCACCGGCAGCGATCAAAGCAGTTTTATGTTCATATACATCACAGGAAGTAATCCTACCCTGGCCTGCCATTGCGATAGCCGCCGCAAAACTCTTACCGCCCGGTGCAGCGCAGCAGTCCAAAACAGCAATATCTTCCGAAGGCAGCTGTGCGCACAAAACGCTTAGTTTCGCCGCTGCGTCCTGAACATAGAATTGCCCATCCTTAAATGCGGGCAGTTTTTCCAAATCACCAGTGCCCGAAAGCACCAGACAATCTTCCATCCAGCCATGGGGACGAACAGAAACACCCTCTGCCTCCAGTCGCTGAGACAGCATCTGGGTGCTTATTTTTAATGTATTTACCTGCACAACGGTATCGGGCACTTCATTGTTTGCCCGGAGCATGGGTTCTATCCGTTCCTTGCCCACATAGCCCTTGAGCAGATCAATCAATTCCTGAGGATGGCTATATTTTTCCTGCCACCCGGTCGGTTGCTGAATATGATCCATTTGCCGAATGGCATTTCGCAACACGCCATTGACAAGTCCCGGTGCAAATCGCTGCTTGGGACAGTATTTCTTTGCCAGATCAACAGATTCATTCACAGCGGCAGACTCCGGAACACGATCCATTTCGTAGATCTGGTAAAGTCCCATATGCAAAATATCACGAATAACGGGGTGAAGGGTTTTAACCTTTCCTGTCAGCAGTTGTTGCAGGTAAAAATCCAGCTTATAACGGTTTTGCAGCACACCATAGCACAGTCTCGTGGCCAAAGCTGCATCCCGCTTGTCCAAACGATCACGGTGAATATAGGTTTTCAGCAAGCCGTTGGACCAGCCACCTTCCTGGCGGCTGCCAACAAACACATTCAAGGCAGTTTCTCTGGCACCCATACTCAATCCTCCAGAGGATGTCCACGGAAGTAATCCGGGGCAGCCATTCGTTTGCCGCCTTCCGCTTGCAAAATGCGGATCTCCACCGCACCTTCTCCACAGGCCACACGCAGACCAGTTTTGGTCAGGCCAAGAATCTCACCCGGTTCACCGCTTCCATCTGTCACCACTGTTTCATGGATCTTAAAAAATCTACCTCCAATAGTAGCCGTAGCTGTGGGCCAGGGATTCAGTCCCCGAACATGATCGTGAACCTGCTGCGCCGTTTTTGTCCACTGGATGGGACACATGGATTTATTCAACATGGGAGCAAAGGTAGCCTTCGTGGGATCCTGTGCCGTTGCCACCACAGTATTATTTTTCACCTTGGTCAGTGTTTCGCTAAGCAGATCGGCGCCCAGCACCGCCAAGCGATCAAGCAACTGCCCAGCGGTTTCATTCTCAAAAATGGCGGTTTTCGAAACACCGATCACGTCACCCTCATCCACGCCCAGGGACATGAACTGCGCCGAAACACCGGTCTGCTTCTGTCCATCCAGCACCGCCCACTGATAGGGTGCAGAACCCCGATACTGAGGCAGAACGCTGGCATGGATATTGATACAGCCTTTGGATGGGATATCCAGCACTTTCTGCGGCAAAATCCGGCCATACGCCACTACCGCCACGACATCCGGCTGCAACGCACGCAACTGGTCCACCGGCTGTTCCTCTTTAAAAGTTTCCGGCTGAAAAACCGGGATATTTTTGGAGATTGCCAACTCTTTCACAGGAGAACAGACCATCTTCATCCCCCGTCCCTTGGGACGGTCAGGCTGAGTATAAACGCCCACCACATCAAAGCCATCTTCCAATATTTTGTTCAGGCAGGTGGCCGCAATATCCGGCGTACCCATAAAAACAACACGCATAGGTC
>CAZHPO010000060.1:0-8264 GCA_964534615.1 uncultured Oscillospiraceae bacterium
CAATTTTTTACACGCCAATACCCGTTCAAATCTCGATCCAGCAGCTTTTCTCCGATCATGTCCCGACGAATGGTGCAAAAATCATCATGAAAATCAGCGATGATGATATTTACCTCCCGTTCGGAATAGATACGGTCGTATTCAAATGCCTGGGCGATCACTTCCAGAACGATCCGCTTTTTTTTTCGCTGGGCGGGGATCGCCTTCAGCTTGCCGTATTCAAAAAAGGTGTCGATCACTTTCCGGCGGTAGTTTTCGTCCCTCTGGGATTGCAGTTCTGCCTCATCGGATCTCTCCTGAAGAATATCCAAAATGCTGGTTTCGAAGATGTCCTTTTTCAGAGAGTACATTGTGTAATACTGGCTTTTATAGGAAGTGACAGCTCCGGCATCGGTCAGCTTTTTCAGGTGAAAAGAGACGGTCGGAGCAGTAATACCAAGCCGCTCAGCCAGCCGTTCCACATACATATCTTCAATGGCCAGGGATTTCAAAATCTGTAGGCGGGATTTGTCAGACAGGCATTTAAAAAGACGAATGGAATCCGCTTCTGTCACGTGTTTTCCTCCCAGATCCTTTGAAAATTCTCTCTGATTCGGGCAACGGTGTCCAGCTTGATTTGTTCGATCTGCATCAGCACGGTATTCTGGTGTTCTCTGGCCTTGTCGTATGCCGTTTCCCAGGATGAGGGAATATTCTCGATCCTTGTAGCAAAGAAGCACCGAACCTGATCGGGATCTTCATTGCAGGTTTTTACTGCAACGGAAAAGACGGTGCGAAAAATGTCGAAAATGTTGGCTTTGATTTTTTCAAAAGTAGCCTCATCTGCCCGCTCGTCCGCCAGCAGTTCTTTGCCCCGCAGGTTGCACAGGGCAATCTGTTCTTCAAAATAGTGATCCAGTTTTAACAGTTTTTTATCTGTCATTGTGTAACCTCCTTTTTCTGTTTCACAAAATAGATGGAATCGGATGGGCGGAAATCCCCTCCATCTGTTGGCGATTATATCATAGTAATATTAAAATGTCAATACTAATTAGATATATATAAAAACAAAACGGACATCCCACTGCATCGAGGGCCGTTGGAGCCGGGAGAGAAAAAACATCCCTACAGGCATTTATGAAAAGAGGGCGTACCGCAAAAGTACGCCCTCTTGGGGGTTATTTCTTGTTGTTGACTAAAATTTTATCCGGAAACACAGGCGCAAGCCCTGTGGAAGCAGATCGCACCGGATGGTGCCCAGCCGGATATGGATAGGTTTCTGGAATTTGTGATAAGCAAAATGTATTTACAGTAAATCATTCCTTGCAAGAGAAGGTTTTTTGGTGTATTATACTGGAAAAGGGTGGAAACAGACCTTATTCCAGGAGAAAACATGTACCGAACATTAAATGAGCATTATCAAGAAAAAGTTGGATGCAAAGTCTACAAACTGAGCATTGATGCCGGCTTTACCTGCCCAAACCGGGACGGAACCCTGGGGCACGGCGGCTGCATTTTCTGCTCCGGTGATGGCGGCGGCGAATTTGCGGTCAAGCCGGGGGACATCCGAAAGCAGCTGGAACAGGCCAAGGAAAAGGTCGCTGCAAAATGCAAATCCGGAAAATATATTGCCTATTTTCAGTCCTTTACCAACACCTATGCCCCGGTGGAGGTGTTGCGGCAAAAGTATCTGGAGGCCATTGAGCCGGAACAGATTGTGGGTTTGGCTATCGGCACCAGGCCGGATTGTCTGCCGCCGGAAACAGTGGCATTGCTGTCCCAGATCAATGCCTTCAAGCCGGTTTCCGTGGAACTGGGATTGCAGACCGTCCATCCCAAAAGTATTGCTTATATCCGACGGGGATATGAAAATCCCGTTTATTTTGATGCCGTCCGGCGATTGAAAGAGGCCGGTTTGGAAGTGGTGACCCATATTATTCTGGGCTTGCCGGGGGAGACGGCGGAGGATATGGCTGAAACCACCCGTCAGGCGGTGCTGGCTGGATCTGATGGCTTGAAATTTCACCTGTTGCACGTGATCCGGGGGACGGATCTGGAAGAAGAATACCTGGCTGGGAAGGTTCGGTGCCTGAGTTTGGAGGAATATGGCGCGGTTTTAGGGCGGTGCTTGCAGGAAGTACCCCCTTCCGTGACTGTCCACCGGATCACCGGCGATGGCGCAAAGAAAAATCTGGTGGCGCCTTTGTGGTCCGCAGACAAAAAACGGGTACTAAATTACCTGAAAAAGGAATTGGCATAAAAAACGGGCGCAGAAACTGCGCCCAACAAAATCAGTATATCACAGCGAAAGGGGGAAGTCAATGGAGGTTATCCTCTTTTGAATGGAAATCTGTATTTTGCACAAAGACTAATGTTTCTTTCTGTGAAACATTCCGTCTTGAAAAACCAATTTTGCCGTGATAATATATAGACACAAAGGGAGAACCCCAACGAAACAAGTTGAACGTGTTGAGAGAGGATGATACCCGATGTACATTTTTGTAGCAACGGTTTGAAAGAAAGTAAGTCGTTTGTAGGTCGTGTGAATAGTCAAGAAAATATTTTTGAAAGAGGGAAACAAGATTAGACGACAATTTCGGACAAACCCCAGGACAATGAAGATCCATTAGCAAGACAGTAAACCCACATAAAGCCCATCCCACTGAAGGGATTTTATATAGATGAATGTGTAGCGGTTGTGTAAGTATGATGGAAGTTCAGTGTCCAATCTGTAGAAAGGAAGGTTAACCAATGATTGAACCCAAGAACGAAGAAAACTAGCCCTTGATTACCCGGAGCGTCGAAAGACAGGTAGTCAAGGGCTGGTTTTCTTTTATGGAGGATATTACAAGCGGCAAAGGCCGCTTTTTTTGCGCCTTTTGGCGGTCATAGGTAACTGGTGCGAAATTGTTTCGTTTTTATCGATAAAAACCTATTTTTTAAGGTTTTTGACTTCAAATAGTGGACAAATGATTTTTGGAGGAGTATAATAAGGGAAAAATATCCGGTAAATACCGGGGAGGAAGGTGAAAAGCATGGCATTTTCATTTCGGGGGGGAATTCATCCCAAAGAGCATAAAAAGCTGACCAGCGATTTACGCATCAAGGAATTTCCGGAGCCGGATGTGGTGGTGATCCCTATGCAGCAGCATATCGGCGCACCCTGTAAGCCCTTGGTGGCCAAGGGTGACTATGTGATGGTGGGTCAGAAGATCGGTGATAATGAGGGATTGTGCGTACCTGTCCATTCGTCTGTATCCGGCAAGGTGAAAGAGGTGGCCATGAAGCCCCATACCAGCGGTATGACGGTGATGTCTGTGGTCATTGAAAACGACCATCAGCAGACCCTCCATCCAGATATCCAGCCCAGAAAACCGGCGCAGGTAGAGGCGTTGACCCCACAGGCGTTAATGGAGATCATCCGGGAGGCCGGCATTGTTGGCATGGGTGGTGCCACATTTCCGACCCATGTAAAACTCAGCTCCGGATTGGGCAAGGTGGATACCATTATAGTAAACGTATCCGAATGTGAGCCATATATCACCGCCGATGATCGGCTGTGCCGGGAGTTTCCGGCAGAGGTGGTATCCGGCCTGCAGATCATCATGAAGATTTTGGAGCTGAAAAATGCCCACATTGCCATGGAGAACAACAAGCCCCATGCAGCCCAGGCCCTGCGGGATCGGATCGATCCGGGGACAGGGATCCAAGTGGATCTTTTGCCGGCCAAGTATCCCCAGGGTGCAGAAAAACAGTTGATCTATGCCATTACCGGGCGACAGGTGCCCTCCGGCGGTTTGCCGGCTGCGGTAGGCTGCGCAGTATTCAATGCGGCAACCTGCAAGGCCATCCACGATGCTGTGTATCTGGGCATGCCACTGGTGCGCCGTGTGGTGACGGTTTCCGGTGACATTTCCATGGAACCGAAGAACCTGATGGTGCCCATCGGAACCAGCTTTAACGAGCTGTGTGAGGCTGTGGGTCATACATCCAATCCCTATAAGGTGCTTTCCGGCGGCCCGATGATGGGCTATGCCCAGTTTGATTTGAGCGTGCCGGTCATCAAAGGCAGCAACGCTGTGACCATGCTGGGATTTAAAAATCAAATTCGGGTGGCTACACCGCACTGTATTCGTTGCGGCAAATGTATGGCTGTGTGCCCCATGGGACTGATGCCCTTGCATTTGTATCGGGCAGAGCGCTCCAATGATCTGCAACAGCTGAAAGGGCTCCATCTGATGGATTGCATCGAGTGTGGCAGCTGCGCTTATAGCTGTCCGGCAACCATTGCGCTGGTTCAGTCTTTCCGTTCCGGCAAGCAGAAGCTGAAAGATCAGAAATAAGGAGGGAGAAATAATGGCACAGATGAAATACTTTTATGAGCTGACCATTTCCAGCTCTCCCCATGCCCATAGCAAGACCACCACATCCACCATTATGCGGGATGTGCTGATCGCCCTTGCCCCGGCACTGATCGGAAGCGTATATTTCTTTGGCTTCCGAGCGCTTGTGGTGGTACTGATGTCCATGACTGCCTGTGTTTTTTTCGAGTGGGGCTACCGCAAACTGCTGAAACTGGACTCCACGGCCTTTGACCTGTCAGCATTGGTGACAGGTGCGCTGCTGGCCTTCGTCTGCCCCGTGACCATCCCTTATTGGATGCTGCTGATCGGTGACTTTTTTGCCATTATCATCGTCAAGCAGCTTTTTGGAGGCATTGGTCAGAATTTTGTCAATCCGGCGCTGGCAGCCAGAGCATTTCTGTTCAGCTGGCCGGTGGCCATGAGCACCTGGGTGAAGGTGGGGTTTGAAAATGCAGCCGGTTTGATGGGAACAGCAGATGTGGTTACTGCTGCGACGCCCATGGCCTCGCTTCATCAGGGCAGTTTGCCTGTGGAGAGCCTGATGGATATGTTCCTGGGCAACCGGGGAGGCAGCCTGGGAGAGACTTCGGCACTGCTGTTGCTCATTGGTTTTGTGTACTTACTGATCCGTAAGGTGGTATCTGTCCGCATTCCCCTGAGCTATATCGGCACGGTGGCGGTGTTGGCACTGCTGTTCCCCCAGGGCAATGATCGCCTGGTGTGGATGGCCTATCAAGTGCTGGGTGGCGGCCTGATTTTGGGTGCCTGCTTCATGGCCACCGACTATGTGACCAGCCCTGTTACCAAGCTGGGTCAGGTCATTTTTGGCATCGGCTGCGGCATCATTACCATCGTCATTCGCTATTTCGGCGGCTACAATGAGGGCGTCAGTTTTGCTATCCTGGTGATGAACTGCTGCTGTGTTCTGCTGGATAAAATTGGACGCCCCAGACCCTTCGGCGTGAAAAAGGAGGGTAAAAAATGAAAAATATTCTGAAATTAACGGCGATCCTCTTTACCATCACCGCTGTGGTGGCGGCGTTGCTGGCTGGTGCCAATCTGCTGACAAAGGACAGAATAGCAGCTGCAAAAGCAGAAAAATTGCAGCAGGCCATTGCCAAAGTTCTGCCCGATGGCGAAAAAGCTGGGAAAATCGACTTTGCCACTGAGGACGGCACCGGTGTAAAAACCATTTATCAGAACGAAAACGGCTATGCCGTGCAGGTGGAGATCGCCGGTTTCGGTGGCACCATCACCATGATGGTGGGTGTTTCCAAGGATGGCAAGGTGCTGGGCGTGCAGATCGTTTCCCACTCGGAAACCCCCGGACTGGGCGCAAAAGCGGCATCTGACAGTGCCTTTCGGGACAGTTTTGTGGGATTGAGCGGCTCCGTGCAGGTCAGTAAGGACGGCGGCGAAGCTGATACCCTCACTGGTGCCACCATAACCTCCCGTGCGGTGGCCGCAGGTGTCAATGCGGCACTGGCTGCGGTCAGATCTCTGGGTTAAGGAGGCGTGTACCATGAAAATCGGAAAAATGTTTAAAGACGGCCTCATTACCAAAAATCCCGTTCTGGTGCAGATGCTGGGTATGTGTTCGACCCTGGCCATCACCACCAGCCTGTTTAATGGCATCGGCATGGGCCTGAGCGTGACCATTATCCTGATCTGCTCCAATATGATGATCTCGGCTTTGCGTAAGATCATCCCCAATTCCATCCGCATTGCGGCTTATATCGTCATTATTGCAGGTTTTGTTACCATTGTGGATCTGATGCTTCAGGCTTTTTTGCCATCCCTGTCGGAAAGTTTGGGCGTGTTCATTCCTCTGATCGTGGTCAATTGCATTATTTTGGGACGGGCAGAAGCCTTTGCCTCCAAAAACGGTGTTCTGGCCTCGGCTTTGGATGGACTGACCCAGGGCATCGGTTATACCATGGCTCTGTGCATCATGTGCATCATCCGTGAGTTTTTAGGCTCCGGTACCTTTGGGGGCGGTTTGCTGAATGGCGGCGAGGGCATCCGCATCCTGCCGGAAGGCAGCCCGGCCATGCTGATGATCATGCCCGTAGGCGGTTTTTTGACCTTGGGTTGTGTGATCGCTGCGACCCAGTGGCTGCGTAACAGAAAGGAGGACAAGGCAAAATGATGATGGAAGTTTTTGGCATTTTGCTTGCCGGAATTTTGACGGAAAACTTTATTCTGGTGAAATTTTATGGCATTTGCCCCTTTTTGGGTGTGTCGAAGAAAATCGATACCGCACTTGGCATGGGCATGGCGGTTACCTTTGTCATGGCCATTGCATCGGCGGCTTGTTGGGCGGTGGATCAGCTGATCCTGATTCCACTGGATCTTGCCTATATGCAGACAGTGGCCTTTATTCTGGTTATTGCTGCCATCGTGCAGGTGGTGGAAATGTTCTTGAAAAAGAGCGTTCCGGCGCTGTATCAGGCTCTGGGTGTGTATCTGCCTCTGATTACCACCAACTGCGCTGTGTTGGGTGTGGCACTGGTAAACGTCCAGAAAGAATATGGTTTTTTACAGTCTGTATTGAACGGTGTGGCCGGCGGCCTGGGCTTTACACTGTCCATTGTGCTGTTTGCTTCCATCCGGGAGAGAACCGATAAATCCGATTGCCCAGCCTGTTTTAAGGGAACGCCCATCACATTGGTGGCGGCTGGCCTGCTGGCATTGGCTTTTATGGGATTTTCGGGTCTGAAAATTTTCTAAGGAGGAGCCGAAATGGAAATTGTGATCGCAATTGCCGTCTTAGGCGGCCTGGGATTGATTTTTGGTCTGGTGTTGGGCATGGCTGCGAAGGTTTTCCATGTGGAGGAAGATCCCCGGCTGGAGCAACTGAATGAGGCTCTGCCCGGTGCAAACTGCGGCGGCTGCGGCTACGCCGGCTGCGGCGGCTATGCCGAAGCAGTGCTGAAAGGGGAGGCACCCATCGGAAAATGCGCCTCCGGCGGCAATGAGACCGCAGAAAAAATGGCGGCCATCATGGGCGTGAAGGCAGAAAAAGTGACACGAAAAGTGGCGATGGTTCGCTGTTCGGGCTACCGTCAGACAGATGCAGAGGGCAAACCCACTGGCATTAAAATGAAGGGCGTTTATGAGGGCATCGAAGATTGCCTGGCGGCTTCCAAAGTGGGTGGCCGTGGCCCGACCATCTGTAAATTTGGCTGTTTGGGATTTGGAAACTGTGTCAAGCAGTGCCAATATGGAGCTATATCGATTGTAGATGGTGTGGCCAAGGTGGATTTTGAAAAGTGTGTGGGCTGTATGAGTTGTGCGGCGGCCTGCCCCAGAAATCTGATCGTCCAGGTGGAATATGGTCGAGATGTTATGATCGCCTGTTCTTCCCATGCAAAGGGCTCTGTAACCGTTCGTGGCTGTACCACCGGCTGTGTGGGCTGTGGTACCTGCGTGAAGATCTGCCCCAAGGGTGCCATCTCCATTGACCGCAATCTGGCCGTGATCGACTATGAAAAGTGCGACGCCTGCGGCCTGTGCGCCACTGTCTGCCCCAAGCATATGATCTCCGATGCAAGATTGCAGGAGCAAGTATAAAAGAACCGGGACTGCAATGCAGTCCCGGTTTTTATCAGCAGTAAAAATCCTTGATTTTTTTGGCACGGCTGGGATGGCGCAGTTTGCGGATGGCCTTGTTTTCAATCTGGCGGATCCGTTCACGGGTAACGCCAAAGATCTGGCCAACTTCTTCCAAAGTGTGGGTGCGGCCATCATACATACCAAAGCGCATCCGCAACACATCTGCTTCACGCTCGGTCAGAGTGTCCAGAATTTCTTTCAGAGCCTCGGCGAGCAATGCGTTGGAGGTGGCATCGGCAGGGCCGGGGGTCATGTCATCGGGGACGAAGGAACCGATGGAGGTATCTTCTTCATCACCCACGGGGG
>CAZHPO010000061.1:0-8243 GCA_964534615.1 uncultured Oscillospiraceae bacterium
ACCCGCAAATCCTCTGTCCTTTGCCTATTCAGCCAGAGCATTCTACCATAGAAATAGCCGCTTGTCAAGTATTCTTTTCTAAAATCTTGGAGATTTTTTCATAGATCACATCTGCGATGGCGCCTTCTGCGCAGGGGCAGACATTCTCATACCGATCCGCCACCATGCCATCACTGGGGCAAAAGGCATAATCCGCCTCATCCAGCATGGCCACATCATTGCCCTCATCGCCCACACAAATCAGGATCTTTCTGCCCAGTTTTTTCTGGAGCATCCGGGCGGCTTTTCCCTTGGAAACCCCTTTGGCATGGACATTGATGATCCGGGGGGTGGCACGGAAAATTTCCAGACTATCCCCAAATTCTTCATTCAAGAACAGGGTAATCTCATCAAACAGGGCTTTTTCTTCCATTTCGTCAATGCCGATGCCACCGTGAACATCGCCGTAAATGCCAATTTTCACGAAATCCAGTTCCTGCTCTTTCAGCTCCAGGATCCTGTGTGGCAGATCTCGATGGCTATAATATTCGGCGTAGGACTGGCTGGGTTCCACCAGATAGTGCATATCCGGGGCTTGCAATTCCAGATTTACGTTGGGATATTTTTCCTTGAGCCGCTTTATCGCAGGCCAAATATCCATGGTGATATTCTGGACATCCGAAAAAACGCCCTTTTCCCAGGCGGCACTGCCATTGAGCAACAGCAACGCACCATTGACAGGAACCATATCCAAAAATTTTCGAAAGCTGATATAACTGCGGCCTGTATTGACAGTAAACACGCCACCGTGATCGACGAAATAACGGATGGCCTCAATATTCCGCTTTGGAATAGAGCCATCTCTGGCGGTGAGGGTACGGTCAAAGTCCACAGTCATTAAAATATCTGAAAACATCTTTCTCTCCTTACAAAACCTTTAGTCCATTTTCTCCAACTTATGGATCACTTGCCGGAAATATTCCGGCAAAGGAGCATGGACGATCACAGGCTGGCCGGTTCTGGGATGCTGGAAACACAGGGTGCCTGCGTGGAGGCACTGACTATCCTGCCCCAGTTCCGGTTTTTTATGGCCGTAAACCATATCCCCCAAAATCGGGTGACCAATATGTGCCATATGAACACGGATCTGATGGGTGCGTCCCGTTTCCAGCTTGCAGCGAATGTGGGTATAGCCCCGATAGCGGCGCACCACTTCCCAGTGGGTCACCGCTTCTTTGGAATTGCGGGCTGTGACACACATTTTCTTCCGATCAGAGGGATGACGGCCAATGGGCGCATCCACTGTGCCGCTGTCCTCCCGGAAAGAACCGCAGACGATGGCCTCGTACACCCGGTGCATACTGTGATCTTTCAGTTGGCTGGCCAAAAAGGTGTGGGCAAAGTCGTTTTTTGCCACAGCCAGCAACCCGGAGGTATCTTTGTCAATACGATGGACGATCCCCGGTCGCAATTCGCCGTTGATACCGCTCAGATCATCTCCCAAAGCATACAGCAGTCCATTGACCAGGGTATCATCCTGGTGGCCTGCCGCCGGATGAACCACCAGCCCCTTGGGTTTATTGATGACCGCCACATCTTCGTCCTCATAAGCGATATCCAGTTGCATCTGGGTAGGCGCAATATTCACTTCTCTGGGTTCGGGGATGGTATATTGCACCCGATCACCGATCTGGAGTTTGTCATTTTTCTTACCCGGACGGCCATTGAGGGTAACCTGTCCCTCCTCGATCAGCTTTTGCGCAGCAGAACGGGTCAGTTCGGTCTGCTCTGCCAAAAACGCATCCAGCCGCTGACCGGAGGTTTCAGCGATCAATTCCATTTTTCTCGTCCTTCCAGAATTTCTTGTTGAAGAAGATCAGGCTGACCACCATGGCGATACAGCCGCAGGTGATAAAGCAATCGGCTACATTAAACACGGCAAATTTCATAAAATCCACTTCGATCATATCTACCACATAGCCAAAGCGGACCCGGTCGATCATATTGCCGATACCGCCGCCGTAGATGGCTGCGATCATCCACCGTTCAAACTTGGTAAAGGGCAGTGGACTCTTGAAATACTCATAAAAAATCGCCGCTGTCAGCACCAGAAAAATAACGGCAAACAGCCACTGGGCTCCTTCAAATGCAGAGAAGGCCGCACCTGTATTGCGTACATAGGTCAAATGAAACAGTCCCGGAATGGCTTTCACATTGCCAAAAAGAGGAATGTTTTCCAGCACCAGATACTTGGTCCACTGATCCAATCCCACGATGCCCAGGGCAAACAAGCTCATAAACAAAAACTGCATAGAAATAGAACCTTTCTGAAATTTCTCCCTGTCGGAAGGGGGTAATGCCCTTCCCCTTGGGAGAGCTTTTTGTCATTGTGATCGAGAGTATATTTTACCATGTTCCGCCATTGTTGTCAATTGGGGCGAAAAAGTTCATATTTTATCTGTACAAATGGAAATTTATCGTGTATAATGAATTATTAGGCTATGAAAACTGGTGAAAATTATGAAATTTGCTTTCTACACCCTTGGGTGCAAAACCAATCAATATGAAACACAGGCCATGGAGCAGCTGCTGCTCTCCCGTGGCCATCAGATCGGTACTTTTGACGAAGACTGTCACGGCTATGTGATCAATACCTGCTCCGTCACCGCCGTGGCCGACAAGAAAAACCGTGCCATGATCCGCCGGTGTCGCCGGGAACACGAAAACGCCATCATTGCCGTCTGCGGCTGCTACTCCCAGCACGCCAAGGACGCCGTGGATGAGCTGGGTGTCGATGTCATCGGCGGCAGCGGTGACCGGGTCGGATTTGTCAATATGCTGATAGAAACAGCTGAAAATCGGAAAAAGCAGGAAAATGTGGACAACGCCCTGCGCCGCCGGGAATTTGAGATCCTTCCTGCGGGCGGTCTGGAGGAGCGAACCAGAGCCATGCTGAAAGTGCAGGATGGCTGCGTCAATTTCTGCTCCTACTGCATCATTCCCTATACCCGTGGTCCCATCCGCTCTGCCCCTCTGGAGCTGGCGGTGAAACAGGCTCAGGAGCTGGCCAGCCGGGGCTATAAGGAGATCGTTGTCACCGGAATTGAAATCGCATCCTGGGGTGCTGACCTTCCCGGCAAGCCGGAGCTGAGTCTGCTTTTGACCGCCCTTTGCAATGCCGTGCCTGAACTTCGGGTGCGGTTGGGCAGTTTGGAACCTCGCATTATTACCAAGGATTTTTGTGAGAAAATGGCAAAATTGCCCAATCTCTGCCCCCAATTCCACCTGTCCATGCAAAGTGGCTGCGACAGTGTGCTGGAGCGGATGCGCCGCAAATATGACACCACCCGTTATTTGGAAAGCGTGGAACTTCTGAAAGAAGCCTTCCCCGGTTGCGCCATCACCACGGACATGATCGTGGCCTTTCCCGGCGAAACCGAGGAAGAATTCGGTCAAAGTCTTGCATTTATTCGCAAATGCGGCTTTGCCGATATGCACATTTTCCCCTACTCCCGTCGTCCCGGCACACCGGCAGACAAGATGGCCGGTCAGCACAACAATGCCACCAAGGAGGCAAGAAGTCGCACAGCCATCACCGTGGCAGAGGAAATGAAGGCGGCATATTTGAAAAATCTGATTGGCAGTACCCAGCAGGTTCTGTTCGAAGAAAAGGAGAACGGGCTTTTCACCGGCCACGCTCCCAACTATGTAAAAATATATGTACCGGCCGACGATTTGCATAACCAGATCCGCTCCGTTACCATTACAGGACTTTATCAGGACGGTCTGATGGGACAAATCGACGATGCTGTATGAAAACCATTTTAGAGGGTGGCACCTTCAACGCCCCGATGCCTCTCCCAAAGAGAGAACCTTGAACCTTTCCCCCTTTCGGGGAGGTCACGCCCCCGGATTTTCCATATTTTACCATGAGGTATTTCCATGAAAACATTACTGCACATCTGCTGTGCCCCCTGCGCCAACCAGCCCATTGAGATCCTGCGCACAGATAAAATCGAAGTCACCGGATTCTGGTTCAATCCCAACATCCACCCCTTTACAGAATACCGCAGTCGCCGGGACTGTCTGCGACAGTATGCTACGGAAATAGAGCTTCCCGTCATTGAAAAAAATGACTATGCTCTGCGTCCCTTTGTCCGGGCAGTAGCAGAGGACATTGATCACCGCTGCCATAAGTGCTATGAAATTCGCCTGTTTGAAGCGGCGAAAACAGCCGCAGAGGGTGGTTTTGACAGCTTTACATCCTCTCTTTTTATCAGCCCCTATCAAAATCACGAGCTGATAAGAGAAACCGCCCAGCGTGCCGCCGCCGAATATGGCGTAGAATTTCTCTACCGGGATTTCCGACCCTATTTCCGCACCGGTCAGGACTTCGCACGGGAGCATGGCTTCTATATGCAGAAATATTGTGGCTGCGTTTTTTCCGAAGAAGAACGATATATCAAGGCCAAGAAGATCATCCGCTGAGCTTTTCCCAGGCAGAAAAGCCTTACCATTGTCATTTTTGTTCCATTTTTGGAGGTTAATATGTCTAATTTTGAATTTTCCGTGCCCACCTTATTTGGTTTGGAGGGTATTGCCGGCGACGAGCTGCGCCGTCTGAATATTGAAAATGTCCGTGTGGAAAACGGTCGGGTGCTGTTTTCCGGCGACGAGACCGCCCTTGCCCGTGCCAATATGTTCCTGCGTACCGGTGAGCGGGTGCTGCTGATTTTGGCAGAATTTGAAGCCAGAAGTTTTGAAGAACTGTTTCAGGGCGTTTATCGCACCAATTTGGAGGATTTTATTCCCTCCGACGGCGCTTTCCCTGTCAAAGGTCACTGTCTGAACTCCCAGCTGATGAGCGTGCCGGACTGTCAGGCCATCATCAAAAAAGCAGCTTCCCGTCGTCTGGGCGAAAAATACGGCGTTCAATGGCTGCCGGAAAACGGTGTCAAATACCAGCTGCAATTTTCCATTATGCAAGACAAAGTGACCCTGTATCTGGATACCTCCGGCGTGGGTCTGCACAAACGTGGCTACCGTGCCATTGGCAACGATGCCCCCCTGCGGGAAACACTGGCCGCCGCTATGGTGATGCTGACCAAATACCGGGGGCGGGATTTCATCTGGGATCCCTTCTGTGGCAGCGGCACCATTCCCATTGAAGCTGCCCTGATCGCCAAGAACCGTGCCCCCGGCCTGAACCGCCGTTTCGCTGCGGAGAAATTCAGCTGGATGGACGAGCAGATCTGGCGCAACGCACGAGGCGAGGCCATTGACAAGGAGTTCCGGGGAGATTACCGCATTCTGGGCTCTGACAACGACCCCAAGTGCATCTCCACCGCCATGAGCAACGCCCGAAAAGCAGGTGTGGACAAGCTGATCGAATTCAAAGACGGCGATGCCACCAAAATGAGCCTGCCTGCTGAGACCGGCGTTATCATCTGCAACCCCCCCTACGGTCAGCGAATGATGGAGCAAAAGAGCGCTCAGGCTCTCTATGGTGCCCTGGGTCGCCACCTGAAATATGCTGACGGCTGGAAAAAATTCATCATCACCTCCGAGCCGGAATTTGAGCATTATTTCGGTCGCCGTGCAGACAAAAAGCGGAAGCTCTACAACGGCATGATCAAGTGCGACTACTATATGTACACCGATAACAGCAGAAAGAAATAAGGCATATATTTCCACTTTGCCGACGGTATTGCTCCGCCGGCTCTGTATCAAGAAGATAGAAAGAAAAACTATGAAACACATTTTCATCATCAATCCGGCGGCAGGCAGTCATGACCGAACCGCCGATTACACCGAAAAGATCCACACCGCCTGCGACGGTATGGATTACGAAATCCATATTTCTGACCATCCCGGCGGTTGCCGGGAACTGGCACGGATTGTAGCCGAAAAGGGCGAACAATGCCGCATTTACGCCTGCGGCGGCGACGGCACCCTCAACGAAGTCGCTGCCGGTGCCGCCGGATTTGACAATGCTGCCGTCACCGTGTTTTCCGGAGGCAGTGGAAACGATTTTGTGAAGCTTTTCAACGAGCCAAAAGCCTTTTTTGATTTGGATCGGCTTCTGGATGCACAGGAAGTTTCTTTTGACATGATCGCCTGCAATGATGATCTGGCACTGAATATCTGTTCCGTGGGTCTCGATGCCCGAATCGGCACCGATGTTTCCCACTATAAGCGGCTGCCCCTACTGTCCGGTTTTCGGGCTTACGCCGCCTCTACGGTGATCAATGTGATCAAAGGCATCAGTGAACACTATGTGGTGGAACTGGACGGACAGACCATCGACGGGGATAAAACCCTGATCTGCGTGTGCAACGGCCGCTACTACGGCGGCGGTTTCAATCCCGTACCGGAGGCAGACCCTGCCGACGGACTGCTGGATGTGCTGATTGTTGAAAAAGTTTCCCGGCTGAAAGTGGCTTCCGTGGTAGGCACTTACAAAAACGGTGGCTACAAACAGCTGCCTCAGTACATTCGCCATTACCGCGCCAAAGCCATCACCATCCGCTGTGACCGGGAAACCCCCATCAATCTGGACGGAGAACTGCGCATAGCCAGAGAAGTGACCATGTCCATCGCCCCTCAGAAAGTCCGCTTCTTCTATCCCAAGGGGCTTTTCTGGCAGATAAAGCAGGGTGTCCTTTCCAAATAAACCCCGGCGGTTCAGCGTGGCTGTTTTACACTGCGCCGCTCCACCCCGGTATGAAAACACATAATTGTAAATTAACATTATGCTTACTTATGAACTGAAAAAAACACCGGCGATCCCTTTATACGAAGCTCTGTACCGCTGTATTCGCCGGGATATTCTGTCCGGGAAACTGGAAGCAGGTACAAAACTGCCCTCCAAACGGGCATTGGCTGCCCATCTGGAAATCAGCAAGATCACAGTGGAAGCGGCCTACAATCAGTTGGCTGCGGAAGGCTATATCTGCCCCAGGGAAAAGGTAGGCTATTATGTGGAATCCGTCGAAACCTTCACTGCTGCCTGCACCCCCTCCCTTCTGGCGGAGGCAGAATCGTCCTCCACCGAGCTGGATCTGACCGCCAATGTACCGGCTTCCTTTCCCTTTTCCGTGTGGAGTCGGTTGCAACGTCAGGTCCTTCTGGATTTCGGGCACGATCTGCTGCAACCGCTGCCAAGCTGCGGCTGTCTTGCGCTGCGGCAGGCCATAGCCGACCATCTCTCCGGCTTCCGTGGGATGCAGGTAGACCCGGAAAATATCATCATCGGTGCCGGCACGGATTTTTTGTACAATCTGGTGCCCCAGCTGTTAGGTCTTCAGAAAACCTATGCGTTGGAAGATCCCGGATATCAGAAGATCCAGCAGATCTATACTGCTGCGGGTGTCAAGACCATTCCTGCATCCATGGACGGTCAGGGCGTTTTGCCGGAGAGCCTGACCCACGCCCAGGTACTCCACTTTTCACCGTCCCACCACTTTCCCACCGGCATCGTCACCCCCATGGGGCGACGACAGCAGCTTCTGAAATGGGCTGCCCAGGGAAACTGGATCGTGGAAGACGATTATGACTGCGAATTTCGCTTCGATACCCACCCCATGGCCGCCCTCTACGGGCAAAGCGACCGGGTGATCTATATCAACAGCTTCAGCAAATCCATGGCACCCTCCATCCGTATGGGATATATGGTGTTGCCTCCCCAGCTGATGGGGGTTTTTCGGGAAAAACTGGGTTTTTATACCAGCACCGTTTCCGGATTTGAACAGCATACGCTGGCTCGATTTTTAAGTCAGGGCTATTTTGAAAAGCATTTGAATCGTATGCGCAAATTCTACCGACTGAGAAGAAACCAGCTGCTGGAGATGATCTCCAACTGCCCCCGAAAAAATATTTTGACCATCGAAGAAGCGGATGCCGGTCTGCACTTCCTATTAAAAGTGGATACCACCCTCTCCGACGAGGCGCTGGAAGACTATTGCGTCCAAAAGGGTCTGCGTGTTCACACACTGAGCCATTACTATCGCAGCACCGTTGCTGATGATCGCCGCCACTGTCTTGTCATCAACTATTCCGGCCTGCAAGATGAAGATATGGCCACATTTTCGAAAATTTTGGGTGAAATTTAAGAAAAAAGTGTGATTTTTTTAGAAAAACCCCTTGCAAAATCAAATCGAGGGTGCTATAATACAAGTAATCTAGCGTATACTATACGAAAGAGAGGGGAGTTTCCCCTCTCTTTTTTCTAAGACTTTTTACGAAAAAGGAGGACGATCTATGAA
>CAZHPO010000062.1:0-8145 GCA_964534615.1 uncultured Oscillospiraceae bacterium
CTAACCAACTGAGCTAAAGGCCCGTTTTGTCACGGGTGGACTGGAAGCCACCACAGGCGATATTGTATCATCGAAAAACCAATCTGTCAAGGAAAAATTTTGTTTTTTCCTCCGGCAATCAACTCCGTTTCTGGCCGGTGGAAGTTTGTCCTTGCTTTTTCTGAAGGTTTTGGTATAATAGCCCTGAAAGGTTGGGATTTATCTTGAAGGCGTGGAATCATTTTGTTACCATTACCCATCACCGCCACCTGGTGCGCAGGGGCTGTTTTAAGGTAGGACTGTATTGGCAGGGTCTGACCCATGACTTGTCCAAATATTCCCCCACCGAATTTCGGGTAGGTGCCAAGTACTATCAGGGAACCTGTAGCCCCAACAATGCAGAACGGGCAGAAAAGGGCTATAGCGATGCCTGGATCCACCACAAAGGCCGGAATCGCCATCACTGGGAGTACTGGACGGATCTGAATCTCGTTACACGCCACTATGATGCAGTCCATATGCCCCGTAAATATCTGGCAGAAATGGTAATGGATCGCATTGCTGCCTGCAAAACATATCAGGGCAACGCATACACCGACGCTTCTGCTCTGGCATATCTGGAAAACAGCCGGGAGCAGTATCTGCTGCACCCCGACACTCGCCGTGAGTTGGCATATATTTTGACCATTTTAAAAGACCAAGGCGAAAAAGCAATGTACGACTATGTAAAAAACAATGTTCTCAAGGGGAACCCCTTCCCCTGGGAAGAAACGGAGGAATAAACCATGGCCGCAAGTTGGCTCAAAAATGCAGTATTTTATGAAATCTACCCTCAGTCCTTCTACGACAGCAACGGCGATGGAATCGGTGATCTGAACGGCATCACCGAAAAGCTAAGCTATGTAAAAAATCTGGGATGCAACGCACTGTGGCTCAACCCCATCTACGATTCTCCTTTCCAGGATGCAGGCTACGATGTCCGGGATCACAAGAAGGTTGCCCAGCGCTACGGCACAGAAGAAGATCTGGTACGCCTGTTTGAAACCGCTCATGCCATGGGCATCCATGTCCTGTTGGATCTTGTCCCCGGTCACACCAGTGAGACCCATCCCTGGTTCCTGCGCAGTGCCGAGGAGCAGCCCAACGAAATGTCCAACCGCTATATCTGGACGGACAGTGCTTTCTCCGGCGGTGATGGCATGGTGTTTATCGGCGGTGAGCATCCCAGAGATGCTACATATATCGTCAATTTCTTCAAATGCCAGCCCGCCCTGAATTTTGGTTATACTGAGCGCCACTGGCCCTGGCAGGACGACATCAACGCCCCCGGTCCCATTGCAAATCGGGAAGCCATGAAGGACATTATGCGCCACTGGCTGGATCTGGGCTGTGATGGTTTCCGGGTGGACATGGCCGATTCTCTGGTAAAAAACGACGGCAACGACAAGCCCGGCACCATGGAAGTCTGGAAGGATATCGCCGGTGCCATCCACGCCGAATATCCAGAAGCTGCTCTGGTTTCCGAATGGAACAACCCGAAATCTGCTCTGAACTGCGGTTTTGATATGGATTTCTTCCTGAACTGGGACGGCAACGGCTACTCTGTGCTGATGCGTGATTATCATGTCAAGGACGGCAAGATCGTAAACGATAACAGCTATTTCAAGGCTACCTCTACCCGTGATCCTTTGGGCTTTGTCAATGATTATCTGCCCAAGTATGAGGCCACCAAGGACTCCGGTATGTGGTGCATGATCACAGGCAACCATGATGTTAAACGTCCCACCGCAAATCTGGACGACGTAGAGCGCCGACTGACATACTCCATGATCCTGACCATGCCCGGTGCGCCTTTCGTCTACTATGGCGACGAGATCGGTATGCGTTATCAGTTCATCCCCACCAAAGAAGGCGGCTACCACCGCACCGGCTCCCGCACCCCCATGCAATGGGATAACAGCCGGAACTTCGGATTCTCCACCGCCGATGCGGACCAGTTGTACCTGCCTGTAGATACCGCCCCCGGTGCGCCCACCGTGGCCGCACAAGAGGCAGATGCAAACTCCATGCTCCACTACATCCGCAGTGTCATCGCCCTGCGTCAGAGCCACACGGAGCTGCAAAATCAGAACAACTTCTCTGTCTACCATGCAGCTACCGACGATCGGCTCTTTGCCTACAAGCGTGGCAGCTATCTGCTGGTCATCAACCCCAGTCTGGAGGAACGCAGTCTGGTTCTGGATGGCAACTATGACGTTATTTTTGATATGAATGGCGCCCAAATCGAAGGAGACAGCCTGAATGTAGGTCCGCAGAGCTTTGCTGTGCTGAAGCCGAATATGTAAAATTCATCCACTGAGGGGGCAAAATTGCCCCCTCATAAAAAAATTTCAGGAAATATGAAAATAGTGCTTGACATTTTCCGAAAATTGCGTATAATAACCATGTTGTTCGCAACATAGAGGATTAGTGTAACGGTAGCACACCGGACTCTGACTCCGTTCGCGGGGGTTCGAATCCCTCATCCTCTGCCAGATAGCAGGTACCCAACCGGGTATCTGCTATTTTTGTTTTTCCGAAATGATCTTTTGCCTATAGGAATCCGTCTTCGGACAAATTTCAAAAGCCTGTCTTCTTTACAAAATCCATTATTTGTGGTATTGTAGCCAAAAAGGAGGCACTTTTATGAAAAGAACCCTTGAAATTTGTGTAGACTCCCTTGCATCTGCCAGAGCCGCCATTGCTGGCGGTGCCGACCGTCTGGAGCTATGTTCCGCCCTGGCCGTAGGCGGTCTGACCCCTTATGCAGAACTTTTGAAGCAAATCCGGCAGGAAAGCAACATTCCCATCCGTTGCCTGATACGCCCCAGAGCCGGTGATTTTTGCTATACGGATGACGAGATTCAGCTGATGGCAGACCAGATTCAAACCCTTTCCGCCTCCGGTGCCGACGGATTTGTCATCGGATGCCTGACGCCACAGGGCGATTTGGACAAAAGTGCCATAGCACCTTTATTGACCGCCGCCCAGGGAAAAGCCTTGACCCTGCACCGTTGCATTGACGTTTCCCGAAACTTGGAAGATACCTATCGTCAGGCAGCTAGCTTGGGCTTTGACACTGTGCTGACTTCCGGCGGCGCAACCAATTGCAAAACCGGAAAACATGTCATTGCATCGCTGGTTGCTCTGGGCAAAGAGATTTCCGGTCCGGAAATACTGGTAGGTGCAGGCGTAAAAGCCCCTGTCATCACCGAATTTTTGCAGGAAATCCCCGGCCTTACCGCTTTTCATATGAGCGGCAAAATAGATTTGGAAAGTGCTATGATCTTCCGCCGGGAGGGTATTCCCATGGGTATCCCCGGTCTGGATGAATGGCACATCCAGCAAACTGATGAAGAAGCCGTCCGGCAGGCAAAACTTGCACTGGAACTGTAAAAGAAACACCCCAAAATGCAGGCAAATGCCTGCATTTTCTTTTCCTTTTCAGTAGACATTTATCGAATTCTATGTTATACTGGTTGTAAAATGAAATAACTGTGGAGGTTTTACCATGCCCAAGATTACTTTTCAAATTGAAGGTGCTGCTTCTGTGGTGGTTGATGCCCAAAACGGTGACAATCTATTGGAACTGGCTCGTCGAGCCAACGTTGCCATTGATGCCCCCTGCTCTGGCAACGGCTCTTGCGGCAAATGCCGTGTGCGCTTGGTAGAAGGTGTCGTTGACACCATGCCCAGCCGCCACATTACAGACGAAGAATTCCAGGCCGGTTGGCGTCTGAGCTGTAACTGTAAGATTAACGGCGACTGCACTGTTTTTGTGCCGGATATCGCCTCCGCTTACCAAAGCCGTATGAAAACCGCCGACCTGTCCAGTCCCAAGGAAGTTGCGATTTTCGAGGAATGTCAGGCCAACCTGAAAGAAAGCGGCATTTCCTTTGACAACCAGTTCCGCAGCCTGGTTCTGGAACTGGCGGAGCCAACACTGGACGACACCATGCCCGACATTGAGCGGCTGATTTGGGCTGTTGAGGAGCAGTTGGGCGTAGAAAAAGTGGAAGTCCCCTTCCCCGTCATGGTGAAACTGGCCTCCACGCTCCGGGATAACCATTTTAAAGTCTGCGTGAAGGGTCAGCTGATGGGCAGCACCTTCCGCTGTATGGAGATCACCAAGCCCGATGATACCATTCTGGCAGGATGTGCCATTGATATCGGCACCACCACAGTCACCATGGTGTTGGTAGATCTGGAAAACGGTAAAATTCTGGCCAAGGGTTCTTCCGGCAACGGCCAGATCCGCTATGGTGCAGACGTCATCAACCGGATCATCCAGCAGGGTAAAGATGGCGGCAAAAAGAAACTGCAAGATGCCATCGTCAAAGAGACCCTGAATCCCATCATCGCCAACCTGTGCAAATCTGCCGGCATCAACGCCCGTAGCATTCTACGACTGTGCGTAGCTGCCAACACCACCATGAATCACCTGTTCGTGGGTGTAGATGCTGCGCCCGTCCGCATGGAGCCTTATATTCCCAGTTTCTTCGGTTGGGAAGGCTTGCTGGCAGGAGATTTGAAGCTTCCGGCCAATCCCCTGGCACCCGTCCTCATTGCACCCAACATCGGCTCTTATGTGGGCGGTGACATCACCGCCGGTACATTGGCCGCTGGATTGTGGGACAAGGATGAAATGAGTCTGTTCATCGACCTGGGCACCAATGGCGAGCTGGTCTTCGGCAATCGAGATTTTCTGATGAGCTGTGCCTGTTCCGCCGGTCCCGCCTTCGAAGGCGGCGACATTTCCTGCGGTATGCGTGCCACCGATGGTGCCGTGGAAGCAGCTGTCATTGATAAAGACACCATGGATCCCACCCTGTCCATTATCGGCGACGAGGAACAAAAAGTTGTCGGTATCTGCGGCAGCGGCATTATCGATATGATCTCTGAACTGTTCCGCTGCGGCATCATCAACGCCAAGGGTCTGTTTGTTCGGGAAGGTGCGCGTGTAAAACGGGACGCCCACGGCATGGGTCGGTATGTGCTGGCCTTTGCGGAGGAGTCGGAGACCGGTCGTGAAATTTCCCTGAACGAAGTGGATATTGACAATTTTATCCGTGCCAAAGGCGCAATTTTCTCCGCCATTGATACACTGCTTCAGTCTGTTGATATGACTGTTGATATGATCGATAAGGTCTATGTAGCCGGCGGCATCGGCAGTGGCATCAATATGAAAAACGCAGTGAACATCGGTATGTTCCCGGATGTGAATCTTGATAAATTCCACTATATCGGAAACTCCTCACTGACCGGTGCTTACGCCATGGTTCTGGGAGATGAAGCCAACGCCAAATGTGCTGAAGTAGGTGCAAATATGACCTATCTGGAGCTGTCCACCTACCCCGGCTATATGGATTCTTTTGTTGCTGCCTGCTTCCTGCCCCACACCGATCGGAGCCTGTTCCCCAACTCCATTCAGGAGGCATAACATGCTTGGTATCCAACATCATGTTGCCATTACCTGCTCCAATTATCAGCGCAGTCTGGAGTTTTACGAAAAGCTGGGCTTTACAGTGCTTCGCCGCACCTGGCGAGAGGCACATCATGACTATCTGACCATGCTTCGCTGTGGAGAGATCACATTGGAACTGTTTGAAGATTCCCATGCACCCCAGCAGCCCAACCGCTCTCAACTGGGTCTTCAACATCTGGCCTTTCGAGTGGAAAATGTAGAAGAAACTGCCGCCCAATTGAATGGAATGGGCATTGAAACCGAACCCATTCGGGAAGATAAAATTAACGGTGGCCGTCTTACTTTTTTCCGAGATCCCGACGGTCTGCCCCTGGAATTACACGAATAAGAGGATAAATCATGCAAGTAGAAAACCACAAAGAAGAAGTCCCCTTTGCCCACTATGAAGAAAAATTCCGTGCCCTTGACCCTGCGGAGGTGGTCGCACGACTGTCCTACGTTTGCTGGGACGGAAAGGCTTTTACGCTGAATCTGCTGGGGCGGCGATTTGCCATTTCCCATCCGGACTATGCCATCACCGCTCTGGACGGCGGCAAGCTCCCCCCTCTGCCCACCCAAACCTTTCTTTTGCGCTATTTGCTGGAAAGCCGGGATGTGGTCTGGAACGGCGCCTGGAAGACCTTCCGGGAAATGCCCTGGGGTGAAATGTATATCCAGCCCTACACCGGTCGTGTTTTGACCCGTGCCGCCTTTACTTTCGGCACAAGGGTAGCCGCTTTTAAATCCGCCTGTGAAAAAATGGGAGCCATTCCCCTGCCCCATGGCGATGCCGGGTTCCAATTTGATCTGATCGGCGGTTATCAAATGCAGATCATGGTCTGGGAGGGTGACGACGAGTTCCCCCCCAATGCGCAGGTCATCTATTCCGATAACTTTGCCGACGGTTTTGCCGCTGAAGACCGGGTCGTTGCCGGCGATATTCTGATCTCCACTATCAAATCCAACATGTAAAAAAACAGGCGTGGTGCATTACACCACGCCTCAACTTTTTATTCACGCCCACTCCGGCAGTCTTTCAAAGCGATAATTCTTGCCCCTAAAGGGAAAGGAAATAAAACAGGAAAACAACCTCGGTGCTTTTTCCTCATCCTTTGCACCATACTTGTGGTCACCCACCAGCGGATAGCTTCTGGAGGCAAACTGGACACGAATCTGATGGCTTCTGCCCGTATGCAGCCGCACCCGAACCAGGGAAGTTTCTCCCTCTGACAATCTGGTAAACTCCAATCGGGCATTTTTTACACCTTTTCTCTCTTTTTTTACCACAAAAACCTTGTTTTTGCTGCTATCTTTAAACAGCATATCTGCCCAGTCGCCAGTTTCCGGCGGCGTACCATGAACCATGGCCACGTATTCTTTGACTATACTGCCCTGCTGCACCGCCTTGGAAAGCGCCGCAGCAGCGGTTTTGGTGCGGGCGTAGACCATGACACCTCCCACATTCTGATCCAGTCGATGAATGGGAAAAATTTCGCCACCAAGCTGTTTTTTCAATTCCTCCGGCAATTGTTTTTCGGAATCCAGACCCACCGATTTGATGCAGACCGCCAAATCCCCATCAGAATACAGTATTTCCATGGCATACTCCTTTTTCTTTTTATTATATACCGAAAATACAAATCTGGCAACAAAAAGCTGCCTCTGGGCAGCTTTTTCATAATTATACTTTGGGCATCAACCGGCTCTTTTCCAGAGCAGGCCGCACCGCCAGATACAGTACAGTTGCAGCGATCACCGCAATAACAGCGTTGACCAGTGTGGTCACTGCGCCGATCTTCATCCAGATCTTTGCCGCATCCTGGGGGACACCCAGCACATAGGTCTTATAAAAATAGCCAACCACCGGATCTGCCACTACGTTGAAAACCATACCGGCAGCGCTGGACACCGCCGCTGCAACCGGCAGTGCAACTTTCCGATTTTCCTTGCCTTGACTGATTTTAAACACCTTGTGCGCCACCAATCCTGCAATCAGACCGATTCCCAGCTTCAGCAAAAAAGTTTTCGGGGCAGAGGTAACATATCCAGAAGTAAGATCAGCGATGGTCAACCCAACCGCACCGGCCATACCGCCCCACAGTCCCCCCATAAACAGGGCACCCAGCACCACGAAAACATTGCCCAAATGGAAGGCGGTTTTTTCCGTGCCCACAGGAATATCAATTTTGAACACCGCAAAGCCCACATAGCACAATGCCGCAAACATTGCAGCCATGGTCAACTTCCGGGTATCAACGATGCCCGAATGGGGAATAAACGCAGCAATCAGTGCGACGCTACTCACGATCACCAAAATCAGGCTCAGGGCAAACATCATCTTTGCGCCGGTGGTTGCGCCTTCGGCAATACCGGCTTCACGGGTCAGGAGTGTCATGGCCAAGCCGATCACCGCAATACATCCGCTGATGATTTTCTGACTCAGGCTTTTACTTTTCATGGGAAACACCTCCTGTCACTTTTTACCTCCATTATAGCGCCAACTGGCTATAAAACAAGTGCCAAATTAAATTCATATTTTAAGGCCAGTTTTTATTTTCAAACTTCCTGTTTACAGAAGCCCATCCCATGTGGTACAATAAAGTCAGGAACAAAGAAAGGTCGTTTACACAGATGGATTACATCGTTTTAGATATGGAATGGAA